>JAYVXB010000765.1:0-10397 GCA_043785585.1 Deltaproteobacteria bacterium | reverse complement strand
TGGCATTCGCGTGCTCTGGTACGGCGCGCCGCAAATCTGGGCGTGGCGTGCAGGGCGCGCACCGTCGCTCCGGCGCGGGATCGATCGCATGGCGGTGATCCTGCCGTTCGAGGAGGCGCTCTGGCGCGACGCAGGCGTCGACGCGCACTACGTCGGTCACCCCGCGCGCGAAACCACGTCGCTCGAACGCGGCACGGCGCGTCGCGCGCTCGGGATGACCGATCGCGCGGCGGCGGTGGCGCTCCTCCCGGGCAGCCGCCCGCACGAGGTGCGTCGCTTGCTCGCGCCGATGCTCGACGCCTACGAGCGCGTGCGCGCCGACCGCGCAAGCGTCGACGGCGTCGTTCTTCTCGCGCCGAGCCTCGACAAGGCGACGCGCGCCTACGCGATGAAGCGCGCGGCGGAGTGGCATGTGCCGGTCTTCGAGGTGGATCCGTACGTCGGTGCTCTCGGTGTGCTGCGTGCGTTCGACGTCGCGCTGTGCGCATCGGGCACGGCGGCGCTCGAAGCGGCCCTCATGCACGCGATTCCCGTCGTCGCGTACAAGGTCGGTCTCGCGACGGAGATCGCGGCGCGAGCGCTCGTGCGTTCGCCGCACGTCGCGCTCCCCAACGTGCTCCTCGGCCGGCGCGCCTTCGCCGAGCTTCTCCAGCGCGACGCGCGACCTGCCAAGCTCGCCGAAGCGCTCGAGGACGCGCTCGATCGGCGCGCGGAGCTCGTGACGGCGTGCGACGAGGTCGACGCGAAGCTCGGCACCGAGCGCGAGCCGTCGCGCCGCGTGGCACGGATGATCGAGCCGTGGCTCTAGGACCCGTGCAGGATCGCACGGGTGCTCCCGCTCGCTCGCGACTCGAGCAGGGACCCGCGCGACTGCTCGTCGTCCTGACGGCGGCGTTGCTCGCGGTGCGTCTCTACGCCGCGCACCGCGTCGGCTTCGGAGACAGCGAGGCGCTCTACGCTTGCTACGCGCTTCACCCGCAGCCGGCGTACCTCGATCATCCCGGTCTCGTCGGCGTCTTCGCGCGCGCAATCGCCACGCACGGCGCTCCAACGCCGCTCGCCGCTCACGTGGCAACGGCGCTGATCTCGTCGCTCGTGCCCTGGCTCGTCGTCCTTGCGGCACGCGGCGCGGGAGCGAGCTGGCGCGCCGCATTCGTCGCCGCGTGTGCGGTCGCGGTCGTCCCGGAGATCGCGATCGGTCTGTTCGCGATGACGCCCGATCTCTTGCTGGCGATCGCTTGGCTCTCCGCGCTGGGCCTCGCGTCCGCGGGGCTGCGCGCGGCGCCAGCGAGCGCGCGGGCGTCGGCGCTCTTGATCGGCGCCGGGCTCGCGGCGGGGATCGCGACGGCCGCGAAGGTGAGCGGCGTCACGCTCGTCCTCGCGCTCGCAGCGACGTACGCGACGCGAAGCGCCCGCGGGCACGCGCGCACCGCGTGGCCGTGGCTCGGCCTCCTCGCCGGCGCGCTCGTCGTTGTGCCGATCGCGCTGTTCGAGGCGCGGACCGGTTGGTCGATGTCGAGGCATCGCCTCGTCGAGACGCAGGGCGACGCGGGCCCCTCGCTACGGAACGTCGCCGCGGTCGTCGGCGGCCAGCTCGCCTACCTCTCGCCGCTCGTCGCGATCGTCGCAGCGATCGTCCTACGTGATCTCGTCCGATCGCGCGGCCGCATCGGAGACGAGCCCAACGACGCGGCGGGCACGTTGCTCCTCTTCGCCTTCGCGCTGCCGCTCGTCGTCCTCGTCCCGCTCTGCCTCTGGAGTCGCGTCGCGGAGCCGCACTGGATCGCGCCGGCCCTCCTCGCGCTGCCGATTCACTACGCGCGTCGCGCGACGTCGACGCCGCTCGTGTCGCGCCGCTTCGGCATCGCATCGCTCGCGACGTCTCTCGCGATCGTCGCGGCGGCGCACGCGTGGATCCTGCTCCCGTCGCTCGTCCGTCTCGCGCCCACGTCGTTCGATGCCTCGCGCGACATCACGAGCGAGCTCTACGGCTGGCCCGAAGCGATCGCCGCCGTGCGCCGCATCGCCGTCGAGGCGCGTGCTCCCGGAAGCGATCGCGGCGATCTGGTCGTCGTCGGTCCTCACTGGGTCATCTGCGCGCAGCTCGAAGCGGGCCTCGCGACGACGCCGAGCGCGCCACCCGTCGGCTGCGCGACCCCGATCCGCGACGACTTCGACCGATGGTATCCGCGAGCGACGTGGCAGCGGGCGGAGACGATCGTCTTCGTGACCGATGGGCGCTTCGCGGTCGACGCGGCGATGCTCGCACCGAATCACGTCGAGTCGCGACAGGAGCAGGTGACGATCTGGCGCGCCGGCCGAATCGCACGCGTCTTCGTGGTGCGGGTCCTCGAGCGGCGCGCGGCGACGTGATCTAGACGCTCGGCGCCATCGTGCCGAGCCCCGCGTCGCGGATCAGCGCGAGGTCCTCGTCTGTGCCCGGGTTGGGCGTCGTCAGGAGCTTCTCGCCATAGAAGATCGAGTTCGCGCCCGCGAACATGCACATCATCTGCGCCTCGCGCGAAAGTCCCGTGCGCCCGGCCGAAAGGCGGACGCGCGACTTCGGCATCAAGATGCGCGCGACGGCGATCATGCGAACCAAGTCGAGCGGATCGACGGGCGGCATGTGCTCGAGCGGCGTCCCCGCGACCGCGACGAGCGCGTTGATCGGCACGCTCTCCGGCTGCGGCGTGAGGTTCGCGAGCGTGCGAAGCATCTCGCAGCGATCGTCGATGCTCTCGCCCATCCCGATGATCCCGCCCGAGCAGACGGTGATCCCAGCGCGGCGAACGCTGTCGAGCGTGCGAAGGCGATCGTCGAACGTGCGCGTCTTGATGATCGATTTGTAGTGCTCGCGGCTGGTGTCGAGGTTGTGGTTGTACGCGTCGAGCCCCGCTTCCTTGAGGCGCGCCGCCTGTGCGTCGCTGACCATTCCGAGCGTCACGCACGCTTCGAGCCCGAGCCCCTTCACCCCGCGCACCATCTCGAGCACGCGATCGAACGCGGGCCCCTCTTTTACTTCGCGCCACGCCGCGCCCATACAGAAGCGCGTCGACCCGACTTCTTTCGCGCGGCGTGCACTCGCGATGACGGCGTTCACGTCGAGCATCTTTTCGGGACCGGCGTCGGTCTCGTAGTGCGACGACTGCGGGCAGTACGCGCAGTCTTCGGGGCAGCCGCCCGTCTTCACGCTGAGGAGCGTGCAGAGCTGCACCTCGTTGTCGGCGTGGTGCGCGCGGTGAACGGCGCGTGCCTCGTCGAGCAGCGGAAGGAGCGGGCGATCGTAGAGCGCACGGACGTGCGCGCGCGAGAACGGAGGGACGGTGGGCGATTGCATCGAGGTGCGCGAATCTAGCCGCGACCGCGCCAACTTGCACGCTCACTCGCGCGTGCGGCCCTCGGCCGCGCGTCCCGCGACGAGCATCGACGCGCTCGTGACGAAGACCGCGATCGCGCCGACGACGAGGACGTGCGGCGCGCGGAGCATCGCCGCGACCCCTTGATCCATCACGCTCCCGAGCGAGACGCCGTCGCGCGGACCAAGCCCGACGAACGACAACGCCGCCTCGCTGACGACGATCGCGGCGCCGCTCGAGCCGAGCTGAACGGCGACGATACCGAGCAAGTTGGGGATGAGGTGACGGAAGAGGACGCCGACGGGGCGCGCGCCGAGCGCGACCGCCGCCTCGACGAACGAAGCGCCGCGGAGGACGCGCGTCTGGACGAGCGCGAGGCGCGCGAAGGGCGCCCACGCGGTGATCGCGAAGACGAACGCGAGGTGGACGCGGCTGGGCGATCGGACCGCCGACAGGACCGCGAGCGCGAGGAGGAAGCTCGGAAACGCTTGCAACAAGTCGCACGCGCGATCGACGAAGCGCTCGAATCGACCGCCCGTCATCGCCGCAGCGGCGCCGAGCGGCGTCCCGAACGCGAAGCCGAAGAGCGCGACCGCGACGGCGAGCGCGATGCCGCGAAGCTCGGCGTGCGCGACGAGCGAAAGCAAATCGACGCCGGCCTCGCCGCAACCGAAAGGACGCGCGGACGACGGCTCGCACCACGCGCGTTCGGGCTCGAGTCGATCGGGCGCGCGCGCGACGAACGCGATCACGGCGACGCTCGCCGACACGACGACGGCGAGCGGCGCGAGCCTCGCGATCGTCCGGAGCCACGTGCTCATCGCGACGTCCCTCGCACGCGCGGATCGATCATCGCGTGCACCGCGGCGGCCGCGCCCTGCGTCACGACGAACAGCCCGCCCGCGGCGACCACCGCGCCCTCGAGCACCGGCAGATCGCGCGACGCGTACGCTTCCAAGATCAACGTCCCGAGACCGGCGCGCTCGAAGAGCCGCTCGAGCACGACGGCGCCGCCGAGCAATGCACCGAGCTGCGTCGCGACGACCGTCACGATCGGTCCGAGCGCCGCGGGCACGGCGTGGAGCCACCACACGCGCGCCGCGCTCCCGCCTTTTGCCACCGCGACCGCGAGAAACTGAGCGCGCGCGACCTCGCCGAGCGCCGCGCGCGTGATCCGCCCGACCTGCGCCGCGAGGGGAATCGACAAGAGCGCGCTCGCGAACGCGAGCCCCGCCAGCCCCGACTCGGGATCGCCCGGCAGCGGCACGATCCGCGCGCGCGCCGCGAGGAGGTACGTGACGAGCGGCGCGAACGCGAGCAACGGCGTCGACGCCACCGCGACGAACCCGCGCTCGACCCACGTCCGACGCGCACCGAGCCACGGACCCGCCGCGAGCACGGCGAGCCCGACCCCAATCGCCGCGCCCATGGCCACCGCCAGCCCCGCGAGCTCCGCCGTCGGACCCAGCGCCTCGCCCACGCGCGCCATCGCTCGCACTCCAGGACGCCGCAGCGACTCGCCGAGATCGAGCGTCGCGAGCCCGCGCAAGAAGCGTGCATATTGCACCAACAGCGATTCGTCGAGATGGAGCTTCGCGCGAAGCACCGCGAGCTCCGCCTCGCTCGCTTGATCTCCGAGAACGAGGGCCGCGGGATCCCCAGGCAAAAGGCGCATCGCGAAGAACACGAGCGACGCGAGCGCGAGCAGAACCGCCGACGCTTCGAGGAGCCGACCGACCAACGCACGCACCACCGTCGAGGCGACACGCGCCAACCGAGTCAGTCGTCGCGCGGGCGGCACGACGACCTTCATCGGCTCCTCGTCACCCGCCGCCGTCGGGCGCGTCGGGCGCGCCGGCGTCGGCGACGTCGGACGCGGCGTCGCTCGCGCCATCTGCCGCTCCGTCGACGCTCGCCTCGGTCTTCACGTCCATGCCGGTGTCGAACGAAGCCTCGGGCATGATCGACATTCCACCGTCGAGCAGCGATGCGTCGGGCGGCGACGTGGAGCACACCGCCGCGTCCACCGTCGACACCGAAGCGGTCTTGCCGATCACGCCATCGTCGGGCGGCACGATGCAGACGTTGAAGTCCTGCCCGTCGTCGAGGATGAGGCCGTTCCACGGCGCTTGCTTCGGATCGGCGCAGACGTAGCCGTCGCGGCAATCCGAGTTGCTGCCGCACGTCGCGAGACAGAAGGTGCGCCCCGTTCGCGACGGCGAGCGATCGTCGTAGGCGCATCCCTGCACGTTCGCGTGGAAGAGGACGCACGCCGCGTGGTCGGGGCAAGCGTTCCCGGCGCAGTTGAAGATCGTGCAGTACCCGCCCGGCTGCGACGTGTCGCAGAGCCGGTCGCCGCGAATCGAGCAGTCCGTCGAGAGCACGCACTTGTCGCCGATGGACGGCGTGCAGCCCGAGAGGCCGGCGAGGCCCGCAAGGAGCGCGATGAGCGCGAGAAGTCGGAGGCGAAAGGAGAGGATCACAGGGGAAGTGGGCGGTGCGGAAGACGGCGGACCCTAGCACTGGCGCTTGCCAAATCGCCAGCGCGAACACCAGCCGGAACCCGTCGTGACGAGTCGGAACGTGGCCTTCCGTTTGACATCTAGCGGTCCGCTCCCTACGTTGCGCGCCGCGCTTCTCGAGTTCGAGACGGAGTCCCGAAGACCACATGTCCACGTACATCACGTCCGATTGCATCAACTGCGGAGCTTGCGAGCCCGAGTGCCCCAACGAAGCCATCAGCGAGGGTGACGAAATCTACGTCATCGATCCCGAGCTGTGCACCGAGTGCGTCGGCTTCTACGATCACGAGGCCTGCCAGGCCGTGTGCCCCGTCGAATGCTGCCTTCCGGATCCGAAGCACACGGAAGAAGAGACGCTCCTCATCGACCGCGCGATTCGCCTCCACCCGGACGACGGCGAGCTGCAGAAGCGCGCGGGCGAAAACGTGTACCCGTCGCGGTTCCGCAAGTAGGACGGCGAACCGGCGATGCGGCTCGCGCTCGCGACAGCGACTTGCGCGATGGGCGCGACGTTGCTCGGCTGCGCCGGCGGTTCGCCGCTTCTGCACCCGGCACGCACGCTTCCGACGGGCGAGGTTCGGGCCGCGACCGGGTTCAGCGCGAACATCGCGACCGGCGCGCTGGCGAGCAGCCTCAACGCCGCGCGCTCCGAGGCGGTCACGAACCCCAACGTGCCGGGCCTCCCCGGGACGGACGAGTCGTACGCGCGCGGCGCGCTCGTCGCGGCCGCGGTCGCGCCGGGTCTCGCGCCGTTCGTCGCGGCGCGCGTCGGCACGGGCCAAAGGTACGAAGGCGGCATCTCGTACAGCGGACGAGGCGCGCGGATCGACATGCGACGCTCGTACGATCGCGACGCGTTCTCGCTCTCGATCGGCGTCGGGGGCAGCTTCCTTTTCTACGGCCGTCAATACGGAGATCCGCTTCCCAATGTCGATCTCGGGCAGCTCCGCGGCTACGGCCTCGACGTGCCGATCCTCGCCGGTTGGGAGAGCGCTGCGGGGATCTATCAACTGTGGATCGGCGTCCGCGGCGGTGGCGAGCACGTCTCGATCGAAGAGCTGCGCAGCGAGCCCAAATCGCCGAGCCTCGGCACTCCGCCGATCTCGCTCTCGGCGACGCGCTACCACGCGGGGGGCCTCGTCGGGTTCGCGATCGGCTTCCGCCACGTGCACATCGCGCTCGAGCTCGACGTCGCGTACCAACACCTCGACGGCTCGTACAACTCGACGCAGGCGTCCGTCGACGGCGTCGCGCTCGTTCCGGCGAGCGCCATCTGGTGGACGTTCTGACGTCGGGACGCTGCGACCGCGCGAGCGGCGCGACGCTCTCGTGGCATTGACGCGACAGGGCTGACGAACCGCACAAACGACGCGGTAGGACGAGCTTTTGTTTCTTAAATGTTCGCTGCGCGCCTTGCACATGCCGCGCGCGGGGCTCACTCTCGGCGACCTATCACGGGGGGTTGCCGGCCATGCACCGAGCATTGATTCTCATCGTCGACTCGAAGGTCGAGACTCGACATTGGATGTGGCGCCAATTGAATGGCTCGTTCGGCGTTCTCGAAGCGCCGGACGCGATGTCCGCGCGACGTTGGATCGACGAGCGACCCGACATCGACGGCCTGATCATCGACGATGATCTCACCGACGAACGCGGCGCGGATCTCGTGCGTGAGCTCGTGCGCGACGGGCACCCGCTCACCGAGCGGACGATCATCGTCGCCAGCGAGTGGCGTCGCGTGATGCTCGCGGGGCTCAACGTGGTCGAGCGCGGCGACGTGGGCGACCTCGTCGGGATGCTGGACCGCTGGTTTGCGCCGAGCGAAACGCGAGCGGTCGCGCGCGTCGCGACCGCCGTCGCGAACTGACGGCTAGAAGCCGAGCCCCGCGCCGCCCGCGTCGAGCCAGGCCACGACGAGCGCGACCGCGGCGTCGCCGGCCGCGCGATGGTGCGTGCGCCACTCGTCGCGCGCCCTCGATCCGACGACGTTCGCGACGCCCAACGCCGCCGCGAACGGGACACCGAACGTCGCGCACGCTCGCGCGACCGCGTACGCCTCGAGGTGCTCGACCGCGCAGCTCGTCGCGCGCGCGACCCGCGCTGCGAGCGCGTCGTCCGTCGTCACGGCGAGTGTCGTCGCGACGTCGGCGTCGACACCGCCGGCCGCAACGAGCGCGCGGGCGATCCCCGCGCTCGCGTCGCACGCGAGCGACATCGGATCCGGAAACGCGGCGCGCCCCTCGATGACCGCCGGCTCGACGAGACGCACACGACGCCCGACCGCGACCCCGAGCAACGGAAGCGCGGCGAGAGACGGCGCGTACACCCCGCACGTCCCGACCATCACGACCGCGCGCGGCGCGAGCGCCTGGAGCCGCGTCGAGGCCCCGACCGCCGCGCCAGGGAGCCCAATCCCGACGGCCTCCGCAGCCACCGTACGACCGGCAATCGATCCGCGCATCGCGTCGCCGATGCGCGCGCGGAGTGCGGCCAGCTCAGGCGGGAACGCGGCGACGACGAGCAAATCCATCCGCGCGAACGTAGACGAAAATCAGGAACGTTTCCTTCCGACGGCTGCCGACATCCAAACGGGCGACATCGCGATGTCCTTCGATAAACCCATGTCGTCTTCGCGCTTTGTCTAGCAAAGCTCGCCTGGGATCACACGCGACCACCCCGTTGTTCGGGCATCAAGGGTTGCCTGAGGCGCCGCGGTTGACTACGGTATTTCTGTTCATGCGTTCGATCGGGCTCCTCACCGCCGCCGCCTTTGGCCTCGCCTTGCCCGCGTTTGGCTGCTCCGCGAATGTCTCGGCCACACCCGAGCAAGCCGACGCCGAAGCAAACGCAAGCTCCCCGACCGCCGCTGTCATCGTCGTGCAGCGCACCGTCGGTGACGGCGCGCGAGGCGAAGCGGTCGCTCGCTTCATGCGCATGCGCGGTCGCCAGGACCAGGCCGACGCGCTGCGTGTCGTCGGCGCGGCAGTCGACTTCCCCGCGCTCGGCACGTGCCTCAGCCTCACGACGCTCGACCGCAGCGTCGCGGTCGCGCCTCTCCCCGCCGCCTCGCCGCTCGAGCCGGCGCCGTCGGTTCAGCTCCTCGACGTCGGTGCTGTGTCGATGGAAGCCAACGGCGTGCAGACGCAGCTCTTCGCGCGGCAAGTGCCCGATGTCATCGACCTGGTGTCGGGCGTCGTCTATGCGCGCGCGACCGACGCGGAGTTCTTGCCGGCGCGCGGCCGCTACGTCTTGCGTGTCGCGGGCGCGATCGACGCAGATGCGTTCGTGGTCACCGCAAGCGCCCCGGGCGATCTCGGCGATCTCCGCGTCGCGGGCCAAGACGGCCGCGTCGTCGCCCTCCCGCCCGCAGCCGCAGCCGATCTCTCATGGGAGCCCGGCGCCGCGGACGACATGGTCTACGTCGACGTCAACGCCACCTCCGTCGCGCAAATGCCCACGATTCGCTGCGCGTTCAGCGACGCCGGGCGCGCCACCATCGCCGCCGCGCTCCTCCCGGACGACGGCACGCTCAGCATCCACCGCGTCCACCGCGAGCGCTTTCGCGCACGCGGGATCGACTCGGGCGAGATGCGCTTCGATTTCGCGAAGGTCGTGAGCTTCTCGCGCCGCTAGTGCGGGCGAGGTTGCGCGCGCGAGCAAGGTCGACGGACGATGCGGTTTCGGTTGGTGCACATCGCCGTAGCGTCCATCGCGCTCACATCGGCCGCTCTCGCGTACGGGGAGCCACCGCGCCATCCGCGTCCGGCGCAGCCACGCGCGAGCGCACCGAAGGCGACGAACGCACCGAAGGCTTACCAGCAAGCGATGGTCGGATGGCACGCGCCCGTCGGAAAATCCGCGCCGGTCGACTCGACGGGGCGGCCGATGCTCGTTCTGCGATCGATCAATCGCAACGACAAAGTCGAGCTCGTCGCGGCCACCGACGCGGGCGGCTTCAGCGCGCGCGATCTCGATCGCGCCGCGTATGCGCTTCGCGCGATGAGCGGCGACGAGCACCCGATCGAGCCGCGCACGCTCAACATCATCTACCGAATCCAAGCGCACTTTCAGGCGGCCGAAATTCGGATCGTGTCGGGATATCGCGTGCCGAAGGCGAACAGCCACTCGAACCACGGCAAGGGGCGCGCGATCGACTTCATCGTGCCCGGCACACCCGACGCCGACGTCGCGAGGTTCGCGCGTGAGATCGGCTTCGTCGGGGTCGGCATCTACCCGACGAGCCAATTCATCCACGTCGACGTGCGACCGCGCAGCTACTTCTGGATCGACTCCAGCGGGCCCGGAAAGCGCAATCGCGAGCGCGGCATCCTCGCGGACCTCGCGATCGCGAGCGACAAGCGCGCTACGGAGCGCGGCGAGCGCGGCATCGCGCCGTTCCTCGTCGCGCCCGACGTCGACTTGGCGCTGAAGGCGCGCGGCCCGGTTCCGCCCGCGCCGATCGACGACGACGACGAAGACGGCGACTGACGTGGACGACGACGTCACGCGACTCGTCGAC
>JAYVXB010000764.1:0-10411 GCA_043785585.1 Deltaproteobacteria bacterium | reverse complement strand
GCGGGCGGCAAAGGCGTCCGCAATCCCGTCGCTGTCCCAGGCTCGGACTGCGGCATCGCTGACACCGGCGCCATCGGTGGCGACGTGAGCGGCCCGGCGGGGTCCGGCGGGGACGACGCAGCGCCGAGCCCCGCCGCGGCGACCGACGCGCGGAGCGGCGGCGCCATGATCGAGCGCGACGAGCGACGCCGCACCTCTTCGATCGTGATGTTCTGCCCGCTCACGGCCGCGCGAAGCAGATCGATCGCGGCGTGGCTCGCCATCAGGATTTCGAGCTCGATGGTCTCGATGTCGGCGCCGGACCCCGTAGGCAGGTACGTGATGATCTCGCCGTGCGGTCGCGTCTTCGCTTTGAGATCGTCGAGCGCCGAATCGATCGTCGCGAGCGCGAAGCGGACGCGGATCCGGTAGAGCGCGAGCCCCGCCGTGATGTTCGTGCGAAGGCGATGCTCTTCGTACTCGGTGAGCACGCCGAGCAGCCCCGGATCGAGATCGTACTGCGCGACGAGCCCCGCGCCGCCGCCCGCTCGGTGCTGCGACACCTGCCCGAGCGCGACGAGGAGCGCCTCGACCTCCGCCGCGGGCTCCGGCTGCGCGCCTTTCTCCGCCGCGAGGATCCGCGCGTAGAGCTCCACGGCCTGGAAGAGCAGATCCAAGACGTTCGCCCCGAGCTCGATCCGCCCGAGCCGCAGATCGTCGAGCACGTCTTCGAGCTCGTGCGACAGGCCCGTCATGCGCGCCGCACCGAAGAGCCCCGATAGCCCCTTCAGGGTGTGCACCGCGCGGAACACGTCGTTAATCAGCTCGGGGTCCGTCGATCCGCGCTTCAGTCCTTCGTCGAGCGCGAGGAGATCGCGCCCGAGGCCGTCGACGAGCTCTTGCGCCTCGGAGAAAAACTCCTCCCGCGCTTTGTCTGCGGCACCGTCGCCGCGACCGCCGCCGCCGACCTCGGCCATTACTTCGCGCCCTCGCCCGACGCGGCGGGCGCGTTGACCGCGTTCATCACGCGCGTGCACTCCGCGCGGAGCTGCTCGGGCGTGAACGGTTTGGGAATGTACGCGTTCGCGCCGAGCGCGAGCCCACGCTCGACGTCGCGCGCACCCGCGAGCGTCGAGATGATGATGAGCGGCGTCGTGCGGTGATGCTCCGACTTGCGAATGAAGTGGATCAGCTCGAGGCCGTTGATGTCGGCCATGTTGATGTCCGTGATGATGAGAGCGTACGGACCACGCGGGAGAAGGCGCATCGCGTCGAATCCGCAGCTCGCCTCCACCACCTCGCAGCCGCCGATGGGCCCTGCGAACGCGTCGTCCTCGAGCACCGCCCGCACGAACGCACGTGCCGAGCTCGAATCTTCGACGACCAAGACTTTGCGCATCTTTCCTCGCTTTGCACAGAGTACCCGAGGCGTCGGCAAAGCTGCAAAGTCCGGTATGCTCGCGGCGTGGATCCTGACGTTCGAAGCACTATGAAGACCGCCGCGGCGCTCATCATCGGCAACGAGCTCCTCTCCGGAAAGGTCGAGGAGGCCATCGTTGCCGTCCTCGCGAAGACGCTCCGCGAGCTCGGAATCCTCTTTCGTCGCGTCGTCATGATCATGGACGACGTCGACGAGATCGCGCGCGAGGTGAAGGCGCTCTCGGCGGCGCACGACTGGCTCTTCACGTCCGGCGGCGTCGGCCCGACGCACGACGACGTCACGATCGAAGCGGTCGCCAAGGCGTTCGATGTCCGGGTCGTCAGCGATCCGCGGATGGAATCGATGCTGCGCGCCTACTACAAAGAGAAATGCACCGCCGGGCACCTGCGCATGGCGCTCATCCCCGAGGGCGCGACGCTCGAGACCACCGACGAAGTGCGTTGGCCGACGGTGCGCATCGGCAACACCTGGGTCATGCCGGGGATCCCCGAGGTCTTCCAGATGAAGATCCCCGTCGTGCGGGCAAAGCTCGGTGCGATGGACGCGACCGCCCGCGCCTTCGTTTCACGCGCGGTCTACACGAAGATGGACGAGGGCGATCTCAAGCCGCTGCTCGATCGCGTCGTCGCGAGCCACCCCGACGTCGACGTCGGCTCGTACCCGAAGTGGGTCGACCCGGCGTACAAGACGAAGCTCACGTTCGACGGTCGCGACGAGGCGCGCGTGCTCGCCGCGCGCGACGCCTTCGTCGCGATGCTGCCGCCGGGAGAGCCGCAGCGCGTGGAGTGATCAGGCGGCTTTGTTTCCGACGCGCGTGCTCGCGTCCTTCTTGAAGCGCTCCTGCAGGACTTCGAGCGTCTTGGCCGTCGTCTCGAGCACCTTTGCCGTGCTCTCGAGCGCCTGCTTGCCGTAACCGAGGCCGTACTCGGCCCACGCCGTCCCGACATCGAACAGCGCGTCGACGAGCGATCCCGTCGCCTCTGCGACGTCATCGGCGTCCTTCACGACTTCGGCGGTGGCTTCGACGGGGGTGGTTTCGTTGGTCTTCATGGTGTCGTCGTCCTTTCCTCTGTTCTTGCTCACTCGCTCACTCGACAGGGAGGCATGCGTCGCAGACAAAGACGCGATCGGTCGGCGCGCGCGGCTTCTCGGTGAGGCCGAGGTTCGCCGTCTCTCCGCGCTTCAATTCTTTTTCGCACTTCGCGCACGCCGTCGGCTGCGCCAGCTTCACCGGCTGGAACGCGAAGACGTCCGCGAGCGGATCGGCCTGCACGCGGCGCTTCAACTTGCCGCGCTCTTGCGCGAGGTTCTCCGCGAAGCTCTTCAAACGGTTCTCGACGTTCTCCGTCGCGACGTCGGCGACGTTGACCGCGTCCTCGAGGACGGCGCGCACGAGGTTCGATACGGGCACGCGCAGGTTGTCGGCGAGGCGCTTCAGCTCGCGCTCGAGCACCGCGGGAACTCGCGTGTGGAGCACGCGCTCTTTCTTCGCCGACGCCGAGTCGTCGCCGCCGTCGTCCTCCGGCGTGCTCCGCGGAAGATCCGCGTCGTCCGTCGACTCCTTCTTTCGCCCCGCGTCGTCCATTGTTTGTGTCACGCCGTGATACATAATCCCGAGCGTGTCACACGTCAAGGGCCGCCGAGGTAACCGGCCAGATGCCGCTCCGATTCGCGCTCGATGAGCTCGATCGACCGTACGAGCTCGTGGCCGTCGTCGACCTCGACGAGGCGCACGTGACGACGCGCGCGTGCCCATTCGCGCGAGAGCCCGATGTCGACGACGTCGTCGTGGACGCCGTGAACGATCAGCGTCGGGACGCGCACGTCGGGCCAGCCACCGTTCTTCGAATCGATGCGCGCCGCTTCCTCGACGAATCCGAAATCGACGCGCGCTTTCGTCTGCGTCACGTGGTCGTCGATCTCCAACCATCCGGTCTTTTCCCACCGCGCCCACGCTTCGTCGCCGATTCGTCCGCGCCAACGCTCGGCGATCCGAAACGCCGGCGCGAGGAGGACGAGGGCGCTCACACGCGCGTCTTCCTCGGCGACCCGCGCCGCCGTCAGTCCGCCGAGACTCGAGCCGAAGACGACCGCGCGATCGCTGGCCGTGCCGATCCGCGTGCGCACGTGCTCGATCATCCGACCGAGCCTCAGATGCTCCAGAGACGGAATTCGGAGATCGAGGCGCTCGATCGTCTGCCCTCGCGTCGCAAAGTGCGCGGCGAGCGCGCGCCCCTTGGCCGACTCCGGACCGGAGCCGAATCCATGGAGGTAGAGCCAGTTCGGGGCGACGGCGAGCGGTGCGGGCGCGTGCATGGGATCTGGAGTGCGGGAGGGGTCGGCGACCAAAGCGTTGCGTTGAAGGCGACGAGATAGCTACACTTCCGAAACGCCCTCGGCCACTGGTCTCCGGAAGCCGAGCACGCGAATCCCCATGTGGAAGCTGGTCATCGAGGACGACGAAGGGAAGCGCACAGTCGTGCCGCTCACGCGCGACGACTACACGATCGGCCGTAAGGACGGGAACACCATCCGCCTGACCGAGCGCAACGTCTCCCGCGATCACGCCAAGCTCTCGAAGAAGGCAAACGGCGCGCACGTCGAACCGGTGGCCGCAGCGCCGGTCGTCGTCGAGAAGGGCGCGTACGTCCTCGAAGATCTGACGAGCTACAACGGCGTGTACGTGAACGGGCTTCGCGTCGCGCACGCACAAGAGCTCGCGCACGGTGACCTGATTCAGATCGGCGACTACCGCATCGTGCTGCAAAACGACGCGCTCGCCGACGCCAGTGTTCCGGCGGTCGCGGGCGCTCCGACGCTCGACGTGAAGCAGACGATTCCGTCGGGCGGCGCGCAGCGCGCTTCGCTCCTGATGGAGCGGCCGAATCGCCTCGTCATGCTCGCGGGTCCCGCTCCGGGGACCGAGTACCCGCTCGACACCGAGCGACTGACGATCGGCCGCGCGGAAGACGCGGGGATCTCGGTCAACCACAACTCCGTCTCGCGGCTGCACTGCGAAGTGCACGCGCTCGGCGACGGACGCTACGAGATCGTCGACAAGGGCTCGTCGAACGGCGTGCGCGTGAACGCCGCCGAGCTGCGGCGCGGGATCATCGAGGCGGGCGACGTCATCGAGCTCGGCGACGTGAAGTTCAAGTTCGTCGGCGCGGGGCAGATCTTCCGTCCGGGCGCGACCGACAGCCAGCAGCTCGCGGCGATCGGCGAGCGCGCGGCGGATCAGATCGTCGGCGGCAAGCGTCGCAGCAGCGCGATGCCGTTCGTCGTGTTCGGCGCGGTGGTCGTCATCGGCGCGGGCGTGGCGTGGTTCGCGACACGACCGAAGCCCGACATGACGACGGCCACAGCAGCCGCATCGACGGAGTCCCCGGAAGCCATGCTCCTCGCCGAGGCGAAGAAGCTATGCGGCGCGGGTGACTGCGACGCGGCGCACGACAAGCTCGCGAAGATCCCGGAAGCATCCGCGCTGCGCAGCGACGCCGAGTACAAGGGGATCGAGGCGAAGTGGGCGACGGGCCTCATCGATCGCGCACAAGGCGAGGCGGACGTCGCGAAGAAGAAGGCGATGCTCGAGCGCGTGTCGAACGCGCTGACCGTCGACAAGGCGCTGCGAAGCAAAGCCGCCGATCTGTTGCAGAAGCTCAACGACGGTGCGTCGATCGATCCGAACGAGCTTCCGATCGCGACGACGCGGGACGCAGGCGTCAAGTTCGACGCGGGCGCGCTCAAGTACGACGCGGGTGCGCGACCGCAGTACGATGCGAGCGCGCCGGTGCCGACGGCGTCGACGGCACGGCCGCTTGCGAGTGGAAGCGACATCGATCGCGAAGGCCAGCTCGCGCTCACGCAGCGAGAGCTCGCGAAAAAATCGCTCGAAGGAAAGGTCTACAGCGGCCGCGCGTCGACCGACGAGATTCGCCTGCTGAAATCGCTCTGCAAAGAGGTCGGCGATCGCAACTGCGTCGAGATGTGCCGCAAGATGCTCGACAAGCCGCCGCCGTAGAACCCGGAGGAGATTTACAGAAGATCAGAAGTTCAGAAGTTTGTTGGAGGACCTTTCTCCGGCCCCCCCCAACTTCTGATCTTCTGACCTTCTGTAAATCTCCAAACTCAGGGCACGGGATCCGGCTTCACGTTGTGCGCCGCCGCGTTCGGGCACCCGAGCTCGACGCCCGTCGGTCCGTCCTTCGTCTTGACGATCTTGAACTCGACGCGGCGATTCTGCTCCCACGCCGCTTCGTTGTGTCCCGGATCGAGGTGGCAGTACTCGCCATACCCCTTCGCTCGCAGGCGTGACTTGTCGACGCCGCGTGCGATGAGCGCACGCATGACCGAGTTCACGCGATCCTGCGTGAGGCGCAAGTTGTACGAGTCGTCGCTTCGTTCGTCGGCGTGACCGGCGAGCTCGATGAGCATGAACTCGGGATGGTGATTCAAGGTCGTCGCGACCTCGTCCAAGATCTTGTTCGACTGCGGAAGAATCGCCGCGCTCGCCGTGGCGAACTTGATCTTCTCGAGGATGATGAGGCTGTTGTCCTGAATGATGACGCTCCCCTTGTCGGGGCAGCCGTCCTCGTCCTCGAAGCCGTTGAAGTTCTCCGGCTCGTTCGGGCACTTGTCGCGAACGTCGGGGATGCCGTCCTTGTCGTTGTCGGGATCAGGGCAGCCGTCGAGATCTTCGAAGCCGTCTTTGTCTTCCGGATCGTTCGGGCACTTGTCGGCCTTGTCGGGGATCCCGTCCTTGTCGTTGTCGGGATCGGGGCAGCCGTCGCTGTCCTCGAAGCCGTCGCGATCTTCGGGCTCGTCGGGGCACTTGTCCTTCGAGTCGAGAATGCCGTCGCCGTCGCGATCGCCGTCGCGGCTCTCGGGGCAGCCGTCCCAGTCCTGATCGCCGTCCATGTCCTCGGGCTCGTTGATGCACCGATCGTTGACGTCGAGGATGCCGTCGTTGTCGTTGTCCGGATCGGGGCAGCCGTCTTCGTCCTTGAAGCCGTCTTTGTCCTCGGGCTCGTCGGGGCACTTGTCGAGATCGTCTTTGATCCCGTCGCCGTCGCGATCGCCGATGCTCGGCTCGAAGATGAATCCGACGAAGCCGCGGATGTCGGCGGCCTCGAAGCCGTTCGTGTAGCGAGGTCCGGCGCCGAGCATCAGGTACGAGTTTCGCTCGACGAAGAGCTTGATCCCGCCGACGACCTCGTTCGACATCCGGAGCGAGCTATCGGCGTCGCTCGTGAGGTACGTGCCGTACGTCTCGGCGACGAGATCGAGCGGCTCGAGGACGCGGAAGCTGACGGCGCCGCCGTACGTGACGCGGCTGCCGTCTTTCCAGGTCACGGGGTTGTTGTTGCCGCCGTTGAGCGTGAGCACAGTCGAGCTGGCCGCGTGGCCGCGGTAGCCGACGTTCACCGCGACGCGAAACTGATCGCGTGATCCGACGCGCTTCTCGACGATGAACATCGGCCAGTACCAGACCGAAGGATCCGCGCCTGCGTTCAGCGGCGCGTCGGTCAACGGAACGCCGACCTGCGCCGCGACCGCGAGACCGATGCCGCTGTCGATGCGCGTGATCCGAAGCTTGGCGTGAAACGCCGCGAACCCGAGCGTCTGCGAGTCGAGCGGCGTCGCGCCCCACTGCCCCGGAAAGAGCGCGGTCGGCAGCGTGAGCTTGTTCACTTGCTCGTCGCCCGCCATCAGGTTCACCGGCAAGTCGAGGCCGAGCACCAGGCGATTGAAGAGCCCGTAGTTGAACTGCGCCGTCCCCTGAAACGAGTGGTTGATGAGCTGCGGGCTCTTTTGCTGCTGGTCGACGACGCGCAGGAGGTTGCGTCCGTAGTCGATGACGAGGCCAAAGCTGATGTCCTGGTGACCGAGGACCTCGCTGCCGTTGACCGTGTAGAAGCCCTTCGAGTCCATGGCGGGACGGAAGAGGTGCGTGTCGAGGCCAGCGCCGTTGTTCGGATCGATGGCGTTCGGTGTCGACTGCGCCAGGGCGGATCCAGCCGCGCCAACGATGATCGTCCCCAAGCAGAGCGCCAGCGGCGTGGGAAACCGGCGAGCGGAACCGCCGCGCGTACGACGAGTCATCATCTGCGCCTCTCCTCGAGAGCGAAGGGAAAACAAGAGAACCAAGTCAGCCGATCTGCGACGAGACAGCTTAACATGATGCGCAGACCCACAGCTCTTTCGCCAAGAAAGCGGCTACCCTGCCCGCTCAAGGTCCCGTGTACGTCCGCTCGCTCCACGTTTTCACCGTTCTCGCTGCCGTCCTAGCGTTCCTCTCGTGGGAGAAGAGAGCCCTCGCCGACGGCCCGTTCGACGGCAAGTGGAGCATGAGCCCGATGAGCGAATCGTTCACGGTGCAGCAGTGGGTCGCGGGCTGCGGCCCCGCGCCGGTGAACGGGAACGCGGGCGGCGGCGGCACGGTCAGCGTCGTTCAAGAGGGCGACGAGCTCGTAATCATGGGCGGGCGCGTGTTTCGGACGAACCAGTGTTGGGATCCGACGCCGGCTCTGCAGCGCGTCGCGCACTCGGCGAGCGCGTCGGGGCGCGCGTGGAGCACGCGGTGCGCGACGCCGCCGAGCGATCCGCGGCGCGCGACGATCACGACGAACATCAACGCGATGAGCGACACGCAGATCGTCATCATCGAGACCGGCCGCTACGAGCTCAACATGAGCGAGGGCAAGTGCATCGCCGACGTGAAGCGCTCGAGCACACTGAACCTGATCGCGCGCGCCGGCACCGCGCCGTCGTCGACCGCGTCGTCCGCGCCCACCGCGTCGACGCCGACCGCCACCGCTGCGCCGACGCCGACCAACTCGCCCAGCCCGCCTCCGTCGATCGATTGCAGCGCGCCCGGCGATCCCGCGCGCCTCGAGGTTCGTCCGTCGCGAAAGCTGATGCGGGCCGGCGAGTCGTTCTCCTTCAAGGCGACGGTCTACGACGCGAAGGGATGTCCGACGCCGACCTCGACGACGTGGACCGTCAAGTCGCCGAGCCCGTCGACCACCGCACGCCCGCAGCTCGATGGCGGCAAAGTCACCGTGCCCGACGGCGCGGCCGAAGGCGACATCGACATCGAGGTGACGGCCGCGGGGAAGAGCACGCACGTCACGGTCGTCGTCACCTCGTCGGCGAAATACGACGAGCTCTTGAAGCAGTCCGGGCTCAACGCGCAGGGCGAACAGGCCGATCCGTCGGTCGCCGTCATCGCGACCGGATCGATCGGTGGGACGAGCGCACACGCCGAGGACGGCGCGAAGAAGCGGCGCTTCGTGTTCATCGGGGTCGTGTCGGTGCTCGCGATCGGAGTCGGCGTCATCGCGCTCGTCGGCGTGAGGCGATCGAAGCGCGCGGCGGCGATCGAGCGCGAGGCCGAAGCGCGGCACGCCGAGAAGCTCCGCGACTTCGAAGCGCGCAAGCGCGAGCGCGAGGCGCAGCACGCCGCGCAGATGCGCGCGCACCTCGACAGCGTGAAGCGCGCGCAAGACGCGGCGGCCGCGGCGAGCGCGACCGAGGCCGCGAAGTTCGGTGCGATGGTCTGTCCGTCGTGCCGCCGCGAGTACGCAGCGGGGAGCACATTCTGCCCGACCGACTCGAACCGACTCATCCCGCTCTCCGGGCACGAGGACATCCTCACGGGACCGTCCGGCGGCATCTGCCCTTCGTGCAACCGCGGCTTCAACCCGGGCGTAAAGGTGTGCCCGCACGACGGCGAAGAGCTCGTCCCGTACGCGATGCACGCGAGCCGCCCGGAAGGCCCCCCCACCACGCGCGGCAAAATCTGCCCGACCTGCGGCGATCGCTTCGAGGGAAGCGCAGGCTTTTGCGGCAAAGACGGCACCGCGCTCGTGCTGTTGAACTAGGCGAACGAGGAACCCTTGGCCGTGCGGAGCTCGACAAAAACCAGCGAGGTTGCTCGCGCGTCCCTCGAATCGCTATACTTCGCTCGCAGTGTGACCGGCACCTGGAGGGCAGCACCGCGATGAAGATCTCGTGTCAATCGTGTCAGGCCAAGTACACGATCGCGGACGAGAAGGTCCTTGGGAAGATCGTTAAGATTCGCTGCAAGAAGTGCAGCGCGACGATCGTCATCAATGGAAACGAGGCGCCTTCGGCCGCCGCGGGCCCTGCTGTCTACGACTACACCGCGCAAGGCTCGGCGGAGCAGTGGACCGTCAACGTCGCCGATGGCGATCAACGCACGATGACGAGCGTCGAGCTCATCGACGGCTACAAGGCGGGCGTCGTCACGGACGAGACGTTCTGTTGGAAGGACGGGATGAGCGACTGGCTCCCGCTCCGCGAGATCGAGGTGCTCTACGCGATGTGCGCGGCGGGGCATCATCCGTCGATCGCGCCGGACGCGCCGTCGCATCACGATGCGCAGGACGAGCAGCCGACGCGGATTCAAGAGTCGAATCTCGGATCGCTGTTCGGCGGTAGCGAGGCAGCGCCGGTCGCCGCGATGCCCGAAGCTTCGCCCAACGGGTACGGCGCAGGGATGTTCGGCGGCGCGGCGGCAGCGGACGTCGCAGCACCGACAGCTGCAGCTGCAGCGGCGGCGCGACGCGCGGGCGGACGCGGCGCTCCGGGGACGGATCTCTTCGGAGGAGCGGCGCACGCGGGCGGCGAAGACGACGTGATGACGAGCGTCGGCGCGGGCAAGCCGCAGGCGCATGGTCCGGGCGGCGACAAGATGACCGGCGAGCGCAACGAGAACAGCGTCCTCTTCTCGCTGTCGGCGCTGACGAACACGGCGCCTGGGAAGGGCGCGCGGTCCGACCCGCCGCCCGCGATGGGCGAGGCGTCGGGCTTGATCGACATCCGCGCGCTCAGCGCCGGAATGGCGGCCGTGCCACAGCGGAGCAACAAGGTCGACGACATCATGAACCTCGCCGGTGGCGGCGCGTTCACGCCGTCGCTCACCGCGCCGGTGCTCGCAGCGTCCGCGTTCGAAGCGCCGGACTACTC
>JAYVXB010000763.1:0-10458 GCA_043785585.1 Deltaproteobacteria bacterium | reverse complement strand
CCAGCCCGTTGCAGTCGGGATTCGAGCTACCATGGGGGCACAATCGGTACGCGTGAATCCTCAAATGAAGATCCAGCTGGTTTCGCCCACGGAGAGATATCGAGAGAGCTTCTTGCGTGGGCTTCGTGAATTCCGACACGAAGGCCTTCCTTGGTGGGTCGGAGGCGATCTCGACGCGGTCGAACAGGACTTCGCCGCGTTCGTGGCAACGAAGCTCGCAGACGCGAATCGGAGAACCGAAACGTTCGTTCCCGCGACCCACCTATGGGCAGTGGCGGGCGTCGCGGAAGAACAGTTCGTGGGGCGCATCTCCATTCGGCACGAGCTGAACGACGCGCTTCGCACCTTTGGCGGCCACATCGGCTACGACACCGTGCCGTCCTTCCGGGGCCGCGGAGTCGCAACGGAGATGCTGCGTCAGGCGTTGCCCGTCGCTCGCGCGCTCGGACTGACGGACGTGCTCGTCACGTGTGACGACACGAACGCAGCCTCCATCCGCGTCATCGAAAACAACGGTGGCGTGTTGCGAGAGACCAAGGTCCTCGATCCGAACAAGCCTCCGAAGCGCTACTACTCGATCAGGCTGCCGTAGCAGCGTCAGCCGCCCCGTTCAATCGGACGTATCCGCCCTGCACCCCACGGCGGGGTCGAAGCATTTCGATTGCGGACAGACACAGATGCGCGCCGGCTTCGAGCTCGCGGGGGCGCAGCCGCAGGCGCCCATGAGGCACGAGCTCGAGAAGTCGCCCGACGACGTGCAGCACGGTGCGGTGTCCACTTTGCCGCCGGTGCTCGTGCAGCGAAGCTCCGGCGAGGGGGCCGTGGGCGTGCCCGACGCACCCGACTTCGCGCTCGCGGCGCCGGACGCCGCGCTCGTCGCGATCGCGCCGCCCGGAGAAGGCTCGTTCGTCACGGGCGCGGTCGTTGGTGTGCTCGGCGTGCTCGGCGCGCTCGCCGCGCACGCCGCGACGAACGAGGCTGCGCACACAGTCAGGGCAAGGGATCTCGGGGCCACGCTTCCAAGCTAGCAGAGGGCCGCAGAAAGCGGTGCCCCGGCATCGCGTGGCCGGAGCTCACTTGTTCCTGGTCGTGCAGGTCCAGATGGTCTGCATCAGCTCGTTGACGGTCGTCGTCACGTCGCAGATCGGCGCGGGGCAGAACTTCTCGCACGGCCCGTTGGTGCAACCGCTCGCGCCGTCGTCGATCGTCCACTTGCATCCTTTGTCCGTGCAGTCGACCTTCCAGCCCGCGCCCATGTCGCTGCCGGCCTTGCACGCCGTGACGCACGTGTTCGTCGCGTCGGGAACCTGTCCCATCGTGCACGATCCGCCCGCCGTCGGACAGTTGCCCATCGGGTCGGCGAGCGAGCCATCGCCGCAGACCGTGCGGCACGTGCCGTCGAGCGCGCCGGCCTGTCCCATCGCGCAGTTCGGCGCCGTCGTCGGACCGCTCGGCGGACGCACGGCCATCGTCCACCCGTACTTGATGTTCGCGTGCAGCGTCGGCGCCGAGATGTACGCGTACCCGCCGTCTGCCCAGCCCGCGCCCCACGAGTTTCGAATGATGAAGTAGAGCTGGCCGTTGATCGTGCGAAACCCGACGAGCACGACCGCGTGCCCACCGCGACCGGACATGTCGTAGTCGTCGATGACGCCGCCGGGCGGGTTGTTCCACTTGCAGCTCGTGAACATCCCGATGAAGACGTCCGAGCCGTTGAAGATCGCCTGCTGGACCTGATCGATCGTCGGCACGGTCTCGCCGGCCGGCGGATCGATCTTGTCGACGGACGTCACTTCGAAGATGCCCATCGCGTTGAGCGCGCTGACGACGCTCGTATCCGGAGAGGCCTCGCCTGCCTCCCATTGCTTGGCGAGCGTCGCGTCGTAGTTGAATCCCTGCATCGTCGCCATGTCGGTCGACACGATCCCGCCCGCGCGCGCCGCCTTCGCCGCCGCCGGCGTCGAGGCGAGGTGGTAGCGCGACCACAGGTGCATCTCGCTCAAGACGATCTTCTGTCCCGTCGCTTGGGCGACGGCGCCTTCCATCGCCGCGGTCGTCGCGAACGCGGTGCACGTTCCGGCCGAGCCTTGGCTCTTGATCGGGCCGTAGCGCGCGCGGTGATCGACGTCGCCCGGCATCATCGCGGGCGGCGTTCCGTCGCGCGCGGCGCCGCCACCGCCGATGGGCGCGTCGCCTTCGGACGGAATGTCGGTGAAGTCTTCGGCGCACTCGATCGCGATCCACCCGCCCGCGACCTTGTTCCAGTCGCAAACGCGGTCTCCGTCGGCCGCGTACGGCGGGCGATCCGCGGGCGGCGAGCCGTCGGCCTCGCAAGCGCCGGGATAGACGCCGACGCCGGTCGGGGTCTCCGCGCAAATCCAGTCGCAGCCGCCGTACGTCGTCTTGTCGGTGCCGCACCACTTGCGCGCCGCTTCGTCGGGGATCGCCTGGCACTCCTTCAAGCAGTTGCTGCCGACGCCCGCATCGGTGTCCGGCGGATGCAGGCCAGCGTCGCCCGCGTCGCTGCTCGTGGTGGGATTGCCACCGCCGCTGCTCGACGAGCACGCGACCGCCGCGCTCGTCGTGATGACCGCGAACCCCGCAAAGCAAATCCTCGCAAGCACCATCCTCATGACGTCCCTCCCGGTTGCGGCGCGCTCGAAGCGCGCGGAACCGTGAATTATCCGGACATTGGCACGCGATAGCAAGACGCTCGGCCGGGGACGCTTTTTGACCGATCAGCTCAGCCGTCCGAGCCCCATAACGCCTCACTTCCGCACGCATGCCTCTCGGGAGCGACCTGAACCTTACGATTGGTGCCGATAGTCGTGATGGCACCATGACTGCACGAGCGCGGATCATGAACACCATGAACATTGGTCTCATCTGCTCGATTCTGGCCTCCGTCGCGGCTTGCGGCGGTCCGTCTTCGGAATCCGAAGAGCCCCAGGGAATGAGCACGCGGCAAGATCTGACGCAGAACCCCTGCGCGCAGCTGCCGGTTAATTTGCGTAGCGCCGCCCTCTTCTCGATCCTGGCGGGCTCCACCGTGACCAACACGGGTCCGACCCACGTGATCGGCGATCTGGGCGTCAGCCCAGGCACGGCGGTGACCGGGTTCTTGCCCGGAATCTTGGTCGGCACGCAGCACAGCGCCGATCCGACCTCCGCCAGTGCCGAAGCGGACTTGACCGTCGCGTACAACGATGCGGCCGGCCGCACGCTCTGTCCGGTGAGCGTCGCGGGGAACCTCGGCGGGCTCACGCTCGCGCCGGGGCTCTACAAGTCGACCAGCTCACTCGAGGTCTCCTCCGGTGATCTCACCCTCGACGCCCGCGGCAACGCCAACGCGATCTTCATCTTCCAAATGGCGAGCACGCTCGTCACGACCGTTGGACGTCAAGTCATTCTGACGGGCGGCGCCAAGGCTTCCAATGTCTACTGGCAGGTCGGCAGCTCGGCGACGCTCGGAACGTACTCGAGCTTCAAGGGCACCGTCATGGCCGATCAGGCGATCACATTGAAGACCGGCGCGACGCTGGAGGGCCGAGCGCTCGCGCGGATCGCGGCCGTCACTTTGGACTCCAATGCCGTGATCCGGCCGTGACCTCCGCGGACGGAAGCTGACCACGCATTTCGAATCCTGAGAAGTCGAGCACGCGGAGTTGGCTTGGAGAGCCGACTCCGCGTTTTTCGTTTCCATGGGGCGCGTCTGGGCGAAACGCTTCGGCGACCCGAAGCGCGACTGTGCGATCCGTATCCGTTCTCGTCGAGACGCGCGGTCGTCGCGCTTGCTAAGGTCGGCGCCCCATGCCGAAGAAGACGACGAACTACACTCTCGACGCGCTCATCGCGAAGCTCTCGACGAGCCCGCTCTTTGCCAAGCGCGCCCCGCACCCGCGGGCCGCGACGCTGACGTTGCCGGACGAACGCCTCGCCCCCGCGGCGCTGCGCGCGTGGGCGGCGTTCGACGGTCGCTATCCGTCGCACCTGTCTTCGCGCCGCAGCGATCAGCCGATCGCGGACAAGGCCGGCATCGTCCGCGCGAAGCCCATGAAGGCCGTGCTCCGTGCAGTCTGCATCGACGACGTCAGCGACGAAGTCGACGATGAAACCACCGAGTACTTGAAGGAGCGCGTGAGCGAGCTCGTCGAAGAGTACCCAGGCATCGGCGTCCGCATCGCGCCCGACGAGCAGCCCGATCGCATCCTGTGGTTCGGCGACGACGAAGGCGATGAAGCGACGATGCTCTGCTACGAGAACGACACCCTCGAAGTGATAAAATCGTTCGACGAGTGGGTCGTCGCGATCTTCGAGGACGACTGAGCGACGGCGCCAAGACCGAAATGCGCTTGCCGAGGCGACGATTGCGCGCAAGGCTTTCGTCCATGCGCGCCCTCCTTGCTGCTTGTGTCGTGTCCGCTTTCGCTTCGATCGCCGCGTGCAGCGGCTCCAGCGCGTCGAACGGCAACACGCCGACGGACGGCGGAGGCGGCGGGGGCGACGACGGCGGCGGAGGTGGCGGCAACGACGCGAGCGACGGCGGTGTGGTCAGCCGCGACGCCAGCATGAACGGCGACGCGTTCAATCCGCCGATGCCCGTCGTCGCATCGGTCGGCATCGGACCGATCAGCGTCGCGCCGGGCGAAGAGAAGACGGTCTGCATCATCAAGCGCCTCGGCAACGTGACGGACCTCGTCGCGACGCGATTCTCGGCGACGCTCGCGATGGGCTCGCACCACCTCATCGTCTACAAGGCGACCGAGACGACCGAGACCCTCACGCCGTTCGCGTGCATGCCGTTCCTAGGGCTGTCGCAGCAAAACTCGACGCCCATCCTGCTCGCAGGCAAAGCGCAGAGCGACTACACGTTCCCGACCGGCGTCGGGATGCCGCTCGCCGCGAACCAGATGCTGCGCATCGAAGCGCACTACATCAACCCGTCGAACGCGACGATCATGGGCACCGGCACGATGACCGTCGAAGGGCTCCCCGCGTCACAAGCCGGTTCGTACCAAGCCGCCGATTTTGGCTTCTGGGGCACGATCAACATCAACATTCCGCCGAACGCGACGGTGTCGACGCCGGTGAACTTCCAGCGCGGCATCACGGGGACCAAGGTCTTCGGCGTGTCGTCGCACCAACATCATCTCGGCACCGAGGTGAAGGTTTGGTCGAGCGCGGCAGCGGGCGACACGTCGAAGGTGGTGCTCGACGAGACAGACTGGTCCAACCCGCGGCTCAACACGTTCTCGCCGGCGCTCGACGTCGCGAGCGGGACTGGATTTTCGTACCAGTGCTCGTGGCACAACACGACGACGAGCTCCGTCACCTTCGGCGAGAGCGCGAACAACGAGATGTGCTTCGTCGCGCTCTATTACTACCCGTCGCACGGATTCGATCGGTGCTTCGACGGGCAGTGCGATCTACCGCGCAACTAGCGAAGCAGGGAGCCGCGCGCGGGTGATCGTGGCGTTCCGGCGCACGCGGCCAGGCGTGACGGAGTGAGCGAGACATTATCGACACTCGCAGAATTGCCACGCGCAGCCGGCTTTGCTGCGGGCTAGAGTCCGCATCAATGAACAAATCCTTTCTCGTTTGCTCCGCGCTCGCCTCGCTCCTCGCTCTCACCGGGTGCTCCACCAAGATCTCGAAGGACAAGCTCGAGGTGGCCATCAAGACGGCGTACGAGAAGGAGGGGGTGAAGTTCAAATCGCTGGCCTGCCCCGCCGACAAGGAAGCGAAGGGCGGCGACAAGTTCGATTGCGCGGGGGAGCTCGACGAAGGAACGAAGGCCACCGTCGCGGTGACCCAGAAGGACGCGAAGGGCTCGCTCACGTTCGACATCGTCGGCAACATCGAGAAAGAAGCGGCGATCGCCGAGTTCGTCACGAAGAAGAGCGGCATCAAGACCGATCTCAAGTGCCCGAAGAAGGTCACGATCATCCGCAAGAGCGAGTCATTCGTCTGCGACGCGACGCAGGGCGCAGAGAAGGGAAAGCTGACCGCGACCGCCATCGACGACGAGAAGGTCAACTACAAGGTCGAGATGGATGGAAAGGTCGCGGCAGCGCCGATCGACGCCGAGGCCGAAGCGCCGATCGACGGCAACGCCGGCGAGTAGACGGCGCGCGTCGGCCCGCCCAGCGACCGACGTCGACTGCACTGCGCTCACCGGGGCTCGAAGCGACCGACGACCGTCCGAGCGATCGCCGCGTGCGCCGCGCTCGACCGCGCGACGCCCGCCGCGCCGTCACTGAGGTACGAAGCGATCAGAATCGGAGACCGCCCCGGTGGCCGAACGATCGCGAGATCGTTCACCGCGCCGTTCTCGCCCGTGCCTGTCTTGTCGCCCGCCATGTATCCCGCGGGCAATCCCGCACGCAGTCGCTCCAATCCCGTTTTGCATGCGACGAGCCAACCCTCGAGACGATCGCGACTCGCGCGGGCGAGAACGTCACCGAGCAGAATGGCCTTCATCGTCCCGACCATCGCGCGCGGGGAGGTCGTGTCGCGCGCATCGTTCGGCGTGTTGGTGTTCATCGTGGGCTCGGTGCGATCGAGGCGCGTCACGTCGTCACCGAGCCCGCGCACGAACGCGGTGAGTCCGGCAGGCCCGCCGACGAGCGAGAGCAGGAGATTCGCTGCCGTGTTGTCGCTGATGGTGACCGCCGCCTCCGCGAGCGCTTCGACCGTCATCGATCCCGTCGCGACGTTCGCGCGCGCGGCCGGCGCGTGCTCGAGAAGATCCGCGTCGCCGTAGGCGACTCGTTGTTCGAGCGCGAGCTCGCGCTTGTCGACGCGCGCGAGGACGCATGCGGCGAGCACCCACTTGAAGGTCGAGCACATCGCGAAACGCTCGTCGGCGCGACGCGCGAGAACCCGCTGGCTGCCGATGTCCAACGCGAAGACCCCCACGCGGCCGCCGATGCTGGCTTCGAGATCGCCGAAGGGATCCGGCTCGCTCTTCGGCGCGGCGACATTCCGGGCAGGCGCGCACGCGACCGCGAGCAACGCTCCCCCACCCACGAGCAGCTCTCGCCGCGTCAGATCGAATCGCATCGTTCCTCCGTCTTTCCGAAACGCGACCTTCAACGCGCTCGCGCGTCGACGCATTCCGTCGCCTCGTCTCACCGATTTCTGCCTCGCGCCCAACGCACGAACGGCGCGTCGCGCACGCCCGGCGTCGGCGTTGCGCCGAAACGTCCACGCCAGTCGCCGGAGCGAATGCGGCGGCGACCGCGCACCTGATCGGCATCGAGCACGTACGTCTGCGCCTCCCTGCCGTCGTCGAGCGCGATCCGGATCCGCTTGAACAGGATCGGGACCTCCTCGTGCACGTCGAGAGCAGCGAGCATCGGCGCCGACACGTCGTAGAGCTCACCCGCGACGGCCGTCGTCCCACCCGCGACCATCGCCGGGTACGGACCGAGATCGAACAAGCCGAAGCTCGGCGGCGTCTTCGCGGGACCCACGGCGCGCGCGCCGTCGAGCAGGCCGTGGCTCGGCTCACCCGACAGGAGCGTCCCATAGACGAAGAGCACGAACCGCCGCTCCGCCGCCGCCTGATCGCTCACGCACCGAGAAGAGCCGACGAAGCGCGGGGCGTCAAACGCGGAGCGAAGCGAGCCGCCATGGACGACCGCGATCCCGATGGAGCAGCTTCGTGGTAACCCGATGCCCAGCCATGCCCACCCGCGCTCGCCATCTCCGTTTCGCCACGCCGTTGCTCGTCGGCGCCGTCGGCCTCTTCGTCGCCTGCAGCTCGTCGACGCACGCCGACCCGCCAGCTTCCACCGCGCCGGTCGTCCCGTCGCCTCCGCCGGACGGAAGCACGCCGGACGATCTCGGCTTTCACGTCGCAGGCGCGAAGGCGTATTACCTCGTCCCCAACGCGCTCGTCACCGGCGACACCGAGATCGTCCTCGACGTCACGACGCCCCCCGGCACGACCTCCGTCGACATGTTCGTCGACGGCGCGTACGTCGCCCGTGCGTCGATCGTCGCCGGTCACGTCGCGATGCATGCGCCGCTTTCATCGCTCAAGCCCGACGCGCACGAAGTCCTGCTGTCGGTGTCGGGGAAGTCGACGGCGTTCGCGCGCGTACCGTTCGTCCTCTCGCACCCGTACTACGTCTTCGTCTCCAACGACTGGGACGCGCCCGACAACGATCCGACCAACAAAGTCTGGACGATGGAGCAAGAGCTCCACGATCGGCACCCGGAGCTGAAGCTCACGCACTTCGTCGGCCCGTACACGTTCACCGATCCGACGGTGACCGAAGCGCGCCGCATGGAGATCGTCGCCTGGCTCAAGGACAAGCAGGCGAAGTACGGCGACGAAGTGGGCCTCCACATTCATCCGTTCTGCACCTTCGTCACGGCCGCGGGCGTGACGTGCAGGACGGTGCCGAACGGCGGCGCCATCACCTCGCTCGCCGACATGCAGGGCGACTCGACCGGTTACAAAGTTTTGATCGCCGCGTACACGTACGACGAGATCTCGAGCATGCTCGCGAAGGTCGATTCGCTCTTCACGCAGTACGGCCTCGCGAAGCCCACGTCGTTTCGCGCCGGCGGCTGGGAGGCCGACACGCACGTGTTGAAGGCGCTCTCCGACCACGGGTACCTCACAGATGCGAGCGGCTGCAATTGGGCGCGCATCCAACAATATTGGAAGGGCTATTTGATCGGCGATTGGAACAAGGAACACTGGGCGCCGATCGTCGACACGAGCCAGCCCTACTATCCCTCGCAAGCCGACCTCCTCTCGGACGCCGCGCCGCGCTTCAAGACACTCGAGGTCCCGGACAACGGGATCCTCGTCGACTACATCACCGGCGACGAGATGGTGCGCGTGTTCGATCAGAATTGGGCGGCGGGCACCGCGCTCACCGGTCCGAAGGTCGTCGCGATCGGATATCACCCGATTAGCTTGGTGCGCGCCGGCAACGGGAACTGGCTAGGGTATCTGCACACGGCGATGGACCACGCCGACCAGTACCTCGCGAGCACGGGCCAGGGCCCCGTCGTCTACGTCCGCGGCAGCGACATCCCCAAGGGATTGCCGATCGCCCCTTGAGGAGAGATCTGATACGACCGGCCGGCCTGCGAAGCCCAGTCGGCTCCGCATGCGCACACGATCGCTTCGGTTTTCGGTTTTGTTCCCCTCGCGTGAATAACGAGTGGGAAGCGTCGTCGAAATGAAACGTAGCTGGTGCGTTCGGGGTGAGCGCACCGGTAACGCTTCAGCGGACGCACACGACATCAGGGCGCTTTTTCGTCGGCGCATCAATTTCTGCACTTGTCTGCCCCAACCACATTGGAAGAGGAGTTGGAGATCATCATGAAAAAATCGATCATTGCCATCGTCGTCGGAGCCCTCGCGATCCCGTTCGGCATGGCCGCGATGGAGAGCACCGCCCACGCTGACATTCCCGCGGCGACGGTCGCCAACATCGGGCGCGCGGTCATCGCCGAGGCCAATCGGCTCTATCGCGACGCTTACAAGATCATCCAGAACGCGAACAAGGCCGACGTCGCCGCCGACGCGATCCGACTCGAGGCGCTCAACGTTCGTGCCCAAGCGCGGGCCCTCCACCACCAGGGCCTCTACCTCCTCCGCGACGAGAAGCACTTCCTCAGCTACGAGCTTTGCCACGAAGCCCGCACCCAGATGGCGCAGGCCGAGAACGACGAGATGGCAGGTGCCGCCCACCGCCGCGCGCAGCGTGCCGCGGAGATGCGCGCCGCGCATCACCGCCAAGAAGCGAACGATCTCAAGGCCGCGCTCGGGCTCGAGACCGACGCCACCAACAAGGCGAACATCCAGAAGCTCATCAACGGCGCGATGAGGGCAGCAGACGCGTCGGACGCAGAGGCCCGCCGCCAGGCCAGCCTCGCGCAGGGATTCGAGGCCGCGGTCGGCCCGCTCGACAAGGCGTGGCAGGACAAGCAGCGCCGCGCAAACGAGCTCGTTCCGGGCAGCTGCGTCGTTCGCGACACCTGATGTGCATCTGAACGCCGGTCCGTTGGATCGGTCGGAGACGAGACGGCGGCTACGCTTCGGCGTCGTCGCCTTCTTGCTTTGTGGGCCGCGCCTGCGGCTCCTCCAGGTTTGCCTCAACATGCCTTCGCGATCCCGCGACGCGCACACGCGAGCGGCGCCATCTTCGCGCACAGCGCCCAGAGCTCCTCTTCGCGCGCCTCGTCCCTGAAGCGGCACGGCCTCTCCTTCTCGTCGACGTAGAAGCCGCCCGACTTCCCTTCGAGCGATGGATCGCTCGCGAGCCAAACCGACGTGCGCGCGCCGCGCTCCGGCGATCGTCCGAGCACCGCCGACGCGGCCGACGCGATCTTCCCCTTCCATCCGTCGCGCGCGAGCTCGGTGCGCACCCAACCGGGGTGCATGGCGTTCGCCGTGATGCCGGTTCCCGCGAGGCGACGCGCGAGCGCCCA
>JAYVXB010000762.1:0-10464 GCA_043785585.1 Deltaproteobacteria bacterium | reverse complement strand
AGCAACGGGCGCGTGGTGCTGTGGGCGGATCAGTCGGGCCGCACTCCCGCGAACAACGCAGCGACAAGCCCCGGCGCTGGGCCCGCCGTGGCCGCGCATGGTGGTCACACGGTGCTTCGGTGGGACGCGGCGACGACGGTGCTCTCGATCCCCGACACGACCTCGCTCCAACTCGGCGCGGAGTTCACCGTCGCGATGGTCGTGTCTTCGAGTGGGCCGGCAACGGGCGGCGGAGTCATCTGGAACAAAGGCCCCGGGAGCATGCCGACGATGGAGCTCTCGTTCACGACGAGCAGCGTCTACCTCAACGATCCGTATGCGCCACTGCAGACGGCCATCTCCACGAGCACAGGCTACGCCGATGGCAACCTCCACTACGTCGCTGTCCGTCGCGCGGCTGGTCAGACCGAGGTCCGCGTCGACGGCGTCGCGTCGACGCCGGGCACCTATCCACAAAGCGGTTGGGTTGGTTACGCGGTCAGGTTGGGGCAGGGTGTCAGCGGCGGCTTTCTCGGCGACATCGCGGATGTCGTGGCGGTGAACGGCGCGTTGTCGGCGTCGGACCTGGCGAAGCTCGAGGGGTATCTCAAGGCGAAGTACGGCCTCTGAGGTCGTCGCTCACGCTTCGGCGCAACGCGCGAAGGAGCGGTGATCGCTTCCGGAGATCGTCTGCGAGTGGGCCCCTTTCGTTTGCGGCTCGAGGGCCCTTCGCGGCCTGAGAGTCGTCAATACGTACGACAGTCCAGGCAGCCGCACGTCCCGTTGATGCGAACGTAGCAGCAGGTGCATACCGTAGTCCCGATGCCGCCGCCGCCGCCGATGCGGAACCAAGACGGGCTCGTAGCTCCGACGCCGTCCGCCGTCGATTGCTGCGCGTCCGCAGACTGCATCGAGGCGCGCTCCCCGTCAGGGATGGACGCAAGCGGTCCCCAAACGATCTCCCGGTTCGCGTCGAAGCGGCTGTAGCCGTGCTCGTAGTCCCAGAGGACGCCATGGGTGGTGTTCACCAGGCCGAGGTCGCGACCGTCGTCACTCTTGAAGTTGTGCACGTCGCTGCGCGCAATATCGAACAGGGGATCCGGACCCCGCGACTCCGATCCTCCGCAGGCCGCGAGGCAGGTGATCAGAGCAAGGAACATGGTGGCGAGAACGTGACGCATGGGAACACCTTGTCTCGATGGGCCGGTGAATGCCGGCGGCACCAGGACCTAGAGCAAGCGGAGAGCCAGGTGCGGATCCCCACGCGGCGCGGCGATTCGATGGCTGTCTCGATCGGAATACGCAGGAAAGCACGCGCAGGGCGTCTTCTTCGGCGTCGGCGGTGCAACCCGCGCCGCGTTGCACGCAACGTGGCCCCGCGCCGGGTTGCACGCAACGTGGCCGCGGGCGCGCGTCGCGTGCGTGACCGCGTCGGCCTACGAATCGCGGTAACCACGCGGTCCCACAGCGCCCGGACTGCAAGGAGATCTTGATCCTGCGCGACAGCGTACACGCGGATCAGTCACCCCCTTTGCACACCTCGGGCTGCAGCAGCGTCCCACCGCGTGCGGGTACGATCTGGGTCGCGGACGGCGGCGTGCTCGTCGATATGCATCCGCTCGCTCCGCCATTCTGGTGCGAATGCGCCGCTTGGCTCCCCTGCTGCTCCTGAGCGCCTGCGCGGCGGATCGCGGTCGCCCCCCGCTCGCGCGGACGGACGCGCCCGCGGACGCCGCCGTCGACGCTCGCGCCTCGGAGCGATTCGCGTATCCGCCCGCGCGCCGCGTCGACGCGCGTGATGTCATGCACGGCGTCGACGTCCCCGATCCCTATCGCTGGCTGGAAGACGGATCGTCCGACGAGGTGAAGCGCTGGATGCGTGACGAGGACTCGTTCGCGCACGCCGAGCTCGCGAAGCTTCCGCTGCGCGCCGCGCTCGCGTCGCGAATGAAGGAGCTCGCGCTAGGAGAACAAGCGTGGCCACCCGAGGTCTTCGGCGGTCGCGTGTTTCATCAGCGGCGCCCGGCGGATCGGGAGCGCGCCGTCGTGTACGTGCGCGACGGCGACGTCGATCGCACGCTGATCGATCCCGACGCGCTCGCGCCCGACAAGAGCCTCTTCGTCGGCAATTGGTGGCCGTCGTGGGACGGAAAGAAGGTCGTCTACCAAGCGCGACGAAAGAATGCGGACGCGGCGACGCTCTACGTCGTCGACGTCGCGACAGCGAAGGTCTCCCTTGTCGACGTGATCGAAGGCGCCGAGTGGCCCGTCGTTCAATGGACACCGAAGTCCGACGCCTTCTACTACCAATGGGTCTCTCCTGATCCGCGCGTGCGCGCCAAGCGCTTCGCGAGCGCCGAAGGCCGGCTTCATGAACTCGGTAGTCCGCAATCCTACGACGTCGTCGTGCGCACGCCGGTCGCGGGACAAGCGGGGTGTCCGCTGTCGCTCGACGCGCGCGGACGATGGCTCGTCGCGTGGGTCGAGCACGGTTGGGGAAAGAACGACATCTACTTCCAGGATCTGCGCGAGGCGCGTCCGACGTGGCGAACGCTCGTCGAGGGGCGCGACGCAGCGTTCGACGTCGAGGCGTACAAGGACGTCCTCTACGTGCGCACGACCGACGGAGCTTCGCGCGGCGCGATGTACGCGGTCGATCCGAAGCGGCCCGAGCGCGCGGCGTGGAAGCGGATCGTCGACGAGCGCGACGCGACGCTCGTCGGCTTTCAAATCCTCGGCGGCCACCTCGTCCTTCGCTACCTCGAGGACGTCGTCACGCGCGTCGAAGTGCGCGCGCTCGACGGCGCGTTCGTGCGCGCGTTTCCGAAGCGCATCGGCGAGCACGGATGGATCGCTGGCAGCGCCGACGCCGACGCCGTCTACTTCTCCGTGCACTCGTACGACCGTCCGCGCGAGATCTTCGCCGCATCGATCGCGACCGGCGCGGAGACGACGTGGTACCGCACGACAGCGCCCGCGGACTTCTCGAAGCTCGTCGTCGAGCAAGTCTTCTACGAGTCGAAGGGAACGCGGATCCCGATGTTCGTCTTTCGGCGGCGCGATCTCGTGCGCGATTCGAGCGCGCCGCTCATGCTGAGCGGCTACGGCGCCGCGAACGCGAAGCCCCAGCCGAACTACAGCCCGCTCCTTCTGCCTTGGATCGAGCGCGGCGGCGTCTACGCGTGGCCCGCGCTTCGCGGCGGCGGCGAGTATGGAGAGGCGTGGCATCGCGCGGGGTACCTCCGCAACAAGCAGACGACGTTCGACGACTTCATCGCGGCCGCCGAGTATTTGATTCGCGAGAAGTACACGAGCGCCGAGCGTCTCGCGATCCGCGGCGGGTCGTGGGGCGGGCTTTTGGTCACGGCGGCGATGACGCAGCGACCGGATTTGTTTCGCGCGGTGATCGCGCTCGTGCCGCAGACCGACATGATTCGCTTCCCGCTCACGGGGCTCGGTTCGACGCCGATCTTGGAGTTCGGAGATCCCGCGAACGCCGACGACTTCCGCGCGCTCTTCGCGTACTCGCCGTATCACCGCGTGACCAGCGGCACGCGGTATCCCGCGACGCTCGTGAGCGCGGCCGAGAGCGACGAACGCGTGGACCCGCTCCACGCGCGAAAGTTCGCGGCCGCGCTTCAGAGTGCGAGCACCGGAGGGGAGGTCCTGCTCCGCGTCGACTGGGATCAGGGCCACATGGGGAGCGGCCTCGTCACGCCTGAAGTCGACAAGCGCGCGGAGGAGTACGCGTTCGCGCTCGCAGCGATGGGCATCGAAAAATGAGTGCGCGTTTCTACCCCCCGGAGTTTCGCGCTCGACCTCCGGACGGCGGCGGCAAGGCGACGGTGACCGCGCGAGTCAGACGGGCGCCAAAGAGTACGCCCCTGGTGACGTTCGACGCGAAGTAGTTTCTCATTCAACGAGATGCCGGCGCGAACGATCGCAGGTCGAAACGTCGTGGTCGCGTGCGACGCGTCCGCGCAGGCGAGCGCCGCGTGGCTCCTCGACGTCATTCCGAAGCTCGTCGCGCAAGGCCTTCGCCTCGAGGACGGCGCGACGTTCCAGTGTGGTTGGGCGCCGCTGACGCTCCGCGAGCGCGCGGGCGATCTCGTCGTTTGCGAACCCGAGTTCGAGGATCCGTCGCGCGGCGAACGCGCCGACGTGACGACGACGCTCCTCGTTCAAGCCGAGATGCTCGACACGACGCGCGCCGTAGGCTCAGAGCCGATCGTTCCGACGTATCGTCAGGTTCTCTTCGTCGACGTCGGCGCGTGGACGGCGCGGGCAGTGACGATGACGAGGATTCGCGCGCAGACGCCGTCGGACAGCGGCTGGCTCGTCGTCCCCGAAGGAATGGACTCGTCGCACACCGAGGTAGCGCGCGTTCACGAGCTCGTCGCGAAGAAGCGCGCGTGGCTTGCGCCGATGGCGCTGCCGCGCGGCTACGTCATTCACCTCGTCGGCTCACGAATCGCGGCGATCGGTACGCCGCCGGGGCGCACGTTGTACTGAGCGCGGGTAGGCGCCAGTCACGCAGGACACGCGTGGTATGCAGGAGCGACAGGAGAGTGCCGAATGTCGGAGTATACCGTCAAGCAACGGTCGCTCGATCCCATCGACGGGGTCCATCTGGGCACCGGGACGCACGGCCTGACCGACGACTGGGTCCTCGATCCGACGTCGGTGGACGGATCCGGGCCGCTCGCGTTCGTGAGGTCGGACATGAACACCACCACGATGCTCTTCGAGATCGACGCGCCCGTCGTGCCGAACTGGTTCGGGGTAGCCGTGCCGAGCGGAATCACGTCGTTCGTCGATCCCGTCCTCTTCTTTCATCCGACGCCCGCGCAGGCCGGGTACAAGGACGGCGACTACGCGTCCAAGCGCGGCAAGTGGCCGGAGCTCTTCCGCTACATGGATAAGCTCGGCTGGCAGATCGATCCCGCGCAGAAGGATCGCGTCGTCGTCATGCCGTTTCTCACACAAGCTGCAGCCGGCACAACCGGGATACTGCCCGGAGCGTGGCAGAGCCTCGTGACGCAGATCCTCACGGCGACGCGGGCCGCGATGAACGCGGATGACGGCTCGCCGCTGTCGATCGCATCGATGGCTGTCGCGAGCTACAGCGCCGGCATCGTGTACTCGGACACGTTCCGCCGCAAGGCCGTGGGCTTGTCGCCGCTGCTGCGCGAGGTCTGGGACTTCGACGGCGCGTACGCGACGAACGCCGCGCTGTCGGCGAAGCTGCACAGCACGCCGACGACGCGCGTGATCAAGTACGACCAGGGCTTGGGGCCAGAGGGCGGTTCGAGCATTCATGTGCCGGCGCGCCGTTGGTCCGCTTTTCCAGCCGCGCCGACGACCGGGGACGAAGTCCATTGGCTCGCGATCAGCTACCTCGTCACGCACACGTGCTGGCTGAGCACCCTCGGAGCGCGCCCGACGCCTCCGACGGAGGATCCGAACGTGGCGTAGCCGCGCGGGGAGCACGACCAAATCGGCGGGCGCGTGAGCCGATTTGGGAGTGCCGCGCTACTTCATTGTCGACACCCCCAGGAAGGACGTGGCGACGATGGAAAGGTGCACCGACGTGGCGAGCCGGACGAAGCGTGCTGCGAAGCGCGCGCTCGTCGCGATCGCGCTCGCGAGCGTCGCATATACCGCGGCGTGCAGTGATGCGAGCAGCGGCGCGACCTTCCCTGGCGCTGGCGGCAGCGAGGACGGCGGCGCGAACGACGCCGGCGCGTTTCCGGACGTCGCGTTCGGGGGGTCACTCGACTCCGGGGGCGACGCGCGGAGCGAGTGCCAAACGGTGATCCAAGCGATCGTCCGCGACTTCAAGCCGTCGAACGAAGGCGGTCACCCGGACTTCGAGAGCGAGGCGTTCTGCTCGGGCCGCGCGACGAGCGGGCTCGTCGCACGCGATCTCGGCGCGGACCGGACGCCGATGTTCGCCGGGCAGGGCTCGCCCGCGCAGCTCACGAGCGCAGCAGCCTTCGCGCAGTGGTACCACGACACGCCGGGTGTCAACGCGCGCGTCCCGATCACGCTGACGTTGACCGAGTCTCCGCCTGGATCGAAAACGTACGTGTACGCAAACGCCGCGTTCTTTCCGATCGACGGCATGGGTCTCGGCGACGGACCGACGTTGCAGACGGACTGCACGAGCGGGCCCGCGCCGGGGACGCCGCACAATTTCTCGTTCACGACCGAGGTGCACCTCGCGTTCACGTACGAAGGCGGCGAGGTCTTCTCGTTCCGCGGCGACGACGATCTCTGGGTCTACATCAACGGCAAGCTCGCGCTCGATCTCGGTGGGCTTCACCCGGAGCTCGACGGCACCGCGAACCTCGACGCGCTCGCGTCGCAGCTCGGCATCACGAAGGGCCAGCACTACCCGCTCGACATCTTCCACGCGGAGCGCCACACGAAGGGCTCGCACTTCAACCTGACCACGACGATCAAGTGCCTCACGCCGGGTGCGCCGCGCTGAGAGCGCGGGGGGCCGGCGCGCTCGTCCTCGTCGGCGGACGTAGCGACTCACGCGCTCGACGCGGCGAGCTCGTCGATCTTGTGCCAAAGCTCGGAGACGTCGACTGTGAGCCCGTCGCAACCGGGCGCCGCGACGTTCCCTTCGCTGATCCCGACGGCGTGCGCGTAGCGACCGTCGGCGCCAAGCTCGAAGATCTCGAACGTGCGCAATTCCGGATCGACGAGCCAATACCAGCGCACGCCGAACGCGGCGTAGTCGGCGAGCTTCTCGACGCGATCGCGCCGTTGATCGCGCGGCGTCGGTGTGACGACCTCGACCGCGATGGTCGGCGGGACGCGAATGATGCCGCGCATGGGCGGGCGTTTCGCGCCGGCGAGGTAGACGGTGAGATCCGGCATGCGCCCGCGATCGGCGCGAATCGCGAATTTGCCGCCGGAGCCGGCGACGATCGCGCCCTGCGTGAGTGCCCATGCGTGGAGCGCGTGGGTCAGCCAGACGATGACGTACTCGTGCATGTATCCCGGCACCTCGTCCTCCACGAGGAAGCCGTCGACGATCTCACCCGGCTCGTCTTCGTCGAGCGCGCACCACTCGTCGAGCGTCATCGGTTTTTGCGCGAGCGCGGGCATGGAGACGATCATGACGAAGAGTCCGCAGTTCGGCAATGCGAGGACGGAACGGTCATTCCGCGCGGCGGAGGAGCATGACGTAGGCCAACGATCGGGATAGCGATTTGTCGGAGGATTTGATCAGAAAGGGGTGTCCCGGACAGATCGGGGGGTGGCACGGGACAGGTCGCGGCTTCTCGCGCGGGGGTTGGACGTCCGGGCCGCCTGCGGCGTCACGCCTTCACTGATCCGCGGCGTCGCCTGCTTCAACGCGGGCGTCGCGGGCACCGGTGTCGACGCCCGAGTCCATTGGGCACCGCTGGTCGCACGCTTGGGTGGCGTCGTCGTGGCATACCCACACTCCGGCAGTGCACGTGCAGCTCGTTGGGAGGAATTCGCACGCCGGGCACTTCGGATCACCATCGGGACCGGGGCACATCACGGTCGGATCAACGGAGCATGCAACGGTGGAAACGATCTGTGACCGCATCGGACAAGCGCGCGATGTCCCGGAGTCGCTGGCGGCCTGCGAGTCGCCAGAGCCACCAGCATCGCCTGCGTTTGAAATCTCCTGTGCGCTGCACGCGAGCACGACGCTGGACGCCGCGATCACGATCCATCCCAGTGTTTTCATGTCCGCCTCCTTGTATCAGGGCAGCCCCGAGTACGTCGCTGACGCTCCGGTGCGTGCTTCAAGCAAGAGCGCGACGGGCGCGTCGCTATCGTCACGTCCACCTCGGACGCAGTCCCACCACCGCCCGACGAGATGGGCGAGGCGGTCGTTGGGTTGCTGCTGCGGGAAATCCAGGAGCGGCTGAAGAACGCCGCAGCCGCGCAGTCGACCGCATGTCCTCCCGTGTGCAATCGGCGAGCCCCGCGCGGAATCACGTGCCGAAATCACCGGAGCGCGCACGCGCCCTGAACGCACGATCGCATGTGGCGCATGGTGGCGCTGTCCGTCGTCGACACGCCGGACATCGATCACGTCGTCGACCTCGCGATCGGGCAACGCCAAGCGTGCGCGCTGCGAAGCGATGGATCGGTGTGGTGCTGGGCCGGCTGCGGACCACGGCGGGCCAGCACACCGCCGTCTTCGGCGTTCACTATCCATCGGACGTGCTCGGCGGAAATTCTCGCCGGCGGCGCATGGGTTGCCGCGGCGACGGGCTGGTTCCATCCGCGGCTACTCCCGGGCGAAGCCGGATGAGGCACGCGCGCCCCTAGCGGCTCCGCGCGTTCGCCTTATGTTGGGCGAACGATGAAACGAAACGACGAGACTCGACGGAACGGGACGATGCGCGTGGACGTCTGGTCCGACGTCGTCTGCCCCTGGTGCTACGTCGGCAAGCGCCGCCTCGAAGCCGCGCTCGCGATGTTCGCGCACAAGGACGCGGTCGAGGTCGAGTGGCATGCGTTCGAGCTCGACCCTTCTGCAACCGATGGAGGCCAAGGCAACTACGCGGCTCGCCTCGGCAAGAAGTACGGAATGGACGCGGCCAAAGCTCAGACCATGATCGACGGCATGACCGCGACCGCGAAGAAGGACGGGCTCGACTTCCGATTCGATCGCGTCCGCCCCGGCAACACGTTCGACGCGCATCGCGTGATTCACTTTGCTGCGCGCGAAGGGCGCGGCGACGCGATGAAAGAGCGGCTCCTCCTCGCGTACATGACCGAGGGCGAATCGATCGCCGATCGCGAAACCCTCGTGCGCCTCGCCGAAGACGTCGGCCTCGAAGGCGAGCGCGTTCGCGCGATGCTCGCGAGCGACGAGCTCACGACGGCGGTGCGCGAGGACGAGAAGGCCGCGGCCGCGATGGGCGTGCGCGGCGTACCGTTCTTCGTCGTCGACGAAACGTACGGCGTCTCGGGCGCGCAGCCCGCAGAGCACCTGCTCGAGGTGCTCGAGAAAGCGTGGAACGAATCGCACGCCGGCGTGACGACGGTCGCCGACGGGCAAGTCTGCGAGGATGGTAGCTGCGGCTGATGCGCGCGTCGCGGGGTGCGGACGGCGCGGCGCGGCTCCTCCTGGACCTTCTACGTGCGCGGGCCGCAAAGTCTTCCGCGTTCGCGACAACGCTCCTCGTGACGGCGTTCGCGCGCATGCTCATGCGCCTCCGCATTCGTCTCGGCCAACGTCCCACCGCTTGAGCGCCTCGCCCCTCGCGTGCGTCGCGCTCGCCGAGTCGCAGGAAGACGAGCAGTTCATCGAGCTGCAAGCCGACGGTCAGCGCGCGTGGGTCAGCGCGCACGGCGAATCGAAGACCGTGCAGGAGCCGATGGAGAACAACTTCGAAGGAGGCCGCGAAGCGTTCGCCCTACGAAAGGAGTTCTATGGAGTCGAGTGATCTCTCTGATCTCGACGCCGCGGAGCCGATGATCGTCGCGACCGCCGTTCGCGCGTTCCGGGCGCGCCTCCGCGACGGGACGCTCGAAGGGGACGCGCTCTTCGCGTTCGCCGCCCGGCTCGACGCGCTCGCCGCGCACGACAGCCACCGCGTCCGCCAAGCCGTCGCGGAGACGATGCCGTGGATCTCGGACGCGGCGTACGCGAAGCTCCACGCGGCGCTGTCGAAGGACAAGAGCCCGTACGTTCGCGGCGCCGTCGAGGACGCGGAGAAGCTACGCAGCACGATCAAGCGCGACGCCGCGCGCGACGACGAGCACGATCAGCGCCTCGACCGATGGTGGCGCGAGCTCGACGCGACGGGAGCGCGCCGCGTCGCCGAGCGCGTCGCCGCACACGAGACCGAATACTTCGTCCGGCGGATGCACCACGAAGCCGGCAACGCGCTCGCCGACGCGCGACGCGCGCTGAAGAAGCTCCGCGAAGGGACCGATGCGCCGGAGATCGACCGCGGCGCCACGCGCGAGAGCATCGAGCGCCTCGCCGAGCGCCTGACGTTCGTCGAGCACGTCTTGGACACCGGCCGCGCGCGCGCGAAGTCCGACGAGCCGACGTTCGCGCGCGTGAACGTCGGAGCGCTCGTCCGCGACGAAGCCGCGCTCCTCGCGGGGCGATTCTCGGATCGTGCCGTCGCCGTCGAGAGCGACGTCGCCGACGTGACGATCGACGCCGACGCCGCGTTCCTGCGCCAAGCGTTCGCGAACATCTTGAAGAACGCCGTCGAGGCGCACGACGGCGACGCGCGCGTCCGCGTGAGCGCGCGCGGCGAAGGGACGCACGCCGTCGTCGCCATCGAAGATCGCGGGCGCGGCTTTCACCCCGACGCGCTCGATCGCGCCTTCGTCCCGTTCGGAAGCACGCGGCCCGGCGGCACCGGCTTCGGCTTGTTCATTGCCCGGCGCGTCGCGCGGAACGTCCACGGCGCGGCGGAGCGGCGACGGGTGGGGGCATCAAGGCCTCGTGAATCCGCGCTACGC
>JAYVXB010000761.1:0-10475 GCA_043785585.1 Deltaproteobacteria bacterium | reverse complement strand
CGGTCGATCCGACCGCGTCGACACGCGCAGCGTCGCAGCTGATGCGCGAGGCGCGCGCGGCGGCAGCGCTCGATCATCCGAACGCGGTCTCGGTGTTCGACGTCGCGGAGGTCGACGGCACGCTCTACATCGCGATGGAGCTCGTCTCGGGAAAGACGCTGCGCCCGTACATCGGCGACGACTCGGTCGCGCGCGAGACGAAGCTGCGGTGGCTCATCGACACGGCGCGCGCGCTCGCCGCGGCGCACGAACGCGGGCTCGTGCATCGCGACATCAAGCCCGAGAACATCATGGTCCGCGACGACGGCATGGTGAAGGTCCTCGACTTCGGGATCGCGAAGCGCACGGCGCTCGACGTCGCGACGACGGGCGAGACGAGCAACATGATGACGCAATCGGTGAGCGGACAGGTCGTCGGCACGCCGAGGTACTTGTCGCCGGAGCAAGTGCGCGGCGAGGCGGTCGACGGGCGCGCGGATCAGTTCGCGTGGGGCGTCGTCGCGTACGAGCTGCTCACGGGACGGCTGCCGTGGAAGGAGGAGTCGTCGGGTCTGTCGCTCTTTCTGGCGATCTTGTCGCAGCCGGTCGAGCCGCCGACGAAGCTCGTGCCCGAAATGCCGTCGCTCGTCGAGGCGACGATCCTCAAGACGCTCGCGAAGTCGCCCGCGGATCGCTTCGCGTCGATGGAGTACGTCGTGTCGGCGCTCGAAGCGTTCGTGACGGCGAACCGGCGCAGCCTGACGGGGATCGAGTCGATGGCGACGACGCGCACCGAGCCCGCGCCGCCGATGCCTCCGTCGACGTCGGCGCTGACGCCGTCCGCGGGCGGAACGATCGGTGCGGCGTCCGTCACGACCTCCTCGCCGACGCGCCCGAAGCGTGGCCTCTTGCTCGGCGCGATCGCCATCGTCGCGCTCGTGGCGGGTGCGTTCGCCGTCGAACAAGCGACGCGGCATCCGTCGCACGGCGTAGCATTGGTCCCTTCGGCGGGCTCCGCCGCGGCGTCGTCGAGCGCGTCGTCGGGCCCGACCTCGCTCATCGCGTTGCCGCCGCCGAGCAGCACAAACGCCGAAGCGCGCGCCGCGTTCCAAGCGTTCCTCCAGTCGTTCCGCGACGGCATCTTCATGGGCGCCCGCGAGAGCCTCGCGCGCGCGGTGACGCTCGATCCCGGCTTCGCCGCGGCGCACTTGCGACTCGCGTACATGGACTCGCTCGTCAGCTCGGACGAGGCCGAGGTTCGCCGCAGCTTCAAGAAGGCGGTGCAGTTTCGATCGACGATGAGCGAGCGCGATCAAGTGTTGCTCGACGCGCTCGAGCCGTACCTGCAGCGCGAGCCGTCGGATCCCGCGGAGTGCGAGAAGCGCCTCGAGACCGCGACGCAGCGCTACGCACAAGACGCCGAGCTCGCGTACTACCTCGGCTCCGTTCGTTACGATCGCGGCCGCCTCGCCGAGGCGCTCGCGGCGTTCGACCGCGCGATCGCGATCGATCCGGGATTCGCGCAAGCGTACGCAGCGAAGGGGGGTTGCCAGGCGTACTTGGGGCGCTTCGCCGACGCGCGCGCGTCGCTCGACAAATGCCTCGAGGTCAGCGGCTCGGCGACCGAGTGCATGTGGTACCGCGCGCAGCTCGACGAGCAGGAAGGGCGATGCGCGGACGAAGAGGCGCTCGTCCGTCGATGGATCGGGAAAGACCCCGAGGACTACTACGCGTACCAGTGGCTCGCGAAGGCGCTCTTCGCGCAGGACAAGCCGCTCGAGACGGTGACGACGGCGCTCGAGCAAAAGTGGGTCCGCGTCGTGCCGGCCCGCCGCTCGAAGCAAGAGCTCCTCGATCGCGTGCGCCTCGACATCGCGACCGGCGACTTCACGAGCGCCGAACGCCGCGCGCGCGAGGTCGAGCAAGCACTCGCCGGCGAGCCCGGAGCGCTCGCGCACGCCGAGACGCACCAGCTCCTCGTGCAGATCTACGTCGAGACCGCGCAGGACGCCGAGGCGCGAAAAGTCGCCGACGCATTCATCAAGCGCAAAGACGCCTGGAGCACTCCGCATCGCGTCGACGATCGTGCGATCTGGGAGGACCCGCTGCCGCTGATGCTCGGGACGTTGCTTCACACAGGCGGACTTTCGCCCATCGATTTCGAAGCGAAGCGCGGCGAGTGGATGCGCACCTGGGAAGCGAAGACGAGCGGCGCGTACGTGCACTATCTCTGGATCTACGGCTACGCGCTCCCCGTCGAGTCGCCCGCCGAGGCCGACGTCGCGCTCAAAGGGTTGCCGAAGTACGCGCCTTTGCCGCCGTTCACGCCGACGAGCCTCGCGCCCGCGTTCGTCGGCAAGACGCAGCTCCTCGCCGGGAAGACCGACGAGGCGATCGCGTCGCTGACGAAAGCCACGTCGTCGTGTGTCGCGCTCTACCAACCCATCGCGCACACGCGCGCGAGCCTCCATCTCGGAATGGCGCTCGAGGCCAGGGGCGACAAACCGGGCGCGTGCGCCGCGTACCGTCGCGTCGTCGATCGGTGGAAGTCCGCGAAGCCACGCTCGGTGACGGCGGATCAGGCAAAGAAGCGGCAGGCGGCGCTCGGCTGCGGCAAATAGATGAACCACGCGCTCGGTCTCGCGATCGTTCTCGTCTTCTTCGGCGATCTCGCGGCGAAGCGATCCGCGACACCGGCGACGGCGGAGCGCGGCGCGTGCCCCGACGACATGATCGAGGTCGACGGCGACTATTGCCCCGCCGTCGAGCAGTACTGCGCGCAGTACACCGACGCGAAAGAGATGGCGCGCGATCGCTGCGCCGAGTTCAAGCCGACCGGACGATGCTTCGGCAAGACGATGCACAAGCGCTTCTGCGTCGATCGCTACGAGTGGCCGAATCGCTACGCGGTGAAGCCCGACGTCGCGGTGACGTGGGACGAAGCGAAGGTGAAGTGCGAAGCGATCGGTAAGCGCCTCTGCGAAGACAAAGAGTGGACGCTCGCGTGCGAAGGCCAAGAGCGACTGCCCTACCCGTACGGCTACGCGCGCAACGCGGAGGCTTGCAACATCGACCGCAACTACATCATGCCGGACAACGAAGCCTTCGGTGATCCGAAGCGGCGCGCGCAGGAGATCGCGCGCGTCGACCAGCGCGATCCGTCGGGGACGCGCGAGGCGTGCGTCAGCCCGTTCGGCGTGCACGACATGACGGGGAACGTCGACGAGTGGGTGATGAACGAGGCGGGGAAAGAGAAAGACAAGCCGTACAAGAGCGGGTTGAAGGGCGGGTATTGGGGGCCGGTGCGCAATCGGTGTCGGCCGATCACGACGGACCACAATCAGTGGCACCTCGGGTACCAGATTGGGTTTCGGTGTTGCGCGGAGGCTAAGTAGACCCGCTTGCTCGGTCACGCTCACGCTCACGCTCACGCCCACGCTCGCGCCCACGCTCCCCGCGCCGCGCAACGACATCCGCAGCTATAGTGGGCCGCCTTCGTGAAACCGATCCTCTTCGCGCTTTGCCTCGCGGTCTCGCTCGCCGCCGCGTCGTCCGCGCGCGCTCAGGGAAACTACCGCGCGAGCCCCACGGGCGGACGCTCCGCGCTCATGGGCGGCACCGGGATCGCGCTCGCACGCGACGGCGCCGCGCCGTTCTTGAACCCCGCAGCGATCGGAAACATCGACGAGAGCGGCCTCGCGTTCTCCGTCAACTTCTACTCGTTCTCCGTCGCGACCTTCCGCGATTTCCATCAGCCGAACGGACCCGAGCGCTCGCACTTCGCCGATCTCACGCTGAGCGACGCGACGCTCCACCAGACCCGACTCGACGCCATCCCGTCGACGCTCTGCTTCTTTCTCGCGATCCCGAGCATCGGCGACAAGCCGCGCGAGACGAGCGGTCCGTTTCGGCGCGGACAGCAGCGGCTCGCGCTCTGCGGCGGGAGCGTCGATCGGCAAGAGATCGCCGTCGCGGCGGCGCGCTACAGCGGATCGTCGAACGGGCTTCTGACGAACACCGGTCAGTCGTTCAACCGAAAGTGGGCGCGCTTTCAAGCGGGGCCGACGTACAGCCTCTTCGTCACGGATCGCCTCGCGATCGGCGCGTCGCTCCACGGCATGAACACGACGTACTCGGCGGCGTGGAGCGCGAGCAGCGTCACGCAGGACGCGAGCAAGAACGCGACGACGTCGGGCTACGACTTCGCGACCGATGCGTACTCGGTCGATCTCGGCGGTCTCATCGGTCTCTTGTGGCGGCCGGATCGCTACCACTCGATCGGCCTCAGCATGTCGACGCCGCTCGTTCATGTCGGGAGCGGATACGACACGACGTACCACACCGACTACGCGAGCGCGGCGTCGGGGCAGTACTCGCTCCTCCGAACGGGAAACTCGGGGAGCTTCTCCGCGCCGCCGCCGTTTCGAGTCGGCGCGGGCTTCGGAGCCGCTTACGGCCGCGTAAGGATCGAGGTCGACGCGACGTATTACTTTCCGAGAGCCGACGCGCGCAGCGCCGGCGTCAACATGACCGAGGTCGCCGTCCGCAACGGCGTGGCATCCAACGCGCAGTACGCGCTCGGCATCTCCGAGCACGACGACGGGATCGTCAACGGCGCCTTCGGCATCGAGTGGTACGCGAACAAATCGATCAGCATCCTCGGCGGCGCGAGCACCGATTTCTCCGCCGTCGCGCGCCTCCCCGCGACGCCGAGCGCGTCGAGCATCGCGCAGTCGCGCTTGCATCGCGTCGCGGGCACGCTGGGGCTCGGATCGTACGGCAACGGCACCGAGCTCCTCTTCGGCACCGAGCTCTCGTACGGCTGGGGAAAATCGTTCGCCGTCGACAACTACGTGCTGCCGAATTCGCTCGCGCTCGTCACGGCGAGCACGTTCACCGTGATGCTCGTCATCGCCGGGAGCACGAGCCTCAGCACGATCCGCAGCACCGTCGACCGCCTCGGCGCGACGATCGTCCCCAAGTAAGGCGACGTGCACGCGCACGGAGATCCACTACATTGCACCGCGTGACGACGACGACGGCGACGAACGGCCACACCAACGGCCAAACGAACGGGACGAGCGCACAGACGGTTCCGAAATGGGCGCACACGCTTCGGCGAAAGCGCGTCGTCTCCGCCGACGGCACGGGCATCGCGTACGAGGTCGTCGGCCAAGGCCGAAACACGATCGTGATCGCGAACGGTCTCGGCGGACGCCTTCACGCGATCGAGCCGATCGTCGAAGCCTTCTGGCAGGACCACCGCATCATCACGTGGGACTACCGCGGTCTCTTCGAGTCCGACACGCCGAATGTCCCTCACAAGCTCGCGGTCACGCACCACGCCGAAGACGCGCTCGCGATCTTCGCCGCCGAGAACGTCGACCGCGCCGTCATGCTCGGCTGGAGCATGGGCGTGCAGATCGCGCTCGACTTCGCGGCGAGCCACCCGGAAAAGATCTCGGGGCTCGTGCTCCTCAACGGGACGCACGGGCACGCGTTCTCGAGCGGCTTCCAACCGTACTTCGCGATCCCCGGGCTCCCGAAGCGGCTGCACGCGTTCGTCGAGTGGACGCACACGCGGCCCGACGTGGTGGATCTCTTGTCGCGGCTGACGCACCTGACGGAGTGGCCGACGACGGGGCTCATGTTCATCACGGCGGGGCGGCGCGCGCTCGAGCTGCGGCCGATGCTGCGTCGCTACTACGACGACGTCCTCGGCCCGAGCTTTCCGAATTACATGCGTCTCTTCCAAGAGCTCGACGCGCACTCCGCTTACCACCTGCTCCCGGACATCGTCGCGCCGGTGCTCATCATCAGCGGCAAGCTCGATTTTCTCACGCCGTCGTTTCAGTCCGACGAGATGGCGCGTCGCCTCCCGAACGCGGAGCACCTGTCGCTCTTGCGCGCGAGCCACTTCGCGTTGCACGAGCGCACCGACGAGGTCATCGGCGCGATGCGGCGATTTCTCGAGCGGCGCGTCGTGCAATGAAAGGTCCAATGTCGTTCCCCAACCGGATCCTCGGATCGGCGGCGGCCGCGTTCGATCGCGCCGTCGTCGTCGCGATGCAGACGAAGAACCGCGGCGTGCGCGCGCGCGCCGAGACGCTGACGCACGACGAGCGGATGACGCGCCTCGCGCACATTCGCGATGCGTACGGCGCGCCCGAGCTCATCGCGGATCCCGACGCCTACTTCGTCCCGCCGCCCGCGATCACGCCCAAGCTGCGGCGCGTTCGCGACGACGACGACGGTGAGGTGCTCGACGCGTCGTGGCCCAGCACGTCGGATCCGTACCTCGACGACGTACGCGGCTCGTACCTCGCGCACGACGCGAACCGCACGGCGCATGCGCGGCTATTTCTGTCGCGGTCTCCGCGTCCGGCGGTCGTCCTGATCCACGGCTACATGGCAGGTCATTGGTCGCTCGAAGAGCGCGCGTGGCCGATCGACTGGATGCGTCGCTGCGGGCTCGACGTGGCGATCGCGCTCCTTCCGTTTCACGCGTCGCGTGGTCGTGCCGATGGCGGCGCGCCGCCATTTCCGGGCGCGGACCCGCGCTTCACGAACGAAGGCTTCCGCCAAGCGGTCGGCGACGTGCGCGCGCTCATCGCCTACTTGCGATCGCGCGGCGCGCCCGCGGTCGGCGTCATGGGGATGAGCCTCGGCGGGTACACGACCGCTCTCCTCGCGACGGTCGAGAAGCGCCTCGCGTTCGCGGTGCCGCTCATCCCGCTCGCGTCGGTCGCCGACTTCGCGCGCGATCAAGGCCGCCTCGGGAGCGACGAGAAGGCGCGCCTTCAGCACGCCGCGCTCGAGGACGCGAACCGCGTCGTCAGCCCGCTCGCGCGTCCGAGCCTCGTCGCGCCGGAGCGAATGCTCGTCGTCGGCGCGGAGGCCGATCGCATCACGCCGATCGCGCACGCCGAGCGGATCGCGAAGCACTTCGGCGCGCCGATGCACCGCTTCCACGGCGGCCATCTGCTCCAGTTCGGACGAGGCGACGCGTTCCGCGAAGTGCGAAAGCTCTGGGAGCGCGTCGGCGTCGTGGGATGATCGCGCGCTCCGCATCCATCGCGTTGGCCTTCGCGATCACGCTCGCGGCGTGCGCAAAGGGGAGCCACGACGAGCCTGTCGCTTCGACGGCGGCGGCGGCGACCGGTCCCGTCGGCTTCTGCCGCACGACGACGTGCGAACCGCCGGCAGGCTACCCGACCGCCGAGCTGTGCCAGCCGATCGATTGGGCGAGCGAGTGCTCGTTCCATGAGCTCCGATCGAACGCGCCGCTCTGGTGGCGTTCGTCGTGCATCGGCTACGACTTGCAGAAGCAAGCGGGGCGCAAGGTGTCGTACGACACGGCGTTGGCGGCGGTAGAGACCGCGTTCGCGGCGTGGACGCGCAGCGCTTGTCCGACGCAAGGCGACGGCTCGTCGAAGGCGAGCCTCGAGGTCCACGATCTCGGCCCCGTCGACTGCGCCGCGCGCGGATACGATCCGCAGGGCGCGAACCAAAACCTCGTCGTCTTCCACGACGACGCGTGGCCGTACGAAGCCGAGGACCGAAAGAAGCAGGGCGGTCCGAAGTCGATGACGATCGCGCTGACGACTGTGACGTTCGATCACACGACCGGTGAGATCTTCGACGCAGATCTCGAAATCAACTCCGCGGACTACGACGTCGTGCCGACGGACTCGCCGTCCGGCGACACGGTCGATCTCGAGAGCGTCCTCGTTCACGAGACGGGGCATTTTCTCGGACTTGCGCACTCGCCGCGGCCGGCGTCCGTCATGTTCGGCTCGGCCGGCGGCGAAGGCGCTGGAACCAAGCGCACGCCGACCGCGGAAGACGTCGCCGGGATCTGCACCATCTATCCGCCGAACGGGACGCGCTCCGTTTCCACCCTCGTCGAGCCGAGCGGGAGCGTCGCGGCGAGCGCGTGCGATCCGACGCCGCGTCACGGGCTCACGGGCGAGTGCGTCCCGCCACGCAGTTGCAGCGCGGCGCCGTTTCGCGCGTCGGACGGCGCGTGGTTCTTCGTCGGAGTCGCCGCCCTTGCGATCGCGTTCGCGCGACGTCGGCTCCAGGTGGCAAGATAGCGCGATGAGGCTCTTCGCGATCGATGGGAACACGCAGAAGCTCGACGGCGGCGCGATGTACGGGAACGCGCCGCGCGCGGTGTGGGAAGCGTGGTCGCCACCGGACGCGAAGAACCGGATCGACTTGGCGTGCCGCGCGCTTCTCGTCGAGACCGATGACGGCAAGCGCATCCTGTTCGAGGCCGGGATCGGCGCGTTCTTCGAGCCGAAGCTGCGCGAGCGGTTCGGCGTCGTCGAGAGCGAGCACCTCCTCTTGAAGAACCTCGCCACGGTGGGCGTCGCACCCGACACGATCGACGCGGTCGTCCTCTCGCACTTGCACTTCGATCACGCGGGCGGCGTCCTCTCCGCATGGGACGACGGCCCGCCGCGCCTCGTCTTCCCGCGGGCGCAGTTCTATGTCGGACGCACGCATTGGGAGCGCGCGCGCCATCCGCACGCGCGCGATCGCGCGTCGTTCATTCCCGTCTTGAACCAGCTCCTCGCCGACAGCGGGCGCCTCACGCTCGTCGGCGATGACGGCGTGAGCGATCTCGCGCCGCTCGTGCGCTTCCGCTTCTCGAATGGGCACACCGTCGGCCTCATGCTCGGCGAGGTGCGCCTCGCGGGAGGGCCGCTCGTCTTCGTCGCGGATCTCATCCCCGGCCTTCCGTGGGTCCACGCGCCGATCACGATGGGCTACGATCGCTACCCCGAGCTTCTCATCGACGAGAAGACCAAGCTCCTCGACGAGCTCGTCGGCGAGTCGGGCAAGCTCTTCTTCACGCACGATCCGAAGAGCGCGTGCGGCGTCGTGGCGCGCGATGACAAGGGGCGGTTCTCCGCGAAGGCGATCGACGTCGCGACACTAGGGTGAGGGTTTAACCGCCAGGGCGCCAAGGACGCCAGGGCTCGCCAAGAGATTTTGGGATTCAAACCCCAACCTCTCCTTTTCTTGGCGTTCGCTGGCGTCCTTGGCGCGTTCAGGGCTGCACGTCGTGAATCACAGTCTGCTTGGGCGACTGGAAGACGCCGGCGATGCGCACGACGCGGCCGGCGTCCGTGAGCACGAGTGCTTGCATCTCGCCGACAGGGACGACTTGCACCGCGCCCGCGATGCCGTCCACGCGCGTCGGCGTCGCGACGCACGTGAGGCCGTTGCACGCGATTCCGTTCGCACCAGCGTCCGCGTCACCGGCGACGCCCCAGCACGCGACCTTGCCATCGGTCCTGCGACCGCACGCCAGATCATTCACGAAGCCACCTGCGATTCGTACGCTCGCGAATCCGTCGCCCACCTTGACCGGCGTGGCGCGATCCGTCGTGGTTCCGTCGCCGACGAGCGCGAAGAAGTTGCTGCCCCAACACCAGAGCGACCCATCCGACTCCACCGCGCACGCCGTCGAAGAACGCGCCGACACGGCGCCCGTGGCGTCGATGACGTTGGAGAGTCCCGCGACGAGCGCGCCGGCGCTGCGGTCGTACAGCGTGCCGTCGTCGAGGATCGCGAACTCCCCCGCGAGTCGTTTGACCGGCCGCGGCGGCTGCGACCCGACGCTCTCGCGCCCCCAGCACGCGAGCTTCCCGTTCGCGTCCACGCCGCAGGTGCGGTGCACTTGCGTGATTCCGCTCACGCCCGGCACGCGCGTCCACGTCGAGACGCACGGATAGGACGTCGGTCCGAACAGACGGATGCAGTACTGCTGGTCGGGCGGGCACGCGTTGTTCGGGTTGTCGCAAGACCTCGCGCCGATCGGGGTGAGATCGCCTCGGACGTTGGAGCCGATGCATTCGACGTCGCCGCTCGGCAGCGCGGCGCATGCGTAGTCTTCGGGCGGACTCCCGAGGAGAGTGAAATTGCTGTTCGATCCGGCGATGCTGCGCGCACCCGTCAGCAGCGGCTCGGGGAGGTTCACGTGCTTTCCGCTGAAGATGCGACCGTCCGCCGCGACTCCGTAGAGGACGCCGTCGTCGAAGAGCGCGACGAGTGGCACGTCTGGCGGTTGGGGTGGGACGGGCGCGCGGTCGTTCGCACAGGCGATCGCCGCGACGGCGCATGCGGAGACCAACGCGAGTCGAGCACGCATGGGTGATCGCGGTGCATCGCGTGTGCCTCGTCTCGCGGTACGCGATTTCGCGCGCTTGAAGCGGGAGTGTGCGCGGCCGCGAGGACGCAGCTGCTTCGCGCTGACGCGGGCGCTTCACGCTGTGCCGGCCGCGCATAGTCAATCCGTCGTGTGCGACGCGCGTCTCCAACCGTACAAAACACCGCCGCCCCCACTTCGTACGGATTCACGACTCCGTACGAAGCGAGGGCGTCGAGACCTCGGCCGCGTCTTCGGCCGCTCCGAGGCTGGCTCTCTCTTTGGCGAGAGAGTCGTTGCTGCAGCAGGCTCACGCCGTAGGCGCCGTGGAAGCGGC
>JAYVXB010000760.1:0-10532 GCA_043785585.1 Deltaproteobacteria bacterium | reverse complement strand
GATCCTCGAGGACGCGGTCAGCCACGCGATCAAGAAGGGCGTGCTCATCGTCGCGGCGGCGGGAAACAGCGGGCGCTCGGTGGGTTGGCCGGCGGCGTATCCCGGCGTCGTCGCCGTCAGCGCGACCGACTCGAACGACAAGATCGCGTGGTTCTCGTCGCGCGGCCCCGAGGTCGTCATCGCGGCGCCGGGTGTCGGCGTGACGCAGCAGACGGTGTGCAACGGCGGCAAGGACAAGTGCGAAATCTTCGGGACGTTCAGCGGGACGAGCATGGCGTCGCCGCACGTCGCGGGCGTCGCAGCGATGATCGTCGGCGCGGGCGTGACGGACATCGACTCGGTGCGCGCGTCGCTGACCTCGACCGCGGTCGCGAAGGACGACGCGAAGCTCTACGGCGCCGGGATCGTCGACGCCGCGAAAGCGGTCGCGCGCGCGCATTGGCTTCACCTCGCACTTCGCCTCGTCGCGCTCGTCGCGCTCTTCGCGCTCGTCGCTTCGCGCATCAAGAAGCAGGGCGGCGACGTCGTGCGCACGCCGGGCGCGCTCGTCGGCGCGCTCTTCGCGGCGGTCGGTCTCTTGCCGTTCGCGCCGCTCCTGCATCTCGGGACGATGGCGGGACCGCTGCGTTGGGTCGTCGAGCTCTTGCAGCGACCGTTCGGCGAGTGGGACATCTTGCTCGGGGTCGGGATTCACAAGTGGCTCCCGCTCGCGAGCGCGCTCCCGGTCGTCGCGCTGACGATGCTCTTCTTCGGTGTGAAGCGGCTGCGCTTCGCCGTCGGCGGCTTCGCGCTCGGAACGGCGGCGCTCCTCGCGCAGCTCGCGGTCTCGGCCGACGTCGCGTTCGTCGGCGGCTCGATGCTCCTTCGCGTCTACGCCTCCGCGAGCGCTGCCGTTTGCTTGTGGATCGCGCGCATCGGGCTCGACGCGAAGAAGGCCTCGTAATCACGAGGCACGCGCTCCCGAAGGTCGCGCAGGCCTCGTGACTCACGCGCTCCCGAAGGTCGCGCAGGCCTGACGTCTGCTACGCTTCTCCGATGGCCGATCGCTGGCGTCGCTGGAGGCTGCACGTAGCGCTCCTCGCGATTGGCCTCGCGGCGGGCGCTGCGCTCACCGTCTGGGACTACTCCGCGCCGACGAAGTGCCTCGGCCCGCTCGCGTGCATCGACTACACGGGCGCCGCAACGATGAGCTACTGGGCCGTGTTCGGCGTCCAAGCGCTGGTGAGCAGCGTCGCGATGATCTTCCTCGTCCGCTCGCCGCGACGCTTCTTCCGTTCCCACGTCACGGCTGCGGGAACGCTCCTCGCGTGCATCACGGTCGGCTGGATGGTCGTCATCTTCGTGCCTGTTGCTGGCGTCCAGGGAACACCCGCGTTCGCAACCGATCCCGTCCCGCCGCAAACCCGCTAAGCTCAACACTCGATGTCGCTCAAGATCGACCAGGACCACTCCCGCTTCCGAGCGATCGTCCGCGGGAAGATCCGGCAGAACCTGCGCAAGTACATCTCGCAAGGCGAGCTCATCGGCCGCAAGGGGCGCGATCTCGTCTCGATCCCCATCCCGCAGATCGACATTCCGCACTTCAGCTTCGGTGACAAACAGAAGGGCGGCGCCGGGCAAGGCGAGGGCGATCCGGGCGACGCGGTCGGCGGCGATCCGCAAGACGGCGAAGGCGAGGGGAAGAAGGCGGGCCAAGACGCGGGCGAGCACTCGCTCGAAGTCGACGTCACGCTCGACGAGCTCGCCGCGATCCTCGGCGAAGAGCTCGAGCTCCCGGACATCCAGGACAAAGGCAAATCGAAGATCATCAACGCGAAGGATCGCTACACCGGCATCCGTCGCGTCGGCCCCGAGTCGCTCCGCAACTTCAAGCGCACGTACCGCGAGGCGTTGAAGCGGCAAATCTCGATGGGGAGCTACGCGAAGGATCGCCCGATCATCGTGCCGATCCCGGACGACAAGCGTTACCGCAGCTGGAAGACCGAGGCCGAGCCGGTCGCGAACGCGGTCATCGTCTACATGATGGACGTCTCGGGCTCGATGGGCGACGAGCAGAAAGAGATCGTCCGCATCGAGAGCTTCTGGATCGACGCCTGGCTGCAGCGCCAATACAAAGGCCTCGAGAGCCGCTTCATCATCCACGACGCCATCGCGCGCGAGGTCGATCGCGAGACGTTCTTCCACACGAGGGAGAGCGGCGGCACGATGATCTCGAGCGCGTACAAGCTGTGCTCGCAGCTCATCGACGATCACTACCCGCCCGAAGAGTGGAACATCTATCCGTTCCATTTCTCGGACGGCGACAATTGGTCGATGGACGACACGCTCATGTGCGTCGAGCTCCTGAAGAACAAGATCCTCCCGCGCGCCAACCTCTTCGCGTACGGCCAGGTCGAGAGCCCGTACGGATCGGGTCAGTTCATCAAGGATTTGCGCGAGCACTTCGGAAAAGACGAGCGCGTGATCACCAGCGAGATCCGCGACAAGGATGCCATCGTCGGGAGCATCAAGGAGTTTCTCGGTAAGGGAAAATAGCGAAACGTCGCCCGTTCGGGTGAACGGACGAAGCGCGCGCGCCGTCGTACTCTCAGGCAATGGTCACGACCGACAAGACCAATCAGCTCCTCGGCTCCGTCGAGCGCCTCGGCGACACGACGGTGCAGACGCTCTTCTTCGTCATCCTGATGCTGCCGATCTATCCGCAGGAGACGTACCTCGTCATGAAGCGAGGGCGCGAGCGGACGGTGGTGGAGGTGAAGCGCAACGGGCGCTCGGTCGCCGCGGGGTACTTGCGGTGGTGGCCGGGGACGCTCGGGATCCTCGGCGCCGTGCTCGGCGGCTCGGCCATTTTCTACATGAACGACGACGATCAGATCCTCGCGTTCATCGTCACGGGCGTCTCCGCGTTCTTGTTGCTGCTCGCGGGCTTCATGTTCCTCGTGACGCGCGGCTCGCTCTCGGCGGAAGAGAAAGCGCAGCGCATGGTCTACGCCGAGTTCGCGAACGCGCCCGTCGACGTCGCGAAGCTCAAAGATTCGTGGTCCCTCCGCGACAACATCAAACGCTTCCTCTCGGACAAAGCCGAGCAGATGGGCGTCACGCAAGGGCAGAAGCACGGCTACGGCTTCAACCACTGGTACGCGATCGCGCTCGACCCGCGGATGAACGACGTGCAGTACCTGCGAGGCGCGCTCACTGTCGCGCGCTTGCTCAGCGAGAATCCCGACGAACACGACGCGGAGCTCGGCGTGCCGCCGCAGAACTACGCGCAGATCCACGCCACGATTTGGCAGAAGCTGCGCGCGGTTCAGCCGGGAGTGATGGCCGTCGCCGCTTAGGTGGTTGCCCAGTCCGGCTGCCGCAAGAGCGCGATCATGTCGGTCACGCCGGGATCGCGACCGAGCTGCATCAAGAGCGTCGTCACCTGACCGCGATGATGCGTCTGATGATTGAAGAGGTGCTGCACGGCGTAGTGCAGCGGATGCTCGAAGGTCTTCCCGCTCTGGTTCGTGTAGCGGAACGACGCGGCGAGCGCTTCGTCCGTCAGTGACTTCGCCCACCGGTCGAGGGCGAGATCGGTCTTCAGGCGCTCGCGTCGGAGCTCGGCGAAGTCGTCGTAGAGATCGTGGCCATACATGGCGCTGCCCGCGCGAAGCTCGCCCGCATCGTCGACGCCGAACCGACGCAGCCAAATGCGATCGCCGAACAGCAGGTGGTTGAGCGTCCCGTGGACCGATCCGAAGAACGCACCCTGGTCTCTCTTTCGATCGGCGTCCGCCAGCTCCGCCGCTACGGCGTAGAGCTTTTCGTTCATCCAGCGGTTGTACCGAGCGAGCACGACGTACGAATCGGCGAGCTTCATGCACGGAGGATAAGGCCGCGCTCGGCGGCGACAACAGGGCGAAACCGGATAAGATGAGGCCATGAGCGAGTTCGCGCTGAAGACCGCGCTGCCGCAATACCTGCGCGCCGAAGAGAAGCGAATCCAGACGATCGCGGCCGACGCCGGGCTGGATTTTTTCCCGACCGTCTTCGAGATGCTCACGTACGACCAGATGAACGAGATCGCCGCGTACGGCGGCTTCCCGAATCGGTATCCGCACTGGCGCTACGGCATGGAGTACGAGCGACTCGCCAAGAGCTACGAGTACGGCCTCTCGAAAATCTACGAGATGGTCATCAACAACAACCCCTCGTATGCCTACCTGCTCGAAGGAAACTCGCTCGTCGATCAGAAGCTCGTGATGGCGCACGTGTACGGCCACGTCGACTTCTTCAAGAACAACTTCTGCTTCCGCTCGACGGATCTCGACACCGGCGGACGCACGGTCGATCCCGCGGTGAGGCGCGCCGACTACGATCCGAATCGCCGCTGGATCGACAAGATGGCGAACCACGGGTCGCGCATTCGCAAGCACGTCGCACGGCAAGGGATCAACAAGGTCGAAGAGTTCATCGACCACTGCCTCTCGCTCGAGAACTTGATCGATCTGCACTCGCCGTTCAGCGGGCGTCGCGTCATCAAGACGGCGCAGCAAGAAGAAGACGAGCCGGCGACCGAGATCCCGCGCCTCAAGGCGGGGCGCGATTACATGGAGCACTTCATCAACCCCGAGGAGTACCTCGAGGAGCAACGGCAGAAGATCGCCACCGCGAAAGAGAAATCGAAGAAGTACCCCGAGCACTCCGAGCGCGACGTCTTGCGCTTCTTGCTCGACCACGCGCCGCTCGAGCGGTGGGAGCGCGACACGCTCGAGGTCATTCGCGAAGAGGCGTACTACTTCGCGCCGCAGTGGCAGACGAAGATCATGAACGAAGGGTGGGCCAGCTATTGGCACTCCAGGCTCATGACCGAAAAGATCCTCGATGCGTCCGAGATCATCGACTACGCGGATCACAACGCGGGCGTGCTCGCGACGAGCGGCGGGCGGCTCAATCCGTACAAGCTGGGCGTCGAGCTCTATCGCAACATCGAAGAGCGCTGGAACAAAGGGCAGTTCGGCAAAGAGTGGGAAGAGTGCGACGATCTCGAGGCGAAGCGAAACTGGAATCTTCGCCTCGGGCTCGGCAAAAAGAAGATCTTCGAAGTGCGTGCGCTCTACAACGACGTCACGTTCCTCGACGAGTTTCTCACGCCGGAGTTTTGCCGCGACCACAAGCTCTTCAGCTTCGACTGGTCGAACCGCAACGAGCGCTTCGAGATCATCACGCGCGAATTCAAAGCCGTGAAAGAGAAGCTCCTCTTCCAGATGACGAACGGCGGCAACCCGTTCATCTACGTCGAGGACGCGAACTTCGAGAACCGTGGCGAGCTCTTGTTGCGTCACGATCACCAAGGGATGGATCTTCGAGCGGACTACGCGAAGGAGGTCATGAAGAGCCTCGTGCGCGTGTGGAAGCGACCGGTGAACGTGACGACGATCGCAGAGGCAAAGCAGGTGCTCATTCGCTTCGACGGCAAGGAGCACTCGACGAAGAACCTTCGCGGGTGATGTCCATGGCGGCGGAGTTCGAAAAGGATCCGAGCGACTGGCTTCGCAAGCTGTCGCCTCACGAGTGGATCCGCGCGGCGTTGAGCGAGCTGAAACAGGCGGAGGCGGCGTACGCGCGGCGAAACGCGCGCGCGGCGATCGTCGGGTGCAAGCGCGCGGCGGGGATGGCGCTGAACGGTGTGCTCATCGTCGATCCGCGGGCGGATTGGGGCAGGACGTACGTCGAGCACGTCGCGGCGCTCGCCCAGGACGACAGCGTCCCGGACGCGGTGAAGCGCGCGTGCCGTGCGGTGCTCGACGCGCAGCCGCCCGGCTCGAGCGTGGTGACGTTGCGGACGCCGTCGTCGGACGCCCAGGTGCTCGAAGCGACGCGCGACGTGATCGCGCACGCGTACGCGGTCGTCGTGAAGCGCGGGGACACATGAAGCGTCAGGCGCTCGCGATCGTGATTCTGTTTTCGTGCGGAGAGCCGGCCGCGCAGAAGGCGCCCGCGTTCGCGCAGCCGACGCTGCCGCAGCCTGTTGCGAGTGACGAGACGGTCGCTTCGACGTACGTCGACGCTGGCGTCGCATCTTCACCCGACGCAGGCAACGCGCTGCCGAGCTTCAGCGGTCCGCTCCCTCCGGCGAAGCCGACGACGATCGCGCTGTCCGCAGGCGACGACTCGGCGGGCGACAAAGACCTCGCGGCGGGCGACGAGGCGTTCGAGAAGGGCGCCATCGCGGACGCGGGGAAGCGCTACGAAGCGGCGCGCATCGCTGCGCCGAAGCGCGCGGCGCCGCTCGTCGGCCTCGCGCGCGTGCGGATCGCGAAGCTTCGCATCGTGATGGACTACGCGGGGGCTAAGGGGAACAAGGAAGTCATCGCGGCGGTCGCGCAGCTTCGCGACGCGGTGAAGCTCGATCCGCAGTTCGGTCCGGCGTACGTCGAGCTCGGGCGCGCGCAGCTCGTGCTCGGCGACGCCGACGCGTCGATCGGCGCGCTGCGCGACGCGGTTCGCCTCATGCCGAACGAAGCCGAGGCGCACTCGGCGCTCGGCGTCGCGCTCCTCGCGACGGGGCACGGCGAAGAGTCGGCGATCGAGCTCGGGAAAGCGGCGCAGCTCGACCCCGGCAGCGCGGCGCGCCACGGAAATTACGGCACCGCGCTCTTCATGCGCGGTCGCGTGAAAGAAGCGGTCGCCGAGTACGAGATCCAAGCGCGCCTCGCGGACGGAGACGCGCGCGCGCACTCGGATCTCGGCAACGCGCTCCTCGCGACGAACGACGTCCCGCGTGCGATCCGCGAGCTCGAACGCGCGGTGCAGATCGATCCGAAGCGCGCGACGTTTCACTCGAACCTCGGCTACGCGCTGCAGATCGTGGGCAAGTTGCGCGAGGCGATCGCCGAGTACCAAGAGGCGCTCCGGCTCGACGACAAGCTCGTGAACGCGTGGGTCAACCTCGCGACGGCGCTCGCGCGCGATCCGAAGACGCGCCCGCAAGCGCGCGCTGCGCTCGAGCGCGCAAAGAAGATCGACCCGACCGATCCGAGCGTGAAGGCCAACCTCGCCGAGCTCGACGATCTAGAGAAGGACGCTGGCGCTGCACCGCCGCCGTGAGAGCTTGACCGATCCGTTTGCGTTCTCTTACCGTACCGCCCGCCACGGTTTCACACGTGGGAGTTGCCGTCGCAACAGCGGAAGTGGAGGCGTCCAATGGCCGTTGGAAAAGTGAAGTGGTTCAACGATGAAAAGGGGTGGGGCTTCATCAAACAAGATGAGGGCCCGGACGTATTCGTCCACTACTCGCAGATCGCCGGCGAGGGCCGTCGTCGCCTGTTCGAGGACGAGGTCGTCGAGTTCGAAATCAAAGAGGGGCCGAAGGGCCTCCAGGCGGTCAACGTGATTCGCCAGCAGGGCGCCGCGACCGCGTAGTCAGAATCCCATCTGCTGTTCAGACGTGCTTCGGCACGCTGTCCATTCGGAAGTGATCGCCGTCCGGCACGTAGACGTGAGCTTCGACGCTCGTGACCGTGCCGACGTCGGCGATCTCGTAGACGTTGAAGCCAGCCATCTTCGCCTCGTCGTCGTGGTGGAGCGACGCGCTCGTTGCGCCCAGCGCGTGAATGGTGCCGCCCACGGTGTCGTGGATGCGCTGGAGCCGGCGATGAAGGTGGCCGTGGAGAACGAGCGCGTGCGAGAGCGCACCAAGCTGCTCGAGGAGAGCCGGCGCGTCGTGCAGGCCTTCGACCAGCGTCTTCAGGCGTGAGGGCGGGTTGTGCGCGGGGTGATGGATCGCGATCACCGTCGTGCGGCTCTTCACCTCGGGGTGCGCGAGGATCTTCGCGAGCGCGTCGAGCTGCGGACGACCGAGAACGCCAGCAGCGACGAATGGCGGGCGCGGCACGGCGCTCGACAGCCCGATGATCGCCGCCGGACCGCGGAGCTTCACGATGGGAAAACGCCCGACGCCGAGATCGACCGCGAGCTCCGGAAGATCGCTGACCATGAACGGCGCGAAGTACTTGGCAAAGCGGCCGCTGCGGAGCGCTCCGCGCGTGTAGAGATCGTGATTGCCGGGTACGACCGTCACGTTGGCCGGATCCAGGCCGAGATCGTCCTCGAGCACTTTGCGCGCGAGCTCGAACTCCGGCTCGAGCGCGAGGTTGGTCAAGTCGCCGGTGACGCATACGTGGTCGATGCCGGCGCGGCGGATCTCGCGCGCGATCGCGCGGACGTACGAAGAGCGGTGGATGCTCCCGCGCTTGAGGCGGATGTTGGCGTAGCCGCTCAGCCGCTTGTTGAGAAAGCGGTGCGCGCCGACGCCGGCGAGATCGAGCAAATGCAAATCCGAGAAGTGGGCGATGCGCACGGTGGTCTTCATCCTCCCGCGTCGGCGGCGCACCGAAAACCGACGGTGGCCGAACGCAGCAGCGTAGTCATGAGGCCGCGCGAGGCTGCGCGCATCCACGGAGCGGAGTCTTCGTACGATCCGCCACGGATGACGTGGAACGCGCCCTTCGTTCCTCGAGGATTCGTCTGCGGGGCGCCTTCGTAGCCGAAGCCATTCTCGTCGAGCGAGAAGACGTCCTCGACCCACTCGGCGGCGTTGCCGGCGAGATCGAGGATGCCGAGCGGCGTCGCGCCGTCGGGGAACGACCCTACCGGCGCGAGGCCGACGAAGCCGTCGGTCGCGTCGCTGTCGTCGTGCGAGAGCGCGCCGTGGTTGCAGAGGCGCGGGTTGTAGAAGTTGCCCCACGCGAACTGACGCGATGTCGTCCCGCGCGCCGCGTGCTCCCATTCGGCCTCCGTCGGCAGTCGTCCGCCGGCCCAATGGCAGTACGCGCTCGCGTCGTCCCAGCGGACGTGCGTCACCGGGAGCTCGGGCCGATCGAAGCGCTTGTCGGTCGGCGAGAACGACGGCGCGGCGCACGAGCCCGCAGCGACGCATCGCCGGTAGCTCGCGACCGTCACCTCGGTGCGATCGATCATGTACGGCGAGAGCGTCACCTCGTGCGCGAGCCCTTCCGCGCGAAACGACGGCGATAGGCGCTCGCACGCCGACTTGTAGACCTCGCGCTCGCACATCTTCACGGCGTTTTGCATCTCGGTCGGCGTCGAGCCCATGACGAAGCGGCCACCCGGGACCCGAACGCGCCCCTCGGGCGACGCGCGGAGCGTCTGGATGCCGCGCGCCGGAGCGTTCTCGCGCGCGTGCTCGAGCCCCGCCCACCACGCCTCGGCCTTCGGCGGCTTGCGCGCGTCTGCGTCCATGGCGAACGTCGAAACGATCGCGATGCAGAGCAGAGCGAGAGGTTGAACAGGAAGATCAGAAGATCGGAAGGAAAGAGGGTTTGCCCATCCGACTTCTGCTCTTCTGATCTTCCTGTTCATTCTCTCTCGACGCTCATCCCGTGAGCACGCGCAGCGGATGCTCGAGCAGGCCGCGCAGCTCGGCGAGGAACGCGGCGCCGACCGCGCCGTCGACGACGCGGTGATCGCACGACAGCGTCATCGCGAGCTTCTTGCCGATCGCGAGCGCGCCGTCGCGAACGACGGGCTCGTCGCGCACTTGACCGACCGCGAGGATCGCGCCTTCGGGCGGGTTGATGACGGCCGAGAACGAGTCGATGCCGAACATCCCGAGGTTCGAGATCGAGAACGTCCCGTCCATCATCTCTTCGGGCTTGAGCTTCTTGGCGCGCGCGCGCGACGCGAGCTCGCGCACCTCGCGCGCGATGGCGACGACGCTCTTGCGATCGGCGTCGCGCACGACCGGCGTGACGAGGCCGTCGGGGATCGCGACGGCGACGGAGATGTCGACGCGGCGATGAATCAAGAGCGCCTCGGGCGTGAACGTCGCGTTGCACTCGGGGACGCGCACGAGCGCGGTCGCGCAGGCGCGGATGAGCAGATCGTTGAGCGAGACCTTGAGGGGCTTCGCGCCCGCGTCGCCTTGGCCGCTCGATGCGGGACCGGGTGCGGCGGCGAGCTCGGCGTTGATCGTCTCGCGCAAGCGGACGAGCGCGTCCGCGTCGACATCGATCGTCAGATAGAAATGCGGGACGGTCTGTTTCGACTCGGTGAGACGTCGCGCGATCGTCTTGCGCATCATCGAGAGCGGACGCGCTTCGGGCTCGGCGAGATGCGGCGCTTGCGGGGTGCGCGGCACGACGGTCGTCGTCAACGTGATCGGCGCGAGCGTCCGTGCGAGCGCGGCATCTTGCGGGGCGCGGACGGCTTCGCGCTTCAGCGCGTCGAGATCGGCCGCGACGATCCGGCCGTGCGGGCCGGTGCCGTGCGCTGTCTGGAGGTCGAGGCCGAGATCGCGCGCGACCTTCCGAACGTACGGCGAAGCGCGGACGCGGCCGTTGTCGGTTGGCGACGAGACCGGTGCGGCGGGCTCGCGCTCGGTGCGGTCGAGAGGATTGCTGGCGGCGACGACACCGCGTTGCGCGGGGGGAGGCAGCGTGTCGGTGGGGGGCTCTTCGGAGGGCGTGGGCGTGGGCGTGGGCGCGGGCGTGGGCGCGGGCGCGGGCGCGGGCGCGGGCGTGGGCGTG
>JAYVXB010000759.1:0-10559 GCA_043785585.1 Deltaproteobacteria bacterium | reverse complement strand
TCGCCCGCGTCCTCGTTCGGTGGCTACCTCGGTGTCCGCGTTGCCATCATGCGCACGCCTCGTCACGCGCTACGAAGAGACTCCGGCAGTAGTGTTAGAAGCGCACCAGGAGCGCGGCGATGATCCTCGTATCGCCCTTGACCAAGTCGGGTCGCCATCCAGCCGGCGTCGTCGTCGTCGTGTATCCGTCCGGCGACGTCACTCCGCCGTGACCGGCAAAGTACGGAACGTTCGCTTGGCGATGATTGAGCTCAAGGTCATAGGTGACCTGTTCGCTCGGCATGTATTGGACGCCCGCCGCGACGTCCCAGGCGTCGAACGTCGAACCGATTCCGTAGTTGAATGGCTGCGTCGGGGGCACGTACGAGACACCTTGGGTGCTGAGCGGCGCAGCCCACGGCGACGCGTTGCCCGTGGGGGGAAGCACGAGGTACCTGCCGGGGTTGTGCATTTGGCCGCCGCCCACGGTCAGCGCGAGGAGCCCGTCGAAGAACCACATGCGATGATACGCCATCCAGCTCAGAAACTGCTGCTGGCAGGGGCTCGTCGCCGTGCACTCGGCGGGATTGTCGGTGTGCTTTCCGCCGAACGGCGTGACGCCGTCTCCGTATTCGCCGCCGATGTCGGCCGTGATGGAGATCGCGGCGCGGTGCATGATCTTGTTGTGAGGGTCATTGTAGTGACGAATGTTGACGCTGTTGTCCGAATGGAAGCGGAAGCGGCCGGGGTTGTTTTGCGTATCCCAGCCCGTGTAATCGTTCGTGACGAACGAGAGCCACTCGGCCGGACGGTAATTGATCTGCATGCCGAATCCGGGCATCTCGTTGAACTTGCCGTATGTCTGCCAGCCGTTGATGAGCCACGGTTCGATCTTGAGCTTGTCGCTCGTGTAGACTTGGATGCGGATGCCATTGAAAAACCATGGCGTGTTGTCCGACGTGAACGACGGCAGGTACATCCAGTTCTCGAAGTTGTCGTATGAGAACAGGCCGACGTACGACATGAAAATGCCGGCATCTATGTTGATGCCGTTCAGCTTGTTGATGTGGACGCCGCCGTAGGCTTCGCTGATGTAACGGAGCGAAGTTTGCAGATCGAACTGGCCGCGGAAGGCGCTGCCGTCGTTGCGCGGAACGACGACCGAACGCGTTCCGAATTGCGTCATGAGTCGTCCGCGCGCGGAGCCCGCGTGGAAGTCGCCCCCGAAGCCGAGAAAGCCCAGCGTCACTTCGTTGTGGCGCGAGAGCGCCGTCGAGCCGACGACCGTGTTGTCGATCGGGCGATTGAGCGAATACGTGTAGTTCACGTCGAGGAGAAACTCGGGCGTGAAGTACGGTGTATCGAGGATGGCTTTGTGCTGGCGGTTGTTGCCGTTCATCCAGGTGAAATCGCCGAAGGCGAAGGGCTCTGCGGGGGTCTCTTCGCCCGGTGCGGGCGCAGATCCCTGCGCGCGCGCAGCAGACGCCGTGATGAAGATGGACGCAAGCACTCCGAAGGCGACGAGCGAACGAGTGAACATGAGTGAAGAACCCTTTCCATCGACGTGGCGGGTCCAACATGACCATGTGCAATCTAAAGGGGCGCTAAAGATGAACCGGGAGATCGCGGCGCGGGCGAGCGAGCGCGCAAGAGCGGCGAGGATCGCCGTCGGCGGGTTCGCCGCGCTCCTCGTAGCGTGCGGAGTGTTGATCCCCGAATCGCGCACACCCGCCGATCGCGCGCACGAGCAGGAGCCGAAGTGCGGCGGCTTCGCCGACGCGAGCGCCGCGGCGATCGTCTCCGCGGACGCGATCGAGGGCGTCGCGCCCGGCTATTCCTACGTACATTCGGGCTCGGCGAGGATGCGCGGCGCGCGGATTCGTCTGCGTCCCGTGCCGAACGCGACGAAGGAGTCGATCGCGCGAGCGCTCGTTTGCCACCAAGCCGGTGTCACGCTCGGCAAGGTTCCCGTGCTCGTCGACGATCCGTACGTCGCAAACGACCGCTGGCTCGACTTCGACGTGACTTCGGAAGGCGACGGTTTCGCGGTCTTCGTCCAGACCGACGATCTCGAGACGGCGCGGGCCCTGCTCGAGCGCGCGAAACGTTTTGCAGGGACGCGACCGCGTTGATCCAGCGGCGGGTGCAGCGCGTCCCGGGGCCACGCGGGATGGCCGACGCGCGCCAACGCGTCAACCAAGGCGCACGCCTCTGCCGCGTGCTACGCCTCCGCGATTCATCGTGACCGTCGCGCTCATCTACCCGCCCACGACCGATCCGACGGCGCCGTACCTCTCGGTGCCGATGCTGACGGGCTTCTTGCGCGCGCAAGGCGTGCAGGTTCTGCCGATCGACGCGAACGTCGAAGCGTGGGACGCGATGCTCGAGCCGGCGCCGCTCGCGGACCTCGCGGAGCGCATCGAAGCGCGTCTCGCGGCTCTCGACCGGCGCGCATCGCTCGATCACGAAGCGCAGCTCGAGTACGCGGCGCTTTGGCGCGCGCGCGGCGACGCCGTCGCGGTGCCCGAAGGCATCGCGCGTGCGAAGGCGACGCTGCGCAATCCGGTGCTCTTCTACGACGCCGCGAAGTACGGCGCAGCGGTCGCGACGATCGAAGCGGCGCTCCGCGTCGTGTCGGCGGCGTACCACCCGCTTCACCTGGACTTCACCGCGTACCGGACGCCGTTCGCGCTCACGACCGCGGAAGAGATCGCGCGCGACGCCTCCGCCGAGCGCGATCCGTTCGATGCGTACATCACGCAATCGCTCGTGCCGCGACTTCGCGACGCCAAGGTCACGCTCGCAGGGATCTCCGTCGCGTTCCCCGGTCAGCTCCAGCCCGCGTACTCGTTCGCGCACAAGCTGAAGCGCCTTCTCCCCGACGTGCACCTGACCGTCGGCGGCCCGGCGATCACGCAGATGCTCATTCGTCTGAAGGGCCAACGCCTCGCGCGTGCGCTCGGACCGTTCGACACGGCGTGCGTCTTCGAAGGCGAGAACACGCTCCTCTCGCTCGTGCGCGCGCTCGACGCGAAGACGAGCCTGCGCGAGCTGACGAACGTCGTCGTTCGCGATCCGCTGCACGGCGCGCGCTACCTCGCCGCGCATGGCATGGAGGATCTGAAGCCACTCCCCGCCCCCGACTTCGAAGGGCTTCCGCTCGACAAGTACCTCTCGCCCGAGCTGACGCTTCCGTACGATCCGACGCGCGGCTGCTATTGGGGCAAATGTACCTTTTGCCACTACGGCCTCGCCGAGATCGGCACGGCGTCGTACCGCGAGCGCGAGGTCGCGACGATGATCGCGCACCTGCGCGCGATGACCGAGAAGTACGGGACGAATCGGTTCTATCTGTCCCAAGACTCGGTCGCGCCGAAGACGCTCCTCAAGCTCGCCCGCGGGATCATCGAGGCGGGGCTCGACGTGAAGTGGGCGACGGACTTGAAGCCCGAGAAGTACCTGACGCAAGAGCGCGCGGACATTCTCCGCAAGTCGGGCGCCGTCGCGTGCGCGCTCGGCGTCGAGTCGGCGAGCGCGCGCGTACTCGATCTCATCGACAAGGGCGCGCCGGTCGACGCCGTGAAGGACGTCGTCACGCACCTCGCGAACGCGGGCGTCGCGCCCGAGGCGATGTGCTTCACCGATTTTCCGACGGAGACCGCCGACGAAGCGATTCAGACGATCGACTTCATCGACGCGCTCCGCGACGACGTCGCGCTCTTCATCGTCGGCGAGTTCGATCTCACGCACGGCGCGCTCGTCGCGCAGAGTCCGGCGTCGTTCGGGATCCGCGACGTTTGGCAGCTCGACGGCGACGAGCTCGGCACGGGGCTCTTCTACGAAGAGACCGAGCCGTCGAAGGACGACGCGTCGCGCGCCACGGTCGATCGAGCGCTCGCGCGCCTTTCGGAGAAGTGGCAGCTGCGGCACTACCCGTGGGCCGGCGCGATCTCGACCGCGCACACGGTGCTCTACTACGACAAGCTCGGTCGGACCGTCTTCCGCGACCTCGGGCGCGTTCGCGACGCGGGCGTGCGCGTGTTCGGATTCCGCGTGAAGGAGGCGAGCGCTCGGTTCGATCCCGTCGCGGCGGCGCGCGCCGAGACGCGCGAGAAGTCCATTTGGCAGACGCTCGCATTCGAGAAGCGCAAGGTGTCGCGCGAGGCGTACGCGGAGCTCACGTCGCCGATGGTCCGGCTCGATGCGGGCGCGCCGCAGACGTACCGCTTCGCCGCGGGCGAATCGCCGACACCGACGCGCGTCGCGGGGCGACGACCGAAGACCGCGCCGAACGCGCTCGGTTAACCGTCGCGTTCGACGTCTCCCTCCACGGTCGAGCGCAGCATCACGCGAGTCCGTCGATCGTCCCCTTCGCGCAGCTGATGACTCGACGATCCACCCGGCGATGCGCCGCCTCTGGCGAGTGGTATCCTTCGCTCTGGAGGATTCCCCATGCGCTCGCCCTCTCCGCTTGCCCTCGTGGCGCTCCTCGCTGCGAGCTCCGTGATGATGATCGCCCCCGGCTGCGGCAGCACCGACGGCTCGGAGTTCCCCAACGGCAACGGCAACGGCGACGACGGCGGCCTGCTGTTCGGTGACGGCGGGTTCAGCGACGACGGCCCCTGCATCGGCCTCGCGTGCCAAGTCGCGTCGTGCCCCGGCGGCGGCTCGACGACCATCAGCGGCACCGTGTACGCGCCGACGAAGGTGAATCCCGATCCGCTCTACAACGCGATCGTCTACGTCCCGAACGCGCCGCTCGATCCGTTTCCGAACGGCGTCTCGTGCGACAAGTGCGGCACGCTCACGTCCGGCAAACCGATCACGACGACGATCACCGGACCGGACGGAAAGTTCACGCTGAAGAACGTTCCGGTCGGCGCCAACATCCCGCTCGTCGTGCAGATCGGTCGATGGCGTCGCCAAGTGACGATCCCGATGGTCGCGCAATGCGCCGACACGCCGCTCCCCGCCGAGCTGACGCGGCTCCCGCGCAACAAGATGGAAGGGGAGATCCCGAAGCACGCGGTCTCGACCGGCGACGCCGACGCGCTCGAGTGCGTGCTTCGCAAGATGGGCGTCGACGACGCGGAGTTCACCAACGGACGCGGCAACGGTCGCATCCACCTCTACGAACAGAACGGCGCGACGATGGCGGGCATCGCGCCCGCGAGCGATCTCTGGGGCAACGTCCCGACGCTCAGCACCTACGACATCGTCATTCTCGATTGCGAAGGCGCGCAGAACGACAAGGCGCGCGCCTCGCAGCAAAACATCATCGACTACACCTCGGCGGGCGGGCGCGTCTTCGCGAGCCACTACAGCTACGTCTGGCTCTACAACGATCCGCCGTTCTCCGGCACCGCGAGCTGGGTTCCGAACAGCGCGCGTCCGCAGGATCCGCTCACCGGGATCATCGACACGACGTTCCCCAAGGGGCAAGCGTTCGACGCCTGGCTCGGCGTCGTGCACGCGCTCTCCGCGCCTGGGCAAATCGCGATTCACGTTCCGCGGCACGATGCGGTCTCCGTCGTCACGCCCGCGCAGCGCTGGATCTATTCGGCCGCGCCGGCCTCGCTCCAGCACTACACCTTCAACACGCCGGTCGGCGTACCCGACGACAAGCAGTGCGGGCGCGTCGTCTTCAGCGATTTTCACGTGACGGGCGCGAACGGCAACTCGGGCGGAAAGGCGTTCCCCAACGAGTGCGACAACGGTCCGCTCTCGCCGCAGGAGAAGGTGCTCGAGTTCATGCTGTTCGATCTCGCGTCGTGCATTCAGAAAGACACGACGCCGCCAGCGCCTCCGCGCTGAGACGCGCGGATCATCGAGGAACGTCGCCGCGCTTCGCCGAGACGGCGAGCACGACGCATTTCATCCACGCGACGGGCAGCACGATCACCGCGACGAGCGCGATCGCCGCCCCCGTGTCGAACGCCCCGCCGCGAACGATCGCCAGCGCCACGTGGAGGACGCTCACGCACCAGAAGAGCGCGAGGGGAATCGCGACGTCGCGGTTGCCGCCGCGCGACGGCGGCTCGACGAGCTGCGCCGCGGAGGGCGCGATGCGGTAGGGCGAGCGAGGCATGGGACCTCGTACAGAGGTAAGGCCCGCCGCATTTGGATCGCATCAAGGTCGCGGACGCTGAGATCAGGATTTGATCAAGACTACGATCTCAGCCGGTACCCGACCCCGGGCTCGGTCACGAGATACCGCGGCCGCGCGGGATCGCGCTCGAGCTTGTGCCGCAGCTGCACCATGTAGACGCGCAGGTACTGCGTCTGATCGACGTACGTCGGTCCCCACACCTCCTTGAGGAGCTGCCGGTGCGTGAGCACCTTGCCGGCGTGCTTCATCAGGATCGCGAAGAGCTTGTACTCGAGCGGCGTGAGGTGGACCTCGACGTCGCCGGAGAAGACTTCGCGCTTCGCGAGATCGATCCGTAGATCGCCGACCGCGATCGCCGGCTCCGGCTCGCGACCGACGCGCTCGGCGTGACGGAGCGCGACGCGCAGGCGCGCGAGGAGCTCGCCCGTTCCGAACGGCTTCGTGAGGTAGTCGTCCGCACCGCCGTCGAGCGCGTCGATCTTGTCCTGTTCCTGACCGCGCGCCGAGATGACGATGATCGGCACCGCACTCCACTCGCGCAGGCTTCGCGTCACCACGAGGCCGTCCATGTCCGGGAGGCCGAGATCGAGGAGAACGAGATCGGGGTTATACGCCGTCGCTTGCGCGAGCGCGTCTTTGCCCGTCGTCGTCTCGACGAGGCGATACCCGTGCGCCGTCAGCGACGCGCGCAGAAAGCGACGCATGTGCGCGTCGTCCTCGACCACGAGCACGAGCGGCCCCGGCGTCGTCACGCTTCACCTCCTTCGCGCGCATCGAGCTTCGGCGGCTCGCCCTCGATGGGAAGCGTGAAGCGAAAGCTCGCGCCGCCGCCTTCACGCGACTCTGCCCAGATCCGTCCGCCGTGCGCGACGACGATCCCGCGGCAGATCGTCAACCCGAGACCTGCGCCGCGTTCGTCGCTCCGTGCGCGATGGAACTTCTCGAAGATCAGCGCCTCCTGTCCGGCGGTGATCCCGGGCCCGCGATCGGAGACCTCGATTTCGACGCCGGCGTCGGCGACGCACGCCGCGATTCGAATCGGCGACTTCGGCGGCGTGTACTTCGCCGCGTTCTCGAGCAGGTTCACGAGCACTTGCTCGATGAGGAGCGAATCGAGCGGCACGAGCGGGAGATCCTCCGGCAGCGACGTCGCGACCTCGCGATCGCCGAGCACCTTTTCGACGCGCTCGAGCGCGACACCGATGATCTCTTCGAGCGACTGCCACTGCTTTCGCACGCGGAGCGCGCCCGCTTCGAGGCGGGTCATGTCGAGGAGGTTTTGCACGAGGCGATTCAGACGATCCGCTTCTTGCAGGATCGTGTCGGTCAGCTCGCGGCGCACCGCCGGCTCGAGGCTCTCTTCCAGGAGTGTGCTCGCGGCGCCCGTCACGACGGCGAGCGGCGTGCGCAAGTCGTGCGAGACCGAGCTGAGGAGCGCGTTGCGGAGCTGCTCGGTCTCGACCTGCATTCGCGCGCGATGGGCCTCCTCCGCGAGGCGCTCGCGCTCGACCGCGACGTCTCGTGCGTGGTCTGCCTGATCGCGCACGCGCTTGGTGAGACCGCTGACGACGAGCGCGACGACGAACATGACGCCGAAGGTGACGACGTGACGCACGTCCGCGACGGCGAGCTCGAAGTAGGGTGGGATGAAGAAGAAGTCGAACGACAGGATGCTGACCGCGGTCGCAACGAGCGACGGGCCGTAGCCGAAGCGCATCGAGACGATGACGATCCCGAGCATGTAGATCATCACGACGTCTTCGAGGCGCTGCTGGCCGATGAGCGTCCAGGCGACGAGCGTCGCGACCGCGACGACGGCCGCGCCCGCGACGTACCCGATCGATCTCGCGCTCATCTCGGCGACAGGGTGCGGCACGCCGGCCCCAGGAGACAAGCCGTTCTCACTTCCTGCGCGGCACTTGCGCGTCGCTTGGCGAATTTTGCCTCGCGGGGGGCGATTTTGTCGTCGCCCTGCTCCGAGATCGCGATCTCGACGCGCGAAATCCAATCGACGCGGCTCGGCACACCCGTTGCTGATGCATGGGAAGCAACGAACCAAGCCGTTTCGGTCCGACTCCCACGAAAAAGAGAGCCATGCCGCCGCGTCGTCCGCGCCCACCCCACTCCTCGCGTCGTTCGCCTCCGAGCCCGAGCCTCCGCCCGCTCGACAAGATCCCGTCGGGAGTTCCGGGGCTCGATCAAATCACCGGAGGAGGTCTGCCCGAGGGGCGGCCGACGCTCGTCTGCGGCTCCGCGGGATGCGGCAAGACTCTCTTCGCGATGCAGTTCCTCGTTCGCGGCGCCGAGCGGGGCGAGCCTGGCGTCTTCGTTTCGTTCGAAGAGAGCGCCGACGACCTGGCGAGGAACTTCGCGTCGATGGGCGTGGACCTGGCGACGCTGCGCGCGAAGAAGCTCGTCGAGATCGATCAGGTGCGCCTCGATCCGAGCGAGATCGAGATCACCGGGGAGTACAACCTCGACGGCCTCTTCGTCCGGCTGGAGAGCGCGATCGCGTCGGTCGGCGCGAAGCGCATCGTCATCGACACCCTCGAGACGGTCTTCGCCGGGCTCGCCGATCACGCGCTCTTGCGCAGCGAGCTCGGACGCCTCTTTCGTTGGCTCAAGGATCGAGGCGTGACCGCCATCGTCACGGCCGAGCGCGACGGCGATGCGTTCACGCGGTACGGTCTCGAAGAGTACATCTCCGACTGCGTCATCGCCCTCGACCACCGCATCTCCAACCAGGTCTCGACGCGGCGCCTGCGCATCGTCAAGTACCGCGGCTCGGCGCACGGCACCAACGAGTACCCGTTCCTCATCGACGACCACGGGATCACGGTGCTGCCGGTCACGTCGCTCGGCCTCGACTACCCGGTGTCCGACGAGCGCGTTCTCAGCGGCGTCGCGCGCCTCGACGAGATGCTCGGCGAGCGCGGCTACTTTCGCGGCAGCACCATCCTCATCTCCGGGACGGCGGGCACCGGCAAGAGCAGCCTCGCCGCCCATTTCGCGGACGGCGCGTGCAGACGAGGCGAGCGATGCCTCTTCTTCGCGCTCGAAGAGCCGGCTTCGCAGATAAGGCGCAACATGCGCTCGATCGGGATCGATCTCGAGCCGTGGGTGAAGAAAGGTCTCCTCCACTTTCAGGCCGCGCGTCCCACCGTCTTCGGCCTCGAGCAACACCTCGTGACGATGCACAGCCTCGTCGAGGAGAAGCAGCCGCACGTCGTCGTCGTCGACCCGATCTCGAGCCTCGTCGGCGCGGGCGATCCGTACGACGTGAAGGCGATGTCCGTCCGTCTCTTCGACTACTTGAAGATGAAGGGGATCACGACGCTCCTCACGTACCTCGCGGCCCCCGAGACCATCTCGGAGACGGCGATCGGAATCTCGTCGTTGATCGACACGTGGCTGCAGGTTCGTGACGTCGAGGCGAACGGAGAGCGGTCGCGCACACTCTCGATCATGAAGTCCCGCGGGATGGCGCACTCGAGTCGTGTTCACGATCTCGTCATCACGTCGCGCGGAGTGGACCTCGTCGGCACGCGCGCTCCGCGTCGCGCGGCGAATGGCGAAGTACGGAGGGACGCATGAAGAAGACGACGACGACCTCGCCGCGCACGACCCGACGCCATCCGGCGCGAACGACCGCCCCCGCACGCGGCGGGTCGAGCACGTGGGAGCTTCGGCTCTACGTCGCCGGCAAGACGCCGAAGAGCGTCGCGGCGTTCGCGAACCTGAAGCGCATCTGCGAAGAGCACTTGCAAGGTCGCTACCGCATCGAAGTGGTCGACTTGCTCGAGAACCCCACGCTCGCGCGCGGCGAGCAAATCTTCGCGCTGCCGACGCTCGTCAGGCAGCTCCCGCCGCCGGTGAAGAAGATCATCGGCGACTTCTCGAACACCGAGCGCGTCCTCGTCGGTTTGAACCTGCTTCCGGTCGCGAAGAGCGGGGTGGGCGCATGACGACGAAGTCCGACGCGACCTCGTTCGAGCGTGCGGCCGGCGAGCACGATTCGGCGCGCTACGTCCTTCGACTGTACGTCGCCGGGACCACACCGGCGTCGACCCGCGCGCTCCGCAACCTGAAGTCGATCTGCGACGAGCGTCTCAAGGATCGTTACGACCTCGAGGTCGTCGACGTCTACCAACAAGCATCGCGCGCGAAGGACGATCAGATCCTCGCCGTCCCCACCCTCATCAAAGACTTGCCCGCGCCGCTGCGTCGGCTCATCGGCGACCTCTCGAGCAAGGAGCGTGTCTTGGTCGGTCTCGATCTCCACCCGAAAGCCCACGATGCCTCGACGATCCGCGCTCGCAAAACGAAGTAGCTCCGCCGAGAGCTCCGCCGAGATGGACGATCTTCGGGCGAGGCTCGAGGAGGCGGAGCAAACGCTCGACGCCATCCGCGGCGGCCAGGTCGACGCCATGGTCATCCAGGGGCCCGAGGGCGAGCGCGTCTTCACGCTCGA
>JAYVXB010000758.1:0-10597 GCA_043785585.1 Deltaproteobacteria bacterium | reverse complement strand
GGTGCTCCATGTTCGTGAGGTGCTCGACCCACGCCTTGTCGATCTCTTCCAAGTAGAAGTGACGGAAGACGCGGAGCATGAGCTCCGTCCCGGTCTCTTTCTCTTTCGCTTCGAGCGCCTTCTCGGCCTCGGTGTACATCGCGCGCGCGAGGAGATCGACGTCGTTGTACGTCTCTTCGCCCATCTTCACGCCGAAGTGCTCGAAGAAGCCTTGGCGCACGCCCTTCCAGTCCCAGTCCTCGGGCGGCTGGTTGCTCGGGCAGCACTCTTCGCAGATCGCCGCGACGATGTTGTCGCAGAGATCCAAGAGGCGCTCGCGCTGCTCGGTGAGGCTGAGCGGGATCTCGACGATGAGGCGCTCGTAGACCGCCTTCGGCTTCTTCGCTTCGTTCTCTTTGAAGTCGAAGCGGTATCCCCAGAATTGGTAGATGTCCTGCCGGAGCGACTCCATCGAGTAGAGCTCCTCGACGTCCTCGACCTTCTCCGGGCGCTTCTTCCCCTCGATCCCCACCGGCGTGCCGTGGTGGATGACCATGTCGCGGATCGCGTCTTTGAGCTCTTCGACGATCCGCTCGAGCGGCTTGATGTCGCGCTTCTTGCCCGTCGGCTTCCCGTCGTCGTCGAGCTTCTCGGGAAAGTAGCGACCGAGCAGGAGCTCTTGGCGTAGACGGTAGACCGTCTTTCGCTGCTCGCTCATGACGTCGTCGTATTCGAGGAGATGCTTGCGAATGTCGAAGTTGCGCCCTTCGACCTTCGTCTGCGCGTCGCTGATCGATTTGGTCACCCACGGGTGCTCGATCGGCTCGTCGTCCGGCATCCCCATGCGCTCCATCAGCGCCTTCACGCGGTCGCCCGCGAAGATGCGCATCAGGTCGTCTTCGAGCGACAAGTAGAAGCGCGACGATCCCGGATCGCCCTGGCGACCCGCGCGCCCGCGGAGCTGGTTGTCGATGCGGCGTGACTCGTGACGCTCGGTCCCGAGGATGTGCAGCCCACCCGCGACGCGAACCTCGTCGCCCTCTTTTTTGCAGCTCGCTTCGTGCGCGACGACGAGCTTCGCGAACTCTTCCGGCTCTGCATCCGGATCGCGCCCGCTCTCCTTGAACTCGAGCTTCGCGATCATCTCGGGGTTGCCGCCCAAGATGATGTCGGTCCCGCGACCGGCCATGTTCGTCGAGACCGTGATCGCACCTTTGCGACCCGCTTGCGCGATGACGTACGCCTCGCGCTCGTGGTGCTTCGCGTTCAACACCGCGTGCGGCACGCTCTTCTTCTTCAAGATGCGCGCGATGGCGGAGCTCTTGTCGACGCTGGTCGTGCCGACGAGCACCGGCTGCCCGCGCTCGTGGAACTCGATGAGCTCGGCGATGACCGCGGTGAACTTCTCGCGCTCGGTCTTGTAGACGACGTCCTCGAAGTCCTTACGAACGAGAGGCTTGTTCGTCGGGATCGTGATGACGTTGAGCTTGTACGTCGAGTGAAACTCGGCCGCCTCGGTGTCCGCGGTGCCGGTCATTCCGCCGAGCTTCTTGTAGAGGCGAAAGAGATTCTGAAACGTGATCGTCGCCATCGTGCGGGTCTCTTCTTGGATCCGCACGTTCTCTTTGGCTTCGACCGCCTGATGCAAACCGTCGCTCCAACGACGTCCCGGCAAGACGCGCCCGGTGAACTCGTCGATGATGAGGACCTTGCCGTCGTCGGTGACGAGGTACGTGACGTCGCGCTTGTAGAGCGAGTGCGCGCGAAGGCACTGATTCAAGATGTGGAGCGACTCGAGGTTCACCGGATCATAGAGATTCGAAATCCCCATGAGCTTCTGCGCCGCCTCGACGCCGTCGTCGGTGAGCGACACCGAGTGCGCCTTCTCGTCGACGATGTAGTGCTCGTCCTTGCGAAGCCGCGGGATGACCTCGTTGATCTGCGCGTACTTGTGCGACGACGGCTCGCCCTGTCCGCTGATGATGAGCGGCGTGCGCGCTTCGTCGATGAGGATCGAGTCGACCTCGTCGACGATCGCGTAGTTGAGATCGCGCTGGACGTAGTCGAGCGCGCTGAACTTCATGTTGTCTCGGAGATAATCGAATCCGAACTCGTTGTTCTGGCCGTAGGTGATGTCGGCGCGGTAGGCGTCCTTCTTCTCGCGATCGCTCTGCGAGTTGACGACCGTGCCCGTGGTCATCCCGAGAAATCCGTAGAGCTTGCCCATCCACTCGGCGTCGCGGCGCGCGAGGTAGTCGTTGACCGTGACGACGTGGACACCGCGACCGTCGAGCGCATTCAAGTAGCAAGGCAACGTCGCGACGAGCGTCTTGCCCTCGCCCGTGCGCATCTCGGCGATCGATCCCTTGTGGAGGACCATTCCACCGATGAGCTGCACGTCGTAGTGCCGCATCTTGAGCGCGCGCTTGCCGGCCTCGCGGCACACGGCAAACGCCTCGTTCATGATGTCGTCGAGCGTCGCGCCGTTGTCGAGCTTCTCCTTGAACTCGGCCGTTTTGGCCTTGAGCTCGGGGTCGCTCAGCTTGGCGATCCCCTCCTCGAGCGCGTTGATCTCGTCGACGCGGGGACGGAGGCGCTTGATTTCGCGCTCGTGAGAGGTACCGAGGATTTTCTTGAGAGCCCAAGCGAGCATGTGGTGACGGCCTTTGTAGCGGCTCTAACCGCCGAGCGAGGGAAATTAGTGCCGGACGGGGCCCCGCGCTAGTCAGCCGGCACAAAAGACGCTGTTTCCCGCTGCCAGCCGTCCCGTAGGCTGGCGCCCGATGACCGTCCGAGGCCCCACGCTCCGTATCGTCTCCGTCAACGACGTCTACTCGATCGAGAACATGCCTCGACTCGCGACGCTGGTACGTCACCACGCAACGACCCGACCCGCCGACCGTTTCCTGGTCACGCTCGCCGGCGACTTCGTCGCGCCGAGCTTGCTCTCGAGCCTCGACTCGGGGCGAGGGATGGTCGATTGCATGAACGCGGTCGGCGTGACGCACGCGATCCTCGGCAACCACGAGGACGACGTCCCGACCGACGAGCTTCGCGCGCGCATCCGCGAGCTCCACGCGAAGGTCATCGGCACGAACGTCCGGGGCTTCGAGCCGCCGCTTCCGGCGCACGACATCGTCGAGATTTCGGCGCCCGGCGGGCGCACGGTGCGGGTCGGGATCGTCGGCGTCGTGATGAACGATCCGGCGGTGTACCGGCGCGTGCCGTTCGGGGTCACGCGCGTCGATCCGCCGAACGCCTCCGCGATGGACGAAGCGGCACGGCTCGTCCAGGGCAAAGGATGCGCGTGCGTCGTGCCGATGACCCATCAGACGATCGACGACGACCGCTCGCTCGCGCGCACCCAGCGATCGCCGCCATTCCCCGTCATCATCGGCGGCCACGAGCACGTCGCGTTCCTCGAGGAGCGCGAGGGCACGTGGATCGTGAAGTCCGGATCCGATGCGGCGAGCGCGGTCGTGATCGATCTCTCGTTCTCCGCCGAAGCGCCCGCGGACGGGCCGGACCTCCCGCTCGTCACGGTCCACCTCAAGCCGGTCGCCGACTACGCGGAGGACGCGACGCTCCGCACGCGCGTCGATGCGCTGATGTCGACGGTCCACCGCCTCGAGACGGCGACGCTCTTGTCGCTGGCCCCGGGCGAGACGCTCTCGTCGATCGGAACGCGCGCGCGCCAAACGTCGCTCGGCGCGCTCGTCTGCTCGCGCGTCCGCGACGCGCTCGACGCCGACGCTTGCCTCTTCAACGGCGGCGGCATCCGCGCGGCGCGTGAATACACGCGGCACTTCACGTTCGGCGATCTGAAGTCCGAGGTGCCGTTCGACAACGAGGTCGTGGTGGTCGCGCTGACGGGTCGCGTGGTGCGGGACGCGGTCGCGGCGTCGCGCGCGCACGCGCCGATGGAGTCGGGAGGTTTTCTGCAGGTCGACGATCGCATGGCGGTCGACGATTCGACCCACCTCGTCACGAGGATCGACGACGCGCCGATCGACCTTCTTCGCATCTACCAGGTCGCGATCGTGCGCGATTTCTTGCTCGGAATGGATCACAGCGAGCCGCTGATGCGCTTCGCGCGCGACAACCCCGACAACGTCCCGCCGGCGGGTAGCGGCCTCGACGTCAAGCTCGTGCTCGTGAACGCGTTCGCTCGCGCGCTTTGGGATCGCCTCGGCGGCTTCGACGCCGTCGACACGAACCGCGACGGCGTCGTCACCGCGTCCGAGATCGCCGCGGCCGTTGCGCGCGTCACCGAGGAAGAGCCATCGTCGATCGTCGCCGACCTCGTGCTCCGCGCCGTCGACGTGAACAACGATCACGCGGTGTCGCGCGAAGAGGCGGAGCGCGACTCGAGACGAAAGAAGGATTGAGTCGCGGGTAAGCCGTCGGCAGCGCGCGCGAGGGGGCTACGAAGTTCACCGTCGCGCGCGCTCACCCGCGAACGAGCATCGAGGCGTCAATACACGGGCGGGCGAATGTCTCCAGGGACGGTTCCGGCCTCCGCCAGATCCTTTTGCCAGAACCCGACCTCGTGCCACCTCCCGAGCTTCCACCCCGCGCGCGGCACGTGGCCGACTGCCACGAAGCCGAACGCCTCGTGGAGCCGCACGCTGGGATCGTTGGGCAAGGCGATCCCTGCGATCACCGAAACGAAGCCTTGCGTGCGCAGGATGTCGAAGAAGCGAGCATAGAGTGCCCGGCCCACGCCCGTTCGCGTGCGATCCTCTCTGACGTAAACGCCGCATTCGGGCGTCCAGAGGTAGGCCGCGCGGTCGCGCCACGCTCCGGCCTTCGCGAAGCCGACGACCTCGCCGCCGGCCTCGGCGACGAGAAATGGATAGGTGTCCCGCTGGCGCCACCATGCGTCGCGCATCTCGGCAGCGGGCACGGGCTCGTAGGCGAAGTGGATCGCGGTATGCCGGATGAGGGGTTCGAGGATGGCGGCGATGGCCTCGAAGTCTTCGCTGCGCGATCGCCGCAACGGGTGTTCTCGTCCGCGTGCTTCGTTCTTGTGCGCGTCGGCAACGCGCGACGAAGGTCGGAGAGAGCATTTCGCGATCGTGTCGCGGACGCGGAGAGACGATCGCATCGCGATCACCCACGTCGCGCCGCGGATCGCGGGTCAACGCCGAGACACGGCGCATGTGCGTCTCATCAGCGGTCACCGCAATCGTGTCTTGAGAGCGCCCAGGCACGTCGCTCCGAGCGGCGAATGCCGCTGTCGCGGCGGGTCGCTTCGTCAGTCGAACGAGAGATCGATCGCGTATTTGACAGTGACGATGCCACCTTCGGGCTGCGGAAACGCGAGCGCGTGGATGACGCGCGCGATGCACTGCACCGTCGGATCGTGGCGCAGCGTCGAGCCGCCGTCGACGGACGACGAGACCGCGCCGGCGCGATCGATGACGAAGTGAATGATGACGCGTCCAGCGAGGCTCGGGTTCGTGCGGAGACCGTTCTCGTAACAAAGGCGAACGCGACCGAAGTTCTGCCGGACGATCCGCTGAATCACCTCGGGGGGGGGTCGACCGTTCACGTTGCTCGGACCGACCTTCATCTTGACGGTCTTGCCGCCGGGCGCGCGCGGCGAGCCGCCGTCGACACGACCGAGCGGTCCGCCGAGACCGATGCCGTACGGTCCGAACGACGCGTCGTCGTCGCCGTAGCTCCACGCGCGCGCGCCGGCGTCGTTCGGGACGTCGTCGTCGTTCGACGCGATGGACGATGCGGTCGGGGATGGAGGAGCGATGTCGTCGGACGACGCGGCGTCGACCGAGGATGCGGATGCGACCGCGGGGATCGCGATCATCGTCTCGGGACCGGAGGCGGGCGGCGCTGCGTTGCACGCGAGCGCGACCGGCATGACGAGCGCGACGAGACGGTGGCTCACGACGACCATCGCGCAAGCATACCGCGCCGATCCCTTCGCGCATTTCAGGAGCGCACGGAGCGCGTGCGCGCACAGCGCCGGCACGCTCCGACTCCTAAAGCCACCCGTTGTCGCGGTACCACTTCACCGCGCGCTCGGTCCCTTCGCGCCACTGCACCTCGGGCTTCCAGCCGAGGTCCTTGCGCGTGTCGTGCGAGCTGCACACCCAGTGACGTTGCTCGAGCTCGTTGATCTTGTCGCGCGTGAGCATCACCGCTTTGTCCTGCATCTTGCCGAGCGCTTCGCTGAACACCGCCGCCGCCTTCAAGATGCCGAGCGGCAACCCGAAGCGCACGAACGCCTTCTTGCCGAGCGCGCGCTCGACGTCGGCGAGCGCTTCGCGCCACACGTACACCTCACCGTCGTCGACGAAGTACGCCGAGCCGCTCGCGACGTCGGCATCGATCGCGCGCACGCACGCGGCGGCTGCGTCGGACGCGAAGACGACGCTGAGCGTGTTCTTCCCGTCGCCGAGCACGGGGAGGACGCCCTGCGAGATCGACTTGAAGAACGCGAACGTCTCGTTGTCGCGCGGTCCATAGATGAGCGGCGGGCGAATGACGGTGACGGGGAGCGAGTCCTTCTCCGCGATGACCGCGCGCTCGGCCGCGAGCTTCGATCGTCCGTACTCGGTGACCGGCCCCGGACCGTTCGTCGACGACACCGGCGCGCCATCCGCCGACGGACCCACCGCCGCGAGGCTCGACACGAAGACGAAGCGCTTCAACTTCGGGCCGCCTTTCGCGACGGCCCTCTTCGCCGACGCGAGGAGGTTCGTCGTCCCCGTGACGTTCGTCGCGAAGAACTCTTCCTTGTTCCGCGCCTTCACCAGGCCGGCCGAGTGGATGATCGCGTCGACGCCTTTGACCGCTTCGTCGACCGCGCCCTCTTCCTCGACGCTCCCTTCGGCGAACTCGAGCGACGAAATCTTCTCGAGGAACTTTCGATTCGACGACTTGCGAACGAGCGCGCGGACGACGTGCCCTTCGCGCGCGAGCTGATCGGCGATGTAGCTCCCGAGAAATCCGCTGCCGCCCGTGACGAGGACCTTCACGCGAGCTCCTTTGCGTAGACGCGGTACCGCTTGTACGGCTTGCCGCCCATCATCTTGATGCCCGCGTTCATCGGGCCGTTGTCCTCGAGCGTCCAGCCGAGCTCGCCGCTCTTGATGCCGAGTCGCTTTCCGCCTTCGTTCATCTCGGCGTACATGAACGCGGAGAGCGCGGCGTACTTGCGAACGTGCCGCCACTTCTTGCGGATGCCGAGGAGAATGAGGCGCGCCGACTTCGGTCCCTCGACCTTCAATCGATAGAGCAGCTTCACCAAGCCGAACGGGAAGAGCTTTCCGCCCGAATCGCGAATCAGCTCGTTCAAGTTGGGGACCGCGACCGCGACGCCAGCCGGCTCGCCGTCGATCGAAACGATGCACGTGATCGCCGGCATCAAGAGCAGCTTGAAGTCGGCGGCCATCTTCTTCACTTCGTTGCGCGTGAACGGAACGAATCCCCAGTTGTCGCTCCACGCGTCGTTGAAGATGTCGACGAGCAGCTCGACGTCACGATCGAGATCCTTCATCGACACCGTGCGGCTCGTGATCTCGGGGAGCGCTTTGATGTCGGCGTGCGCCTTCGCCGTGCGCGTGTTGAGATCGCCGACGACGTAGCTCCACGCGAAAAAATCCTTCTCCTTGCTGTAGCCGGCCTTCTCGATGAGGCCGCCTTGGTAGGGCCGATGGTGCGGCATCATCATGTACGGCGAAGTGTCGAAGCCATCGACGAGCGTGCCGAGCTCTTCGTTGATGTTGAGCGAGAGCGGCCCGCGGATGCGCTTCATCCCCTTCGACTTCAACCACGCCTCGGCGCGCTTCAAGAGCTCGCGCGCGATCTCTTCGTCTTCGATCGTGTCGAGGAATCCGAAGAAGCCGGTCGCGTCTTTGTAGCGATCGAGGTGCTCGCGATCGATCGACGCCGTCACGCGACCGACGCAACGTCCGTTGCGATGGGCCGTGAAGAACGCGCCTTCACCGTGCTCGAAGAACGGATTCTTCTTCGGGTTGAGGCGATCCTTCAGCTCTTGATCGAGCGGGCGGATGTAGCTCGAATCACCGCGGTAGATGTAGTCGACGACGTCGAGGAAGTCCTTCGCGTCGCCCCCCATCGGGGTCTGCTTGATCTCGACCATGCAACGGCGATTACTCTATTTCCTGAGCGCCGCGTAGAAGAACGAGTCGCGGCGACGAACGCGAAGGACGAGCACGCCGTCTGCAGCGGCTTGTTGCACCTGCGCCGGCGTCGGATCCGCCATGCCGTCGGCTTCGACGATCACGTCGCCGACCTTCAAGCCGGCGCGATCCGCCGCCGATCCCGGCGCGACCTGCGAGATGACCGAGAACGATTTCGCCGGGAGGCCCATCGACTGCGATTGCTGCGGCGAGAGATCGCGCACGCTCATTCCGAGGCCGGCTTGCGGCGTCGTGACTTGCTGCGCGGGAACGGGCGGCACCGGCGGCTCGGGTCGCGGTGCGAGCATCACCGCCGCGCCGTACCGCTGACCGCCGCGGATGATCACGAGCTCTACTTGCGTGTTCACGTCGTGCGCCATGACTTCGCGCGTGAGCTCGTGACCGTCGCGCACCGGTTTGCCGCCGACCGACGCGATGACGTCGCCGGGTCGGATGTTCGATTTGAACGCCGGGCCGTTGTCGACGACCGAGTTGACGAGCGCGCCCGAGCGCGGATCGAGCTTCATCGCGCTCGCGAGATCCGGCGTGAGATCTTGAATGCCGACGCCGAGCCACGCGCGCTGGACGCGACCGCTCTTGAGGATTTGCTCGGACACGCGACGCGCCATGTTCGAGGGGACCGCGAAGCCGATGCCGCTCGCCTTGCCGACGATCATCGTGTTGATGCCGATGACGCGCCCGTCGAGATCGCACAGCGGTCCGCCCGAGTTGCCGGGGTTGATGCCCGCGTCGGTCTGGAGATAGTCCTCGACCGCGTTCATCCCGAGCCCGCCGCGCCCCTTCGCGCTGAGCACGCCCGCCGTGACCGTGTACCCGAGGCCGAACGGCGATCCGATCGCGACGACCCACTCGCCGACGCGCACGGCTTCCGAGTCGGCGAACTTTGCGGCGGGGAGGCCGGTCGCGTCGATCTTCACGACGGCGAGATCCGTCGCGGGATCGCGTCCGACGAGGCGCGCGGGGAGATATCGACCGTCGCGGAGGCGCACGTTGATCGTGAGCGCGTCTTCGATGACGTGGTTGTTCGTGAGGATCGCGCCGTCGGTCGTGAAGATGACGCCGGAGCCGAGGCCGCGCGCGATCGGCGTGTCGCCGTGTCGGCCGAACCACTTTGCCGCTTGGTCTGCGTCGGCGTCGCGCGACGTGACGTCGATCTGCACGACGGCGGGGCTGACCTTGTCGGCGACGGCGACGAAGGCGTCGGAGAGCTTGCGCGCTTCGGCGGTCGCGGCTTGTGCGTGCGCGGGCGACTGCGTCGGAGCGGGAGGCGCGGGCGGCGCGACGACGGTCGGAATGGCGGACGGCGCAACGGGAACGGGACCGCGCGGCAACGGCTGCTGCGCGGAAGCCGCGACGGAGATCGCGCTGCCGGCGATCGCGAGTGCGAACGCGATCGCGCGCGGCGAAAAGAGCGGCGAAAAACGGATGGACATGTGAAACGAAGCCTCCGCGATCAGTCTGCCACGCTATGCGCGCTTTCGCCCCGGGATGAGCTTGGTCACCACGCGCGACCACGGGCGCGCGCCAGCGGCGATCGCCGCGTCGTGAAGCGGCGTGCTCGGCGCCGAGAGATCGGTGAGCTCGATCGTCGGAGCGCCGCGCGCGCCCGCGAGGCGGCACCCGAGCGCGACGAGCGGTGCGACGAGTGGTGCGGGCGGGCGCGCGGGATCGAGGGCGAAGCGACCAATCATCGCGCGCTTGATCGGAAGAAACGGCGGCTCGAGGGTGTTGACGGCAAAGCTGGCCGCGCCTCGCACCGCGCCGCCGCGATCGACGACGACGATCTCGAGCGCGTCCGAAGCGCCCTCCGCCCCGTGCGCCAAGTGCGCCGCGATCGCGCCGACGAACGTCGCGTCGATCGCGCGCGGCCGATCGAACCGAACGTCCCCCGCGCCGCGCCTCCGCGCCGCGAGCGTCGTCTCGAGCATCGCGATCGACAGCGCGTCCGCCGGCTGCGCGACGCGTGCGGTGTATCCGTCGACGCCGTCGTTCCACGCAGCGGGCACCGACCGCGATTCGATCCGCGTGCTGTACGCGACCGACGTGTACCCGACGCGCGCATAGAACGAGTGCGCGGGATTCGGCTCGAGCACCTCGGCCGCGAGCACGAGGCCGTCGTCGCGCGCCATCTCGTGCGCCGCGCTCGCCAACGCATCGAGGAGCGCGCGCCCCGCGCCACGGCATCGCGTCCCCGCGCGCACGATGAGCGAGCGCACCTCGCACGTGTGCGGCGTCGACGGATCCACGCCGTGCCGCTCGAACCACCCTTCGACTTGCCCCGCGACCTCGCCGTGCGCCGTCGCGATCAAATGAATGTGGCGCCCGAGCACCGGCTGTCCGGCGCGGACCGAAGCGTCCTGCTCGAGCCGCGACGCCAGCTGATCGTACACGCGCGGATCGTGCGATCCGGCGTACCCGCCCCACGCCTC
>JAYVXB010000757.1:0-10614 GCA_043785585.1 Deltaproteobacteria bacterium | reverse complement strand
CTTCGGTCGGCGGCTCGCGCGGAGGCTCGGCGCGCGCGACGGAAGGGAGCGCGACAGCGAGAAGGACGATGCACGCGAGGCGTCTACTCGATGCGATCATCGTCCGGCTTGGTGGCGCTCTTGATGGGGCGGCGAGGGGGGGCGCGGCGGATCGCGGAGGGGGTCGGGGTCGGGGTCGCGGTAGCGGTCGCGGTCGCGGTCGAGGTCGCAGCCGCGATCGAGGTCGCGGTCGGGGTCGGCGGCGGGACATCCGCTTGCGCGGCGCTCGCCATCGCCGGCGCGATGTCGCCACGACCGCGTGCCGCAACGACGAGCGCGATGCCCCCCGCAACGACGACAGCCGCCACGATCGCGCCGCCCCACGCTCGCGAACGCCGAGGCGCCACGTCGATCGCCGCCGGTGCCTCGCGCCCGAACGGCATCAACGCCTCGACGAGCGCGCGCGCGTCCGCCGGTCGCGCCGCCGGATCTTTCGCGAGGCACCGATGCACCAGCCTCGCGAGCTCCGCCGGCACCTCCGCGCGATGCTCTGCGAGCGGCGGCGCCTCCGTGTGCTCGATCTGATTCATCACCGCGAGCGGCGTCAGCGCATCGAACGGCGCGCGTCCCGCGAGCAGCACGTAGAGCGTCACGCCGAGCGCCCACACGTCCGCGCGCGCGTCCGCCTTGAGCCCCTTCACCTGCTCCGGCGCCATGTAGCGCGGCGTCCCGATGACCGTCTCCGCGAGCGTGAGCGAGCTCTCGCCGCGCCCGACCGGCTGGCGAAACGCCGCGACGCCGAAGTCGATGAGCTTGATTCGCTCTCTCCCGTCTTTGTCGCGCGACAAAAACAAATTCGACGGCTTCACGTCGCGATGCACGATCCCCGCGTCGTGCATCTCGGCGAGCGGCTTCGCGGCTTGCAACACGTAGTCGACCGCCTCGGCGATCGGCAAGCGTCCGACGCGCTTCGCGCGCTCCGCGAGCGTCTCGCCTTCGAGGAGCTCCATCACGATGTACGTGTCGCCGTGCTCCGGCGCGACGATGTCGAGCACGCGCACGACGTTCTCGCTCTGTATCTTCGCCGCGACGCGCGCCTCGCGCATGAACCGCTTGCGCCGAATGTCCGCGGTCTCCGCAATCCCCGGCCGCAGCACCTTCACCGCGACACGCGCCCCGAGCCCGAGGTGCAGCGCCTCGTACACGTCGCCGGAAGCGCCCGACGCGAGCGCCTTCTGGATCTGGAATTTGCCGTCGAGCAGGGTTCCGAGGAGGGCGGGCGCAGTCATTCGTTTCGTCGCAGCGGCTGAAGTATAGCGCGACCGCCGCCAGTCGCTCGTTACCTCACTGGCCGACCTGCGCCGTGCACGAAGCGTCACCGCCCGCGACGCCGGCCGCCGAGATCGTGCAGTCGGGGTAACCGCTGTCGACGTAGCCCTGCCCGGGGAACATCGTGATCGCTTTGGAGTTGGTGCGAATCTGCGCGCCGAGATCGAAGTTGCCGTCGAGCCGGAGGCGCTCGTACGTGACGACGCGATCCTCCGACTGCGCCCACGTCGCGTCCGCCTTGAGGAGCGCGAGGCGCCTCATCAGGAACGCATGCAGCCACGCCGATTCCTGCGCGAGCGTCAGCGGTGCCGTCGGCACGCGCTGCGCCGTGTTGCCGGTGTCGTTGTTCGCGAGCTTCGCGATCGCGATCGCGCCATCGTCGCCATGGTTGATCTCGGCGTCGTAGAGCTCCGCGATCGTGAGCGCCGTGACGAGCCCCCACTTCTTCGCGAGCGCGAGCGCCGGCTGGTAGTAGAGAAGATCGACGATCTGATCCTGGCACGTCTTGAACTTCGCCGACGTCGCCGCCCCGTTCGTCGTCGCCGCCCAGTCGCTGCAATAGGTGCCGACGGCATCGAGCTCGGTCGTGCCGCCTTGATTCATCCCGGTCGAGTTGAATCGGTTGTCGATCGTCGTCAGCGCGGGCATGTACTTCGCGATCGGGTTGTTCGATCCCGTGCCGAACGCGGCGTCGAAGCAGCGCACGACCTGGATCGCGTCGCCCGTCCCGCTGCAGAACCCGGCGCGTCCCGATGTGTAGCCGCGTCCGTCGTGGATGTTCTGGCAGTACGGGTACTGAAGCACGGTGGTGCTGTTCTCCCAGATGCTCGTGAGCATCTCCGCCTTGTGCTTCTGCAGCGGCGTGAGCGCGCCGGGCTGAGCGGTCGCGTCCGATGAGGTCGCGTCGTCGCTCGCCGTCGATCCGTCGGGCGGCGTTGCGTCGTTCGCGCTCGCGCTGGCGTCGTCGAACGTCGCTCCGCCGTCGCTCGTCGTCCACGTGCCGGCGTCACCTCGAGGGCCGCCACTGCCGTCGCCTCCGCCGAGCGCAGCCCCGTCGCTCGATGAGCAGCCGACGACGAACGCGGTGACGAGCGGTGCGATGAAGACGACCGTGACGATGCGCATCTCGACTCCTAGAGCGACGAACGTGCCGACGCCGATCGCGCCTCACGCACCCGCCGGTCCCGGAATCTACGCATCGAGAACGGATTCCACGAGCGGCGATCGTAACGGCGAGGTGTTCCGGTGTTTCGGTCGCTGCTTCGATCGGCCTCGGGGGCGCGTATCTTGCCGAGCGCGACGCCACGCCGAAACGCTCAGCTCTGTGAGCTCGCGTTCGCGGAGTCGTCGTGCGGTGACGGCGTCGTCTTCCGCCCACGCTGCGCGAACGCGGCGATCACGATCGAGGCACGCCGCTCGCAAAGGTGAACGGCATGACGACGCGAACGGTGGGTCTGGCTCTCCAAGCGGCAACGGCGACTCTGTGCATCGCTGCGTGCTCTAGCGGCGTAGGCGAGGACGCGACCACGTCCGGCTCCGAGCTCGGCGCGTGCTCGTCGAGCGTGACGAAGAACACGTACGACGGTCCCGGGTACTGGGGGACGGTCACGCTGAAGAACGGATCGTCCCCGATCACCGGCATCACCGTCGCGTTCGACGCCCCGATCGGCGCGCACTGCACGAACGACAGTGTCCCGACCGGCGCGACGCTCGGACCGCTCCAAGGGAGCGGCGCGTCGGCGACGACGATGTCGAACCATTGCGCCTTCACGTGGCATACGGCGACGCTCGCCGCGGGCGCGTCGAAGACGTTCAACTACTCGACCGACTCGAATCGCTCCGTCGCGGCGGTGAACGTCGCCGTCAGCTACGCGAGCTGCTCCGGCGGCGCTGTCGACGCAGGCACTCCGCCGCCGCACGTCGACGCGAGCGCGCCCGACACAGGTGGTGGTGCGACCGACTGCAACAGCCCGACCCTCGTCTGGCGAAGCGCGAACAAGACGAGCTTCACCTCGTATCCGGATCCGGGCAGCGAAGAGTGCATCAAGTACAACGGCTGCGCGTACGAAGGTCAGTTTGCCGCGTGCAACAAGACCGAATCGAAGTCGTGGGTGAGCTCGCACAACGTCGTCTCGGTCTTCCCGAACCTGAACCGAGCGTCGAACGGCATCGGCGCGCTCGCGCTCCACGATCTCTGCCTCAAATCGGGATCGAAGACGATCGTCGTCACGGTGCTCGACGAGTGCGCCGACTCGGATTGCAGCGGGTGCTGCACGCAGAACAAAGGCAGCGCCGAGGAGCTCATCGACATCGAGAGCTTCACCGACGCGCGCTGGGGTGTGGGCGATGGGCGCATCGAGTGGGCCGACCTCGGGCCGACGAAGACGATGGGGTGCAACTGAGAGCGCGCGTCAGTCGATCACGACGAACGACGCACGTCCGACGAGCTGACCGTCCTCGGTCTCCACGTCGACGGTCCAGTGACCCGCGAGGCTCTTCGGCAGCTCTTTGCCGAGGAGCGACGACTGAAGCCGAATGTTGCCCTCTTTGGTCTTCTGTCGCGACGCAGATCCGGTCATCGCGATCATCGCGCCGTCGCGACGCCACACATGATGAAGCCGATCGCCCGATCCGCCCGGCGTGACGACGTCGGTCACCGCGAGGAGCTGCGTGATCACCGACGAGTGAAGCGTCTTCACTTCCATCGCGAGGCGCCCATCCTTGGTCAGCATCGGACCGACCGCCTCGTACGACAGATGCATCGGCACCGGCGGGATCGCCGCGCGCGCGACGTACGCGACGCCGAGGCTCGCGACGATGCTCGCGGCCACGAGCCCCATGTACATCTTGCTCTTCAACGCGCGCACCGGCGCGTGCAACGTCCACACGCCGACCGCCGCGATCCCCGCCGCGAAGAGCAGCGTGGTCAGCGTGCGCGTATCGGGGAAGAGCGCCGGGATGACGAGGTTCAGCGATCCGAAGAGCGTGATGCCGTGGAACACCGATGCGAGCGATCGCCACTTCATCAGGTAGCGATCGAAGACGATGTCGAGCGTCGAGAGGATCGCGCACACGCCGAGGAGTACGACGAACCATTCGTTCGGCGCGCCGAACGTCGTCGAGTGCCAATAGAACGGGAGCAGAAAGAAGAGCATCCCTTGGTAGAGGTTCTTCAGGACGTACGTCAGCGCGTAGAAGCGGAAGCGCGTCTTCGATCCCGCCGCGTCCATGCTCGCTTGGCTCGCGCCGGATCCGTAGATGCGGAAGAAGCCGACGACGAGCAGCCATGCGACGACGAGCGTCACCGACAACCACCGCGCGTGATCGAATCCCTTCTGTGCGAACGCGACGACGCCGACGCCGAGCGCCAGCGCGTACGCGGAGTGAAGCCACCACAGCTTGCGACCATGCTCGCGAAAGAACCGCCGCACCTTCGCGAGGATCGCTCCCAGCCCCGGAGGAACCGCCGCTGCGGGCGGCCCCTGGAAGCTGTTGGAGGGCGACATCGTCATGGAGTCTACAACGCTCGACCCACGAGGCCCCATGCCGTGCATCGTGTATCTTGCCCGCCCGCCATGGTTCATCGCCGAATTGCCTTCGCCGTCCCGTTCGTCCCCGTCGTCCTCGCCGCCGCGTCCGCGTGCAACGAAGCTGCGCCGCCCGTCGTGAAAGGGCCGCCGTCGCCGTCCGCGAGCGTCGTCGCCGTTGGGCCGCTCGACGCCGGTACGTCCGCTCCGGTCATGCCTGCATTTGCCTATCCCGCGACGCGACGGGACAACTTCTCGGAGATGCTCCACGGCGTCGAGGTCGCCGACCCCTACCGTTGGCTCGAGGACGTGAAGTCACCCGACGTTCAAGCGTGGATGAAATCCGAGGACGACTTCGCGCGCGCGAGGCTCTCGCCGCTCGCCGGTCGCGACAAGCTCGTCCAGCGTTTCAAAGAGCTCTTCTACATCGAGGCGATGGGGATCCCGCATCGCTACGGCCCGCGCTACTTCCTCCAGCGGCGCGACGCGAAGAGCGAAAAGTGGGTGGTCTACGCGCGCGAGGGATCGTCCTCAGGTGTGAAGGGCGGACCCGAAAAAGTCGTCCTCGATCCGAACACGTGGTCGCAAGACGGCAGCGTGTCGCTCGGCGGATGGCGACCGTCGTGGGACGGCAAGAAGGTCGTCTACAAGAAGAAGGCGAACAACTCGGACGAGGCGACGCTGATGGTGCTCGACGTCGCGAGCGGCAAGACGTCCGACGTCGACGTCATCGCAGGCGGGAAGTACGCGTCGCCCGATTGGACCGCGAACAGCGATGGCTTCTACTACACGTGGCTCCCGACCGATCCGGGTATCCCGACGGCGGAGCGGCCGGGCTTCGCCGAGATGCGCTTTCACAAGCTCGGAACGGATCCGGCGAAGGACGCGGTCATCCACGAACGAACCGGCGACTCGAAGACGTTCCTCAACACCGAAGCGTCGCGCGACGGCCACTGGATCTTCGCGACGATCGAGCACGGATGGAGCGGCAGCGACGTCTCGTTCCAAGACACGCGCGTCGTCGCGAAAGACGGCGCTGCGCGAAAGTGGCGCACGCTCGCCGAAGCGAAGGACGGCATCTTCGACGTCCTCGCGTACAGAGATCGCTTCTACGTGAAGACGAACTCGGGCGCGCCCCACTGGCGCGTCTTCCGCGTCGATCCCGCGCACCCCGAGCGCGACAAGTGGGTCGAGATCGTCGCCGAGCGCAAAGACGCCACGCTGCAGAGCTTCAGCATCGTCGGCGGGCGCTTGACGCTCGGCTACATGAAAGACGTCGTCAGCAAAGTCGAAGTGCACGAGCTCGACGGCAAGCTCGTCCGCGAGATCGAGCTCCCCGGCCTCGGAACGTCGGGCGCGCTCAGCGGCGACGAGAACGACGACGAAGCCTTCTATGCGTACGACTCCTTCACGCAACCGAGCATCATCTTCGAGACGTCGGTTCGCACCGGCGCGAAGAAAGTCTTCTACGAGCTGAAGGTGCCGGTCGACACGACGAAGTACGTCGTCGACCAAGAGAAGTTCCCGTCGAAGGACGGCACCATCATCCCGATGTTCGTCATCCACGCGAAGGACGCGAAGAAGGACGGCAACGCGCCGACGATCCTCTACGGGTACGGCGGCTTCCAAAGCGCGCAGACGCCCGGCTTTCGCACGTCGATCTATCCATGGCTCGAGAACGGCGGCGTGTACGCGATCGCGAACCTACGCGGCGGCAGCGAGTACGGCGAAGAGTGGCATCAGCAAGGCATGCGACGCCAGAAGCAACACGTCTTCGACGACGTGATCGCGGCGGCGGAGAACCTCATCAAGCTCGGCTACACGCGGCCGGGGAAGCTCGCGATACGCGGCGGCTCGAACGGCGGACTGCTCGTCGGTGCGGCGATTACGCAACGTCCGGATCTCTTCCGCGTCGGACTCTGCGCGGTGCCGCTCCTCGACATGGTGCGATACCACCGCTTCGGATCGGGTCGGACGTGGATCGAGGAGTACGGATCGGCAGACGACGCCGAAGACTTCAAAGCCATCTACGCGTACTCGCCCTATCACCATGTTCAGCGTGGGACGAAATACCCCTCGGTGCTCCTCTTGTCGGCGGACAACGACGATCGCGTCGATCCGATGCACGCGCGAAAGTTCGCCGCGGCGCTTCAGTCGTCGTCGACCGGCGGCGTCGTGCTGCTCCGGATCGAGCAACACGCCGGACACGGTGGGGCGGATTTGGTGAGGGAGTGGGTCGAGAAGCTCGCGGACGAGTACGCGTTTGCGCTCGGCGAGATGAAGTAGCTCGAAGAGGACCGCCAAGTCACAAAGGCGCCAAGGGGTTGGTCAAAACAATCTTGGCGTCCTGGCGCCTTGGCGGTTCGTCTCGTTTTCTCTACGCGCTCCTCCGGTACGTGGCGGGGACAATCACGCGAATCTCTGCGTGCGGTCTCACGTCCTCGTCGGTCTCGTCGAGCTCTTCACGGTCGAGTCGGTCGAGCCCCACGTACTCGTCGTTCGCGATGCCCGCGACAATGACGTCATAGGCAGCGGCGACCGCGAGAGGGATCGCGAACACACCTGACGCAAGGCGGACACGCCGCTCTCCTTGAAGACTCGATGAGCTGCTCTTCGCACGGACCATGAGCCTTTGATAAGCAATCGGCGATCCACCTTGGGTCGTCCGACGACGGCTCACGTTTTTCTACGGTCTGCGTGTGCGCGCGCGGCAATTGTACGAGTCGTGTACACACACGTGTGCGTCTGCTGACGCGCCAGTGCGCTTCAGTCCTCACGCCCGTGCGTCGCGACGAGGTAGTCGACGATCGTCTTCGTGGACTCGGGCGCGATGTCCGCGCCGTACGTCTTCACCATCTTGTCGACTTCCGCCGTCCACGTCTTCCGCGGAAACTTTGGTTGGTCGCCGATGTAGCGCGCCGAGTGGCACGTGAGGCACGAGCCGACGACGAGGCTCTTGCCCGGTCCTTCGGGGAGCGGCGGATCGCTCTCGGGGAGCGCGAAGACGCGCACGTTCGGATCCGTGAGAGGTGGCGGCGGCGCGGCGCGATCGCAGGCGCCGAGCGCGAGCGCGACGAGCATCGATCCGAAAACGGTAACGCGCGTCACGTGACCCTCACGTCGGTGCGCTCGAAGACGTTGCGCATGTAGCCGGCGCGGTTCCACTGCGGCGTCGCGCGTTGCTCTTCGCCGTCGTTGCTCGTCGCGCGCGCGAGGATCGCGTGGTTGCCTTCCGTTGGATGCGTCCACGTCGCGCGCCATCGCCGCCACGAGTAGCGCCCGAGATCCGCGTCGAGGCGCGCTTCGCTCCACGTCGCGCCGCCGTCGGTCGAGACCTCGACGCGCTTGATGCCCGTGCCGCCGTCGAACGCCAGCCCCTCGACTTCGTACGCGCGCCCCGCCGCCAACGTCTCGTCGGGCTCGGGCCGTACGATGAGCGACCGCACGTTCATCTTCGAGATCGGCACTGTCTCCTTCGCGAGATCGGCGGGCGACTCGTCGGCTCCCGGCGTCTTCGGGATGCGGTACGCCTTTGCCATCCAGTAGCCGTCGAACGGCGCATCGAGGACGCGGATCTCGGTGAGCGCTTTCACCCAATACGTCGAGAACCATCCCGGCACGACGAGGCGCGCAGGGAAGCCGTTGAGCAGCGGGAGCGGCGCGTCGTTCATCGCGTACGCGACCATCACGTCGGCGTCGGCCGTGCGATCGATCTCGAGCGACTTCACGAACGCCGGCACCGACTCGCGCGGCGCGCGATCGAGCCCGCGGAACGTCACGTCGCGCGCACCGGATCGCACGCCCGCCTTCGCGAGGAGATCTTTCAGGCGCACGCCGGTGAACTTCGCGTTGCCGATCGCGCCGCGTGCCCACTGCACGCCGGGGACGCGAGGTGCGAAGAGCGCGCGCGAGTTGCCCGAGCATTGGTTGACCGCGACGACGGACACCGACTCCATCGCGCGGAGATCGTCGAGCGACAGAGAGAGCGGCTCGTCGACGTGCCCTTCGAGTCGAAGTCGCCACGCGCGCACGTCGATCGAGAGCGGGAGCCCGCTGAGGTGCCAGCGGACGAACATCGCGTCGTTCGGCGTGATGTCGGTGCGGAAGTAGCGGAGTGGCGTCTCGAGGTTGGGCGGACGATCGGTGTGGAGGACGAGGTCGGCGACTTTTTCGGTGAAGCGGGCGGGGCCGGCGTCGAGGGCGGGGATCGCGTCGCCGGATGCCGCGCGCTTGCATCCGACGGCGAGGGCGGATGCGCTGCCCCCGACGAGCGTGAAGAAGGCGCGGCGGTCGAGGCGCATCATTCGCGGGAGTCTACCTCGGTAGGTACATTCGCGGCGTGCTGTGGAACGAGCCGCGGCTCCGTCGAAACCGCTACTCGATGACGCCGAGCGAGAGCAGCCGCTCCAGCAGCCGCAGCGTCACGAATCTCGGCAAGGGACTCACGTCGACGAGCGCGTCGAACGACGTCTGCCCGTCGATCTGCGACAGCAGGAAGGCCTCGCGATGATCGAGATCGAGCGCGAGAAGCTCGTCGGCGGCGAGGGCATGGCGCGGCGCGTGGTCGAGTCGGCCGAGGCGCTCGCGGAAGCTGCCTTCGAGCTCGGTGCGGCACGTTCGTGCGCAATACGCGACGGCGTCGTGCGCGGGATGCGACGCGGCGATCGCGTCGGCCACGGCGAGCGCGCCATCGAAGTCGGCTTGCGAGAAGAGCTTGCTCATCTCGAGGAGCAGCGCCCGACACGTGACGCCGTCGGCGGCGACGGGCTCCACCGGCGGCTGAGACTCCGCGAGGTAGTTCGCGAACGCGGACATGAGCTGCGCGACCTTCGGGCGGACGCGCTCGTGCGACGCATCGTGCTCCGATGCTTCCGCTGCGCTCGCGCCGGCGAACCGCGAAAGCGGGCGCACGGTCGGACGCTCGTCGGGACGCTCCGCCGCAGTGGTCGCGTCGTGCGGGTCCTCTGCAGATCGCTTGGGCATTGGATCCTTCTACGATACCTACGAGTCGGCGCGAACGCTCGTTCGTTGTCCATCGAGTCGTCCGGTGGGACGATCCGACGCGGCGTTGCCTCAGAGCACCCCTGCCGCCCCGCGGTCCAGCGCCTGATCGAGCGCGTCGAACAGCAACTGATTCCCATTCTGCGAATACCCCGCGAGCTTCTCCTCGCACGCCGGAACCGCCGCGAGAAACCGCGTCACCGTCGCAGGATCGTCGAGCGTCTTCGCATATTGCCCGTACCCCACTTCCTCCAGGTACATCGCGTTCATCACCTGCTCGAACTGCCGGAGCATCGGCACCGCGAGCATCGGCTTTCGCAAGTAGACCGCCTCGCCCATCAGCGTGAACCCGCCACCGGCGATGACGGCGCGCGACGACGCGAGATCGTCGATGAACCCGTCCTCGCTGAACGGCATGTAGCGAAGGTTTCCCTCGCGCTGCTCCTCGTTGATCCCCCGACGCATCCCGTAGATGCGGCACTCGAGGCCCGTCTTCGCGAGCGTCTCGGAGAGCGAGTCGTGACCTTCGGACGTTTGGTAGACGAGGAGGTGCTCGCCCTTTCGCACCTTCGCCGCCGCGATCTCGGGCCGCAAGATCGGCGGGTAGAGGCTGGTGTCGGGCTTGCGGATCGGCGGCTTGAAGAACGTCGTGATGAAGTAGTGGTTGCAGAAAGGGACCTTCCCTTTGACGAACGCGCGCGCCGCATGAAACGCCGCTTCATCGACCTCGATGATCTCCTTCGGATGCGTGCACCGGTTGATGATCTGCATGTTGTCG
>JAYVXB010000756.1:0-3301 GCA_043785585.1 Deltaproteobacteria bacterium | reverse complement strand
CGATCGACGTCGCGCTCTGGAGCCTGGCGCCCACGTCGACGCCGTGGACCGTGGAGGCGAAGCAGCCGTCGCGCGTGAAGCCTCCGCAGCTCGAGTTCACGTGGGACAAGACGACCGGCAAGGACGGCGACACGCTCCACCTGTCGATCAAGGTGCTCGCGAAAGGGACGCGCGGCTACCAGTCTTTCGCGATCAAGTCGTCGATTGGCAATCAGAAGACCTATTGGGCAGGTCTCGTCGTCCAATAGCGTCCCCGCGACGACGGCGTCACGGATTTCGAACGCAGTTGTCGGTCACCGCAATCTCGGGCGAGAGATCGACGACTTCGAAGTTGTTGACGCCGATCCCGTTGAACGTCGACGCGGTAATGCCCTGAGCGGCCCACTTGGCCGTGCTGAGGCGATCGTTCGCGAAGGTGAGGGCGATGTTGCCGCCGTCCGAGAGGAGCATGCCGTACGTCTTCATCGCGCGGAGGATGACCTTCGCTCCGGCGCTGAACGGCGTCTCGTCGAACGACGACTTCAGACGAAAACGCACGCCGTACGGCGGCGCGTTCGCGTTGCCGTTCGACGGGCCCCCTGCGTGCGACGCCGGATGCACGTACGCCATCGCCTTCATGTGATCGTTCGGAAGGATGAAGCGAAGCGCGTGCTTGACGGTCCCCGTCGCGACCTCGTCGGCAGTTGGAAGGAGCCCCGCGATGGGGAAGCCGGCAGCGTCGGCGGACGTGCACTGATCGCCGCGCTCGTTGTCCGGGTACGCCTTCGTGAGGTCCCAGACGAAGGCGCCGCGCGCCGTGAATGCGCTTCCGGCCTTCGTCGCGTTGTAGAGCTCGTAAAGCTTCTTCTCGCTCGTCTCGTGGACGAGGACATGACAATCATCCTGCGCGGGGTTGCACGTGTAGTCGGCACTCCCCTCGGTATTCCCGTTTGCAGGCAGCGGCATCTGCAATGGCACGGCGTCGCAGTCGGGCCCGCCGAAGCAATAGGTGCCAGCGATCGACGTGATCGTCTGGCGCGGGGTCGAGCTGTTCGCCGTGAGGAGCGCGATCGCGAAATCGATCTGAAGGACGTTGCCGTTGCCCCAACCGCCGAAGGATGCGAGCGCCGCGATGATCGCGTCCGAGCGCGCGTCTTTCGTCATCGCGGAGACGTTCTTCGTCCACGGCTCCGGCTTCTCGAAGATCCCGCCCACCGCGGGCATGCCGCCCGAGTCGCCGGCCGGGCCGCTGTCCGACTTGGTCCCGCCCTCCTGTCCTGGCACCGTCCCGCCGTCGCCGACGACACCTCCGTCGCCGACGACTCCTCCGTCGTCGCCCGCGCCGCCGCCATCACTGGGTCCGGACGACGAGCTGTCGTCGCCACAACCCGAACCGCTGAGGACGACCGCGCCCGCGAGCGCGCCGACGAACAACAGAGATGACTTCATGTCCACGGCATAGCAGCACGCCGAGGCCACGTCGCGACGATCAGGTGAGGTGGCGCCGCCGCACCCCGCTGCGCATCTGCGGTGTCGAGCCCGCATGGCCGTCGTGCGCAGCGGCTCCGAGGATCGCGGATCGTCGCGGAACTACTGGGTGCCGCTCCGCGTCGCAACGTGGGGCACTCACGTTGCACGCGTTTCCGGCATGAGACGCAATACCGTGTGGGTTTCGTGCGCTGCCGCCCTACTTCTCGCGCTCGGAGTATCGGGATGCAAGAAGCGACAAGCGCCCATCGCGAACCGTCTGGCTCCGGTTGCGATGCAGGCAGCGAAGGTGCCCGTACCGCCGCCGATGGCGCATGCGAATTTCAATCCGCAGTCGCAAGCGCTGCAGCACGAGAAGAGCGGATACGTGACGAGCGCGCGCACGCAGATGGATCAGATGCAGCAGCAAGTCGCGTCGATGCAGGCGACGACGTGGCGCACGGCCGGGCCGAACCGCGCGGCGTTCGACAAGCTGCTTCGCGACGTCGCGGTGAAGCGCGCGGCGTTGCAGGTCGACATCGCGTCGATGCCCAACGCGCCGGCGGAGAGCTGGCCGGCGCTCAAGGCGAAAGCCGATCACGATCTCGTCGCGTTCCGCGCCGCCGTCGGCGCAGCGTCGAGTCGGATCTCGACAGCGCCCCAACAAAAGACTGCAGCCATCCCGGCGAAGCTTACGCCCTGAAGCGCCCACGCTGCGTGACGGTCACCGCGTGTCGGTGAACTCGATCGTCGTCGTGAATGCAAAGCCAGATTGCGTGGCGCGAAAGTGGATGGCGGAGACGGCTCTGGCCACGCAATCGAGGACGTCGAAGCTCGGCGGCATGCCTATCGGCGTCACCGCTTCGACGACACCGGACGCCGCGCCGCGCACGCGCACGGTGACCGCGACCGCTTTCTGCGTCTGCGCGTGGAGCTTGGCGAGGCATTTGTTCGCGATCGCGCCTTTGTGAGGGAAGACCACGCGCTCGCCTTCGCCGGGATCGAGCGTGAGCCCTCCGTTTGCGAGCGCTCCCGCGGCGGGTGAGGCGGTCGCGGCAGGTGCATTGGCCGTCGGCTCGGTGGAGGGTCCGGACGACGTGTCCAGCGGCGGCGCTGCGCCGACGTTCTCGGCCGAAGGGATCGAGCTCGTCGGGGCGGGCGATGACGACGGACGCGGGTACGAAGCGATCGCATTCGCCCTCCCTTGCCCCGTGCTCTGTCGGATGCGGTCATCGATCTGCTTCGCCTCGCGTTGCGCCGCCGCGAGTTGACGTGTCGCGCCCTCTTTGTCGCCGCGATCGAGCGCCGCTTGCATGTCGTGGAGCTTCGCGCGGAGGTCATCGACCTGCGCCGTGAGCTTGCCGAGCTCGTCGAGCGCGCGCTGCTTCTCGTCGCGCTCTACGCGGAGATCGCCGGTGTACTTCATCGTCGCGAGCACGAAGATCGCGACGAGCGCGCTCGCCGCGATCCCCACGAGCATGCGCGCGCGGTTCGCCGCTCGCCGGCTCGCCGTCAAGTACGCGAGCGCGCGTTCGGACGGTGTGATCTCGCCGCTCTGCGCCAGCTGATCGACGGCGCGCGCGCGTCGTCGCGGCAACAGCGGCGTCCCCTCCGGATCGTCGGCCCAGCGGTTCGCATCGCGCTCGAGATCGTCGGCCATCTCGCGCGCCTGCCGCGCATCGGCAACCCACCACTGCAAACGACGCCAATGCCAGAGCAGCGCTTCGTGCGCGATCGTGATGCCGTCGGGCTGTCGTACGAAGAGCCGCGCGTGCTCGAGGCGTTCGAGCACCGCGTGCGTCAGCGGAGACGGCACGAGGCGCTCGATCTCCGCGACCGGCAGCGTCGCGCGCGT
>JAYVXB010000755.1:0-10680 GCA_043785585.1 Deltaproteobacteria bacterium | reverse complement strand
AGCACGACGCGCAAGCTCGAGTGCGTCACGGACTGCGAAGCGACGTGCGGCTGTACCGCGAGGTAACACGATGACCGATCGCGCGCGGAGCCATTGGGCGTGGGGTTGGTCCGACAAGCTGCCGAACGACGACGCGCGACGCGCGCTCGCCGAGCAAGTCGGCGCGATGCTCGGCGTCGATGCGCCCACGCTTCGTCCCATCCCGTCGCTCGACGACGCGAAGATCCCCGAGCCGCGCGTCGCGCCTCCCGCGGAGCTCGCGCCCTTCGCGAGCACCGATCGCGACGACCGCGCGCGCCACACGTACGGCCGCTCGTACCGCGACATCGTCCGCGCGTTCCACGGCGATTTCGCCGTCGCACCGGACTTCGTCGCGCACCCGCGCACCGAAGACGACGTCGCCAAGTTGATCGCGTGGTGCTCCGCCGAACGCGTCACCCTCGTTCCGTTCGGCGGCGGCACGAGCGTCGTCGGCGGCGTCGAGCCGATCGCGGGCAAAGGTCACCGCGGGGTCGTGTCGCTCGATCTCCGTGCGCTCGATCGCGTCCTCGAGATCGATCGCACCTCGCGCGCCGCGCGCATTCAAGCCGGCGCGACCGGCCCCGTCTTCGAAGCGCAGCTCGCCGCGCACGGCTACTCGCTCCGCCACTACCCCCAGAGCTTCGAGTTCGCGACGCTCGGCGGAATGATCGCGACGCGCGCCGGCGGTCACTTCGCGACGCTCTACACGCACATCGACGATCTCGTCGAGTCGGTGCGCATGCTCACGCCGCGCGGGCCGTTCGAGACGCGCCGCCTCCCCGCGTCGGGCGCCGGCCCCAGCCCCGATCGCTTCGTCCTCGGCTCCGAAGGGATCCTCGGCGTCATCACCGAGGCGTGGGTGCGCGTGCAGTCGCGCCCGCGCTGGCGGTCGTCCGCGAGCGTCTTCTTCGACGATCTCGTCACGCCCTCGCGCGGCGCGCGCGCGATCGCTCAAGCCGCGCTCTTCCCGTCGAACTGCCGCGTTCTCGATCCGCGCGAGGCGCTCATCAACGGCGTTCCCACCGACGGCGGCGCGGTGCTCCTCCTCGGGTTCGAGTCGGCGGATCGAGCGATGGCGGTCCCGATGGATCGCGCGATCGCGATCGCGATCGCGAACGGCGGACGTTGCCCACGTGGCGCGAAGCACCGCGAGGAAGGCGCGCGCGGCGCCGACCCAACCGGAGAAGCGTGGCGGCAAGCGTTCTTCGACGGTCCGTACTTGCAGAGCGCGCTCGTCAGCCTCGGAGTCATCGCCGACACGTTCGAAACCGCGTGCACGTGGGATCGCTTCGAGCACCTTCACGCCGCGGTCGTCGACGCGGTGACGGCGGCGATGAAGCGCGTATGCGGCGCGGGCGGCATCTCGTGTCGCTTCACGCACGTCTACCCCGACGGCCCCGCGCCGTACTTCACGTTCGTCGCGCCCGGACGCGCCGGCGCCGAGCTCGAACAGTGGGCGGAGATCAAGCAGGCCGCGAGCGACGCGCTCCTCGCGAACGGCGCGACGATCACGCACCATCACGCCGTCGGTCGAACGCACCGCCCTTGGTACGACCGCGAACGCCCCGCGCTCTTCGCCGACGTGCTTCGCGCTGCAAAGCGCGCGGTCGATCCCGAGTCGATCCTGAATCCGGGCGTGCTCGTCGATCCCTGAGCGCGCACGCGCGTATACTCGGCGTGTGCCGCCCGCGACCCCTGGCGATCCGTTCGCGCTCGCCGGCTGGCTGCTCGATCGAAAGTACCGCGTCGATCGTGCGGTCGCCGAAGGTGGCTTTGGCGTCGTCTACAAAGGGCACCACCTCGCGCTCGACACGCCGATCGCGATCAAGGTGCTCACGCGAGCGACCGGCGCGGGCGACGATGCGTTTTGGGACGCGGTCACGCAATTCCTCGACGAGGCGCGCACGGTCGCGAAGCTCCGTCATCCGGCGGTCGTTTCGGTTCTCGACTCCGGGATGACCGAGGTCGAAGGCAAGCCGGTCGCGTGGATGGTGATGGAGTGGCTCGACGGCGAGACGTTGCGCGCGCACCTCGTCGCGCGGCGCGGCGAGGGCGGCCGCTCGCGAGCCGAGGTCCTCACGTTGATGCGTCCGGTGCTCGAGGCGCTCGCGTGCGCGCACGAAGCGGGGATCGCGCATCGCGATCTCAAAGCGAGCAACGTGATGCTCGTGCCGAGTCGCTCCGGGCCGACGCCGCGCGTGCTCGACTTCGGGATCGCGAAGCTCATGGACCGCGACGAGGCGGCGTCCGGCGACGCGAGCGCAAACACGACCCGCGCCGCGACGCGCGCGTTCTCGCCGTCGTGCGCGGCGCCCGAGCAGCTCGCGGGGAAGCGCACCGGGCCTTGGACCGACGTCTACGCGGCGGCGCTCCTCATCGTCGAGCTGCTCACTGACGCGCCTGCGTATCCGGAAGGCGATGACGAGTCGCGCTACCGCGCCGCGTTCGATGCGCGGCGTCCGACGCCGGCGACGAACGGCGTCGACGTCGGATCGTGGGAGCCCGTCCTCGCACGCGCGCTCGCCGTGAAATCCGCGGATCGCTTCCCCGACGCCGCGACCTTCCTCGCCGCGCTCGATGCCGCGTTGATCGGTCGGCCGCGCGTGGCGAACGAATCGGTCCACGAGGCGCCGACCGATTCGCCGGTGACGTCGTCGCGCTTCGCGTCGACCGCACCCGATTCGCCGCCCCGTCGACGCGCGTGGATCGCCGCAGCGGTGCTCGGTGCGGGTGTGGTCGCGCTCCTGTTCGGGTTGCGCGGTCGCGATCGCGACCGCGCGAACGCGGCCGTCGCGAGCAGCGCGTCGACGGCCGTCGCGCCGCCCGCTCGCCTCTGCGAGAGCAACGCCGCGTGCACGCGCGCGTCAGGTGCACCCGCGATCTGCCGCCCCGCCATCGGCTGCGTCCCGCTCGCGTCGCCCGACTGCAAGCCGCTCGTCGACGCGCGCGCCCTCGAGCGCGACGACGTCGTTCTCGTCGGCACGATGTTCCCGACCTCCGCGGAGAGCGACGTCGAGTTCGCGCGGAGCAACGAGAACGCGGTCGAGCTCGCGCGCCGCGACTTCGCGCAGATCCTCGCGGGGCTCCAGTCCGGCGGCCGCGTGCGACCCATCGGCGTGGTCGCGTGCGACGACGCCGTGGATCCGGCGCGCGCGGCGGCGCACCTCGTCGATCGCGTGGGCGTCCCGGCGATCATCGGCTTCAAAGGCGGCGTCGAGGCGATCGATCTCGCGACGTCTCTCTTTCTCCAGCGCGGCGTCCTCGCGATCGCCGCGCTCACGACGAACCCGCTCGTGACTGCCGTCCCGCACCCGATGGGCTTTCCGCGCCTCGTCTGGCGCACGACGTACAACGGCGCCGAGGTCGCCGCGGCGATGAGCGCGTTCGTCGCGGGCGTCGTCGAGCGCGAGCTCCGCGCGTCGTCGCTCGGACGCACCGGGACGATGCGCGTCGCGCTCGTTCGCCCCGCCAACGCCGTCGGCGCCGCGATCTCCAACGCGCTCTTTCGATCGCTCCGCTTCAACGGCAAAGGCGCGCTCGACAACGGCTACGACTTTCGCGAGATGACCTACCCCATCGAGGCGACCGCGAACGGCCCCGAGCTCGCGAAGCTCGTCACCGAGATCCTCGCGTTCGGACCGCACGCGGTGCTGCACCTCGGAGGCACGACGTCGTTCGTCGACGGAGTCCTCACGCCGATCGAGACGGGCTGGGTCGCGCCGCAACCTCGCCCGCGCTTCATCGGGTCGGCGCTCCTCTCGCCCGCGTACTTGAAGCTCATCGGTCGCAGCGTCGATCGTCGCCGACGCCACGTCGGATTCACGACCGCGTCGTCCACGCCGGCGAACGCGCGCTTCGTCATGCACTACAACGAGACGTTCACGCCGAAGATCACGCGGACCAACGCGCCGAACTCGTCGTACGACGCGTTCTACTTGCTCGCGTACTCCGCGCTCACCGTCCTACCCGGGCAGCCCGTCGATGGCGCGGCGCTCGCCCGCGGATTCGCTCGGCTCGTGCCGGTCGGCCGACGCATCGAGGCGGGCATCGAAGGGATCTTCGACGCGTACACCACGCTCCACGACGGCCAGACGATCGACTTCGACGGCGCGACGGGGAAGCTCGATTTCGATCTCGCGACCGGTGAGTCGGCGTTCGATCAGGTCGTCGTCTGCGCGGCGATCGACAAAACCGGCGATGCGTTCGACGGGATCGAGTCGGGCCTCGTCTACGTCGCCGAGCGCAAACGCCTCGAGGGGACGATGAACTGCCCCTGAACCCCGCAATTGCGGGCACATGCGTTACTCGGGACGCACCGCGCACGCATTTTCGCAGCGATCCCACGTTGCCGACGGCCCCGACTCGTGGTTCTTTGCGCCGCCGACTTCGCGACGGACGCGGGTCGGTTCGCGTTGATACGCGCACGCACCGAGGAGAGTACGCCGTGAGCAAACTGACCGATCACGTTGTCTTCAACGACCAGAAGCTCGCCGCGCGTTACGCGAACGAGAAGATCCCGATGGCGACGCTCTTCGAGGCCTACCTCGACGGCGACGTCGACATCCCCGGGGACATGAACGCGTTCCTCGACTCGCGGAACGATCTCGTCAAGTACACGCTCACGCCCGAGCACTTCAAATTCTTCTTCACGCGCCTCATCCCCGAGGTCGCCATCCACTCGAAGGCGCAAGACGAGCGCATCGTCCGCGAGCACTACGATCGCGGCGACGATTTCTTCGCGGCGTTCCTCGGCGAGCGCATGGTCTACACCTGCGGCTTCTTCCTCACGGGGAACGAGACGGTCGAGCAGGCGCAAGACAACAAGATGGATCTCGTCTGCTCGAAGCTCATGGTCAAGCCGGGCGAGCAGATGCTCGACATCGGCTGCGGCTGGGGCACCCTCGCGCGCCACGCGGCCACGAAGTACGGCGCGGACGCGACGGGCATCACGATCAGCAAGAACCAGACGGCGTTCGGCAACATGCGCATCCAGAAGGCGGGCGTCGCCGAGCGCGCGCGCATCCTCTGCTGCGACTACCGCGACATCCCGCGCCGCCAGTTCGACAAGATCTCGAGCCTCGAGATGGTCGAGCACGTCGGCGTGAAGAACTACCCCAAGTTCTGCTCGCTCGTGTACGAGCTCCTCAAGGACGACGGCCTCTTCCTCCTCCAGTGGACGGGTCTCCGTCGCGGCGGCGGGCAGGGCGTTCCGATCATCGGCCTCCGCCCGGAAGACCTCATCTGGGGTCTCTTCATGGCGAAGTACATATTCCCGGGCGCGGACGCCTCGTCGCCGCTCAGCGACATGGTGAAGGGCCTCGAGAAGGCGGGCTTCGAGATTCACTCGGCCGAGAACATCAGCGTCCACTACGCGATCACGATCCGTAAGTGGCACGAGAACTGGATCTCGAACGAGGCCGAGATCAAGAAGGCGTACGGCGAGCGCTGGTACCGCCTCTGGCACCTGTTCCTCGGCTGGTCGACGCGCATCGGCTTCCAGGGCAACGCGGCGTGCTTCCAGATCGTCGCGAACAAGAACCTCGACTCGTTCGATCGCAGCATCTACATCGGCCAGGGCAACCTCGGCGACCAGCGTCACTACAAGCTGTTCGACAAGGCCCACGCGCCGGGTGCAAACGGCAACGGCAAGCGCGTCGAAGCCTGAAGCGCTGCTTCACGAAGGACCAGGGGCTCGTCGGTTCGCCGATGGGCCCTTCGTCCTTTGTGTCGCTACGCGTGAAGCGGGTCGTACCGCGGGATCTCGAGGCGCACGATCTCCGTGCGCTCGGGGAAGCCCAGACGGAAGAGCGTCTGCGGAACGGCGAGCGAGCGATCCGCGGCGCGCATTCGTGCGCGCAGGCGATCGAGCTCCGGCGTCGCGTCGCGGAAGGACGGGCAGAGGCCGTCGACGCGCGCGCGTACGAGGACACGGCCGAGCGCTTGGCCCGCGGCGAGCCAGTCGTGCGCGGTGTCTCCGGGCGTCGCGAGGACGCACACCACGGGCGCGCGCAGCGAGAACTCGCTCTCCTCGAGCCACTCGCTCGTCGACGGGAGAAACGATCGCTGGCGAAACGGATGAAGCGCCGCGATGACGCCCGCGATGCTCTCGACGCTGCACGATCCGCCGAGGTCGAGGGTCGGCGTGTCGACGACGATCGGCGCGAACGACTCCGCCTCGACCCATCGCAACACGGTGCGCTCGTCGAGCGCGACGCCCTCGAGCTCCGACAGCGTCGCGCGCGACACGTCGGCGTGGGCCGCGTCGTCGCGTGGCTCGAGCCCGCGCGCGAACGCTTGGAAGAGGACGTACGTCTCGGGCGACGCGGCGCCGACGTCTTCGACGCGCACGCGCGCGAGGAGCGCGGGGCGCGACGGATCGGGGAGCACCTCGATCTCGTCCTTCGCGCCGAGCTGACGCAGCGCCATGCGGAGCTGTGCGAGCGCGACGCCGCACCCGATGACGACGTCGCGATGGATCGGATCGAGCGTCGGCAACGCGCACGCATGCTCGAGCCAGAGCTCGATCGCGTCGCCGCGCGCATAGAGACTCCACGACTGCGCGCGTCCACGCGCGGGCGCGAGCATCCCGTACTGCAGCAAGAAGCGCAGTTTCTCGGCGTGGCGGGCGGCGCGATCACTTTGCACGGCACGGATCGGTTACTCGCGCCCGCGCGCACCGCCCGGGATCTTTCGCGTCTCACAGGGCAGATTCCGCCCTCGGTCCCAAGTTACCGGCGCGGCGCTTCCAATTAATGCGCGCAGGGCGGCACGAGATCGATACCCGCGAAAAATTCCTTCACCAACAGCTCCCACGCCAGCGCGTTCTCCGGCGGACCGCACTTGAACGGCGCGCCGCCGAGCGGCTCCTTGCGGAGGATCGCGCGGTGCTCGCGGTAGTAACGAAGCGCGAGCTCGCCTCCGTATTCGGCGACGGGGTTCGGCGGATGAAAAGCGTAGTACGTCGAGCCGCGAACGATCGTCGGGCTCGGCGTGTACGGCGTGAGGCACGGCGTCGCGTTCTTGCACTTTGCCAGGATCGATTCGCGAATCGGCTGGAGCGCGGTCTTCGACCAGTCCGCGTGGAACTCGTCGTTCAAATGAAAGAGCTCGTGAAAGAGCGTCTCGCGCACCCACTCTTCGGACACGTTGAGCGAGCCGCCGAGGTTGTATCCAATGGTCCATCCTTGCGCGAACGCCGACGGAGTGCGCGCGTTGACGCTGCGAAAGAAGCGCACGCCGAGCGCGCGCCATCGGTAGCTCGGCTCGTGGCGGGCGCCATCGCGCGCGGCCGCGGCGAGCCCGTCGAAGAGGATCTCGTAGTCGCGAAACGCCGCCGCGACCCACGCGAGGTGAGGACGCGCGGCGCCGACGGGGAGCGACGGAACGAACTTGAGGATGCCGCGGTAGCCGCCGTCGAACATGCGCTCGGGTTGAACGCCGGCGAGGTTGCCGGACTGCGCGTGCATCGCGACCGCGAGCTCGGCGGCGGGAGCGTCGCCGCGGTAGCGTGCGCGGAGGAGACACGCGATACGATCGGGCTCGGGGAGATCGTGGAGGCACGCGGCGCGCGTTGCGGCGTCGGTCGTGGCGTCGGGGAAGAGGACTTGATCGGCTTCTTCGGAGCCGAACGGGGGCGGGGAGGCGAGCGCGTTCGCGGTCGAGTTCGCGGTCGGGGTCGGGGTCGCGGTCGAGGTCGGGGTCGCGGTCGGGATCGCGGTCGACGTCGCTACCGCGCGCGGGGCGGAGGGCGACGGCGCCGCGCACGCGCAGAGCAGCGCCAGACGCAACGCGACGCTGATTGTAACGCGAATCCCCACCTTCGACTTCAGACACCTTGGTCCGAGCTGCCTTGGCGTGCCATCGTGTCGTCGTTGTTTTTCCCGTAGCTTCTTCCGAACAGGAGAAATCATGATCAAGCCCATCATCTTCGCCGTGCTCGTCGCGTCCTCGCTCTCCCTCGCCGCTTGCGGCAACGCACCTCCCGCGAACACCGGTGGCGATCCGACGCCGGCGGGTGGCGCTGCGGGCGGTGGCGGTGGCGCCGGAGGTGGGGGCGGCGAGCTCGACGCCCAAATCGCCCAGGGCAAAGCGCTCTACGCCGAGAACTGCGCGAGCTGCCACGGAGCGAACGGCGAAGGGAAGGGCGCCCCGGCGATGATCGGCAAGACCGCGCTGCCGCTCGATCCTCCCGGCTCCGCGAAGAAGCGCAAGATGCCCTTCAAGACCGCGGCCGACGTCTTCGCCTTCACGCAGAAGACGATGCCGACGGATGCCGCCGGCTCGCTCAAGGACGCCGAGTACTACGCGATCCTCGCGTTCGATCTGAAGGCGAACGGGATCGATCTCGGCGGGAAGAAGCTCGACGCGTCGAACGCCGCGTCGATCAATCTGCGCTGAGCAACGGACGTTGACCACGCTCTCGCGCCCAGCGGGCTGGGCGATCGCCGTCGCGGCGACGTTGGCGATGAGCGTGAGCTACATCGATCGGCAAGTGCTCGCGGCGCTCGGCACGAGCGTGCGCGCGGCGCTCGAGATCGACCACGAGCAGTTTGGCTGGCTCGCGAGCGCGTTCTCGATGGCCTACCTCGTCGGTACGCCGATCGCAGGAAGCGTGATCGATCGCGTCGGCGCGCGCATGGGGCTCGTCGGCGCGATGCTCGTGTGGTCGGCGGTGGCGGCCTCGCACGCGCTCGCGTCGTCGTTTGCGGTGCTCTTCGCGATGCGGATCGCGCTCGGTGCGGCCGAGTCGCCGTCGTTTCCGGCGGCCGCGCAGTCGGTCCGACGCGCGATCCCTCCGCGCGAGCGAGCCGCGGGCGTCGGGCTGCTCTTCACGGGTAGCTCGATCGGCGCGATGATCGCCGCGCCGCTCGCGGTCGCGTTCAACGCGCGATTCGGCTGGCGCCCCGCGTTCGTGCTCACGGCGATCATCGGCCTCGTCTGGATTCCGCTCTGGCTCGCGGTCACGCGAAGCCCCACCGCGCGCGCCGCGCTCGAGAGGGTCGACGCGGCCGACGCCGCGCCGCGCGAGCCCGCGCCGCCTCGCATCGAGCTCGCGCGCGATCCCGCCGTCCAGCGCGCCGTCCTCTTGGTCGTCGTGTCGGCGCCCGCGATCGCGTTCGTTCTGATCTGGACGCCGCAATACCTGCAGCGCGCGTTCTTCATCGCCGAGAACGACATCGGACGCTACGTCTGGTTGCCCCCGCTCCTCTTCGATCTCGGCGCGGTCGGCGTCGGATGGATCGCGATGCGGCGCGATCGAAAGTCCGTGACGGGCGAGGTCCTGTCGCACGGCGATCTCGCGCTCGCAGCCGCGCTCGGCGCGTCGACCCTTGCGCTCGTTCCGTTCGCGCACGACGTATGGACGGCTGTCGCGCTCCTCTCGCTGTCGCTCGGCGGCGGCGGCGCGCTCTATGCGCGGCTGACGGCGGACATGCTCGCACGCGTCCATCCGGCTCACGTCTCGACCGCGGCGGGGACGACGGCAGCGGCGCAGTCGCTCGCGTACATCATCGCGAGCCCGCTCGTCGGCCGCTCCGTCGACGCGACGCACAGCTACGACGCGTCGCTCACCGTGCTCGGTCTTCTCGTTCTCCCCGGCGTGCTCGCGTGGCTCGTCTGGCCGGTGCGGAGGCGCGACGTCATGGCGTAGAGCGCTCGGCGATCGTCACCACGTCGCCTACGCGCACGATCCCGTCGCGGTCCGGGATCGCGTTCTGCCCGAAGTACACCTTGCCCTCGCGCGCACGAAACGTCGCGAGCGTCCGGAGCGGCTCGACGCCTTTGGCCGCGGTCTCCTGATCCACCGTCGTCACGACGCACCGATCGCACGGCTTCGGGACGCGAAGCGGGATGGCGCCGATCGCGACGCGCGTCCAGGTGTCTTCGTCCCACGCGGGCGCACCGGCGACGACCACGTTCGGACGAAAGCGATTCATCGGGAGCGCGTGCTCCATCCGGGCGTTCAGATCGCGCAGCGACTCTTCGGTCGCGATCAGGATCGGGTAAGCGTCCGCGAAGCTCGCGACGTCGCCCGCGCGCGCAAAATCCGGGTTGACGGCGCGCTCGGTCGAGTCGGGCATGAAGACGAGATCGCTCGGCGCGCCGAGGTACTCGCCGAACCACGTCGCCGCTTCGTCGCCTGCCGAGAGCGCGTCGCACGTGCTCTTCCAGACGACGACGCTGCGGTGCGCGCCTTCGGTCGGCGCGAGCGGAACGCGGAGCTCGGGCATCTGCGGCGCGTCGATTCGCATCGCGTTCGCATCGAGCGTGACACGTACGAGCGCCATCTTCGCGTGCGTGCGTTGCGTGACGAAGCGGCCCTCGCCGTCCACGACCATCCAGCGACGATCGTGCTGCAATCCGCGCCGCTCGACGCGCGCTTCGGTGACCGCGATCCCGCGCGCGGCTTTGATCGGATGGATCGCGAGGGACGTGACGACGAGGTGGGGCATGTGCGTTCGTGGCGGAAAGATTGAATCGAATGGGGGCCTCCAACGTATTCTCTCCGGGGACGTTTTGTCCGCCGCTTATAAGGAGACGACGAATGAAGGTGAATCGAACGCGGTTTTTGTTGCTCACGGCGGCGCTCGCCGGCGGGACGTCGCTCGCTGCGAGCGGTACGGGCTGCACGGTCAACAACACGACCACGAACGGCGACGG
>JAYVXB010000754.1:0-10684 GCA_043785585.1 Deltaproteobacteria bacterium | reverse complement strand
CGTTGTGTGTGAAGATCCTGCAAGACGACGCGCCGCGACCGCGCGTGCTCCGTCCGAGTCTGCCGGTGGAGCTCGAAGCGGTCGTCATGCGTTGCCTTCAAAAGGATCCGGCCGCGCGCTTCGGGACGGTGGCCGAGCTCGCCGAGAGCTTGCGTGTGTTCGCGCCGCTCGAGACGCAGTCGCTCGTGACGCGGATCGCGCGGATGATGGCGGCGGGACCGTCGAAGCCGCAAGTACCGCGCGCGGACCGGATCGATTCGCGACCGAGCGAGACGACGCTCGCGGCCGACGGAAGTAGCGCAGGCGTGGACTCGGCGTCGTCGCTGCGCGCGCTGCGCGTCGCCCGCCGCACGTCCGCCGCGGTGGTGGAGAACGCGACGCCTCTGCCGACGTCCGCGATCGAGCGTCGCACGTCGAAGCCGATGGTGATCGCGATCGTCGCGGTGACGTTGCTCATCATCGCGTTCGTCGCGGTGAGGCATGCCACGATGCCGCCTCCTGTGACCGCGTCGTCACCGCCGCCTGCGTCGTCGAGCGTAAGTGTCGCGGCGACGAGCGCTCCGCCGATCGGCATCGCACCGAGCGCGTCGGCGGCTACCTCCGCCGAGGCCACGCCCGTCGCGGCGACGAGCGCGACCGCGTCCGCATCGAGCGCCTCACCGACCGCGTCGACGACACCCGCGCGCGACCCGCGCCCCAACCCACCGACCGCGACCACGACCACGACCACCACCACGACCGCGACCGCGACCGCCACCACGACCGCGACCACGACGCCCACATCGACCGGAGTCAACGATCGTGTCCTCGAAGAACGCCGCTGATCGCCTCCTCGTCGCGGCGCTCGTCGTCGCGTACGTCGTCGTCACCGCTGCGCCCGCGCGCGCGCAGCGCACGGACGCCGACCTCAAGGTCGCGCAGTCGCTCTTCGACGAAGGGCGCTCGCTCATGAAGCTCGGGCAATACGCGCAGGCATGCCCCAAGCTCGCCGAGAGTCAGCACCTCGATCCCGCGCTTGGAACGCTCCTCAACCTCGCGCTCTGCCACCGCCTCGAAGGGCGCCTCGCGACGGCGTGGAGCGAATTTCACGATGCCGTCGGCGTCGCGCGGCAACAGGATCGCGCCGACCGCGAGAAATACGCGCTCGCGCAGCTCCAGGAGATCGAGCCCCACATCTCGCAGCTCACGATCACGCTCGCCCCTGGAGCCGCCGAGCCTGGCCTCGAGGTGACGCTCGATGGCACGGTCGTCGGCGACGCAACGCTCGGCATGGCCATCAAGGTCGACCCGGGCTCACACCACGTCGAGGCGCGCGCGCGTGCCAAACAGGCATGGGCAATCGACGTGCAAGTCGGCCCCGACGCGGATCACAAGGTGGTCGCGATTCCCCGGCTCGGCGCGGCGCACACGTCGACGCGATCGAATGAGACGAAACGGACCGCGGGATGGATCGTCGGCGGCGCCGGTGTGGCTGCGCTCGGGATCGGCACGCTCAGCGGACTTCAAGCGGCGTCGAAGTGGAGCCAGCGAAGCGACGCATGCCCCGGCGACGTGTGCACCGCAGCGGGGCTCGCGGCCGACAAGAGCGCGCGGCGTTGGGCGACGGTCACCGATGTCGCGCTCGCAATCGGCGCGATCGGCGTCGGCGTCGGGACGTACCTCGTGTTGACGAGCGGCTCGCGCGTCGAGGTGCGCACCGAGGTCGGCGCGCGCGGCGGAGCCGTCACCGTCGGCGCCGCGTGGTGAACGACCGCGCTCAGATCTTCTCGACGACGACTTCGTACTTGTGCGGCGTCGCCGCGTGTCCCTCGGTCACCGAGATACCGTAGATGCCCATCGGGAAGCCGCCAGGGATCGTCGCGGTCGTGCCGTCTTCGCCGACTTGAACGCACCACGTGCGGTTCGTGTCGAGGTGCGTGACGTGGAAGACGGCGAGCTTGAGCGGCGCTTCGCCTGCAGCCGGGCGCAGGATCATGTGACCCGAGAGATCGTCCTTCAGCTCGACGAGGTGCTTCGCCGGGAGCGCCGCGGACTTGCAGCTCGGGCTGTCCTTCGACGCGTCGGCGGTGCCGCGCAAGACCATGCGATCGGTCTGGAGGATGTCGATGCGCGCATTCGGCGGCACGTCGGTGTGCGGTGTGCTCGCGCAGCCGGCGAGCGACGAGAGCGCGGCGAACGCGACCCCGAACGAGACGATGGATCGGTACGAAATCGAGCGAGCGCGGATCGACATGGATTCTCCTCGACGAGCGATGGTGTCGCCGTCGCTGAGCGCTTAAGCACGGGCGATGCCACGAGACGCTGCGGCGTCGAGATCGCACCGCGCAGCCATTTTCGTGGATGGCGCGCTTGTCCGACAGGCTGCGCAATGAATGAATGCCCATTCATTGTCGCAATGCGCGAGTGCGTTCCTGCACCGCGCAGACGCCTTGTACTATCGTGCGCCGCGCATGACTGCCTCGCCTCGCCGCACCTTCTACCCGTCGATCGAACCCTACCGAACCGGACGCCTTCGGGTGTCGGACGTACATGAGCTCTACTTCGAAGAGTCCGGCAACCCGAACGGCAAGCCCGTCGTCTTCTTGCACGGCGGACCAGGCGCCGCGACCGAGCCGAAGCATCGCCGCTTCTTCGATCCCGCCGCGTACCGCATCGTCCTCTTCGATCAACGCGGCTGCGGGAAGAGCACGCCGCACGCGTCTCTCGTCGACAACTCCACGTGGCATCTCGTCGACGACATCGAAGCCTTGAGAGCTCACCTCGCGATCGAGAAATGGCAGGTGTTCGGCGGATCCTGGGGGAGCGCGCTCGCGATCGCGTACGCCGAGACGCACCCGGCGCGCGTGACCGAGCTCGTCTTGCGCGGGATCTTCCTCTTGCGAAAGCAGGAGATCGACTGGTTCTACCAGCGCGGCGCGGGCGCCATCTTCGCGGACGCTTGGGACGAGTACCTCGCGCCGATCCCCGAGGCCGAGCGCGGCGATCTCGTGCGTGCCTACTACAAGCGGCTGACGAGCGACGATCCTGTCGTGCGCCAAGAGGCCGCGCGCGCGTGGAGCGTTTGGGAGGGGAAGACGAGCTGCCTCATCCCGAATCCGGATTGGATCGCGACGACGTCGGGCGATGAGTTCTCGCTCGCGTTCGCGCGGATCGAGTGCCACTACTTCGTGAACGACGGCTTCTTCCTCGGTGGGCGCGATCTGCTCGCGAACGTCGGGAAGATTCGTCACATCCCGGCGGTCATCGTGCAAGGTCGGTACGACGTCGTCTGTCCGATGGAGACGGCGTGGGCGCTGCATCGCGCGTGGCCCGAGGCCAACCTGCGGATCGTCGGCGACGCTGGGCACGCGGCCACCGAGCCGGGGAATCTCCACGAGCTCATCTGCGCGACGGATCGCTTCCGCGGCGCAACGTGAGCAAGGAGAGCCTCGGCATCGGCGCGACGGTCGGCGATCATCGCTACAGGCTCGCGCGTGAGATTGCGACGGGCGCGATGGGCTCGGTGTTCGAGGCCGAGGCGGCCGACGGCGCGCGCGTCGCAGTGAAGACGCTGCTCTCGACGCGCGGAAAGAAGGACGGACCGGAGCGACGCGCGCGATTCCTCCGCGAGGCCGCACTCTCGGCGACGCTCGTCGATCCGCACATCGTCGCGGTGCTCGATCACGGCGTCGACGCGGCGACCGACACGCCGTACCTCGTGATGCCGCTGCTCCGCGGCGAGGATCTCGCGCGCGTCATCGAGCGCGTCGGCGCGATCGATCCGAGCGTGTGCGTCGCGCTCTTCGTCCAAGCGTGCAAAGGGCTCAGCGTCGCGCACCTCGCCGGCGTCGTGCATCGCGACGTCAAGCCGTCCAACCTGTTCCTCGAAGCGGACGCGGACGGGAGCATCGTCGTCAAGGTCGCCGACTTCGGTCTCGCGAAGGTGTTCGACGACGCCGTGCAGTCGCTGACCGCGTCGGGCCGTTTCATGGGGACGCCGCACTACGTATCGCCGGAGCAGGCCACGAACGCGAAGCGCGTCGACGCGCGGAGCGACGTCTGGAGCCTCGCGATGAGCCTCTACCACGCGCTCGCGGGCGTTCCGGCGTTCGCCAAGGTGCGCTCATTCATGCAGCTCGTCCTCGAGCTCACGGGACCGAAAGGGGTGCGCTCGATTCAAGAGCCGGCGCCGTGGATCGATCCGCGCCTCGCGCGCGTAGTGCATGGGGCGCTCGTGACCGACGTCGAGCTTCGTTGCCCGAGCGTCACCGAGCTGGCGCTCGCGCTCGAAATGGCGGTCGGGATCGACGTCGCGCACGCAAAAGTGACCGCGAGCGACGTTCGCGCGGCGAACCGAAGCCCTGTCGCCGACCGCACGGATCTCCCGGCGAGCTGGGAGGAGCTGCTTCGCTTCGGATGACGCGCTACGATGACAGCGTGATCGTCCAACGCCGCATCGAAGAGAAGCTCACGGGCGCGCTCGCGCCGACGCACCTCGTCGTCGAGAACGAGAGCCACATGCACAGCGTGAAGCCCGGATCCGAGACGCACTTCAAGGTGCTCGTCGTCAGCAAAGCGTTCGAAGGCGTGGGGCGCGTCGACCGGCAACGCAAGGTCAACGCGGCGCTGCGCGACGAGCTCGCGTCGGGTGTGCACGCGCTCACGATGCGGACCCTCACGCCGTCGGAGTGGGACGTCGGCGGCGCGACGGGATTCGAGTCGCCGAAATGTCACGGCGGCTCGAAAGCGGGCTGACGTCGCGCCGCGGCTCATCGCGCGCGACGCGCGACGCCAGGTCCGAGCTGCGCGGCGCAGCGGTCCATCGCGCGGGCGATCGCTGCTGCGTCGCCGAGGCCTCCGTAACGGAGGGCGGCGTAGCGCGCGATCAGATCCGCGGGCTCGCGTAGCTCGGCGTCGAGCAGACGAAACGCAAAGCGTTCGAGCGGCTCCGACGGTGCGCGAGCGATCCCCCGCGTCGCGAGCGAGTCGAGGAGGTGCGCGAGGCACGGGAGCGGGCGATCGTCCGCGCTCGTGCCGGTCGCAGTCGTTCGCGCGAGGCCGCGACGACGAAGGCGAAGGAAGCGCAACACCGCGAAGAGCGCGATGAGCGCCGCCGCGGCGATCGCGAGCTCGGTCACGGTGAGGCGAGTGTACCAATCCACGAACGTCGACCACGCCGCCGCCGCGACGTCGGTGAGCGCACGCGCCATCGACGCGTCGCGAGCCAGATTTTCTTCGACCTTCGACGCGGGCGTCGGGTCGAACGTCCGCCATCCGAACCCCGGCACCCACGCTTCGACCCACGAGTGCGCGTTCTTCTGCCGGACGATGTATTGACCCGTGAGCGGGTTGCGCTCGGCGACGCGGTAGCCCGCCGCGACGCGCGCGGGGATCTTCGCCGCGCGCGCGAGAAGCGTCATCGCCGACGCGAAGTACTCGCAGTGTCCCTGTTTGTTCACGAGCAAGAAATCGAGGATCGGATCATTCGCGGGGCGGGTGAACGAGAGCGAGTACTCGTAGTCCTCGTCGAAGTGGCGCGCGATCTTCGCGAGGACGACGTCGGGCGCGTCGGTCGGATCCGTCCACTCGCCGAGGATCTTCTCGAGCGCCGCGCGAAGTGTGGCCGGGACGCGCGTGTCGTCCGGTGTCGGCTCGGCGACGTGCAGCGCGTCGGGCGCGTTCGCATCGAACCAGTAGCGCTCGTAGCGCTTGCCCGGCGCGGGGCGCATCACTCCCATCGGATCGATCAGCGCCTCGCCCGCCGACGAGCCGAGCGACCCCGCGCGCATCGGAACGAAGTAGCGCTCGCCCCAGCCGCCGACGCGACGGATCTCTACGCCGTTCTCCCGCGCAGGTCGCGAGCTCGGGAGCACGACGACGCGCATCTCCGCGTGCGTGAGGCCCCAGCTCGACGTGCGTGGCTCGAAGCGATCGTACACTGCACCGCGCAAGTAGTCGGTACGCGGCCCCGACACGCGCAGCACGATCTCGTCCGACTTCTTGAGATCCTCCAGCGCGCCGAGGCGAAACTCGCTCTTGAACCCGATGACCTCGTACTTCGAATCGAAATACGACTGCGTGTAGTCGTAGAGCAGCGGCAGCTCGTACGCGATGCCCGCGCCGACGGCGACGGCGCCGACGACGACTCCTGCCGCGGCGAACCTCTGGCGACGCGATTGCTCTGCCCAGCGCGCGCGCGCAGGATCGGCTGCACGCAGCGCCGCGAGCGATGCGACGAAGAAAGCTATCGCCAGCGTCGCGTACACAGGCCCGAGGCGCGTCGCACCGCACGCAGCAACGCCGACGACGCCCAGCGCGAACGTCATCTGCAGGAAGCTGCGGTCCGCGGAGCGCGTCCACACGCGCGACGTCGCCGCGGCGAGCGCCGCCATCGCGACCGCCGACGCGAGCCCGGGGAGCGTGCCCATGCCGTATCCAGGCTCGGGGGTGCGCGCGAGACCGAGCAAGACGCCGACGCCTGCGGCGACGCCGAGCACGACGCGCTGCCCGCCCGACGCCAACGACAAACGCTTACGCGTCGCGAACGACGCGACGATGGCGAGCCCGACGAACGAAGCGACTCCCCACGAGCCGCTCGCGTAGCCATAGAGCGCGACCACGACGAGAAGCGCGATGCTCACAACGCGAACCCCTCCCCGCGTTCGATCGCGTCGACCGCGATGGTCTTCGACTCGCGTCCACTCGACGCGCTCGCGTCGCCCACCGCGATGACGGTGCACGCGACGCCGTGCCCGCGGATCCGCTCCGCGAGCACTCCTTCGTCGCGCGCGAGGGAGACGACGACGACGCACGACAAGCGTGACAAGTGCGTCGCGAGGCGCGCCACGAGCGCGTCCGGTGCGATGCGTGGCCCCGGCTCGACGCACGCAAGAAGATCGAGCGCCTGCTCGAGGAACCCGAGGCTGCGCCCGAGCGTCAAGTCGTGCACGCGATCGCCGACGACGAGGAGATCGATCAGCGCCTCGCCTCGACTGAGGTGCGCGACGACGCCGGCGGCGAGCGAAATCGCGCCTTCGAGGAGTCGCTCGGGGTTCTTCGCGCCCGCGGACTCGGCGGCCGCGGTGTCGGTGTCGAGGATGACGCCGATGCGGCTGAAGTACTCTTCTTGGTACTCGCGCACGACCGGAACGCCGAGGCGCGCCCAGCTGCGAGCGTGCAGATCGCGGACCGGATCGCCGACGCGGTAGGGGCGAACGCCGAGGAGATCCATCGACTCGCCCGTCCGCGATGCGAGCGCGACGCCGCCGGGTTGGTGCCGTCGCCCCGTGGGAAGGCGAAGACGCTCGACCTTTGCGATCTTCGGGATCACGAGGAAGCGGCAGCCGGTCGTCGCGACGGGTCGGCCGAGCGCGAGACCGAACGCGACGAGTGCGGCTGCGCGAAACGAATCGAGGTGGTGCTCACCGCGCGCGACGAAGCGGCCGCCGACCTCGACGCGCGCCACCGCACCCGCAGCCAGGCGCCGGACGCGCGGACGATCGCCGGTCCAACGCCCATCCCACGGGAGGAACGGTCCGCGGATTCGCAGCGCGTGCCGATCCCGGGTGCCGTCGTTGCGAAGGAGGATCGCGAACCTCATCTCTTCGCCGATCGTCACGCGCTTCGGGACCACGACCTCCACGTGGACGTCGTCGATGCGGTACGCGCGACGCACGACCAGCGACGCGACCACGAGCGCAACGAGCGCGCCCCAGACGAGGTAGAGCTCGGTGTGACGCACGTCGATCGCGAAGCCTGCGACGAGGACCGAGAGGACGGCGACGAGCCGCCCTTCGTCGCTCAACGCTTCGAACACAGCGGCGAGCGGCGCCACCGCGCGTCCCATCGCGCCCTCGCGAAATCGATCGCGTGCGGTCTTGGTCGACGGGATGAGGATGTGGTTCAGCTTCGCGAAATTCAGCGGCCTCACGTCGGGACTTCCACGCGCTGCACGATCGAGGCGAGCACCGACTCGCTCGTCACGCCGCCGTAGCGCGCTTGCGTCGTCAGCAGCACGCGGTGCGCGAGCACCGGCGCGGCGAGCGCCTGGATGTCGTCGGGCGTGACGTACGTTCGCGCTTGCAAGAGCGCACGCGCCTGCGCGGCACGGAAGAACGCGAGCGCTGCGCGCGGACTGGCGCCGAGCTCGAGGTTCTTGTCGTCGCGCGTGGCCGCGATGACGCGAAGCAGATACCGCGCGACCGTCTCCTTCACTTCGATCTCGCGCACGGCGGCTTGGATTGCGAGGAGCTGCTTCTCGTCGGCCACCGCTTCGACCGCGTCGAGCGGATTCGATCGCTGGCGTGCGAAGAGCATCTCCAGCTCCGCGGCGGGCGCCGGATAGCCGACACCGATCCGCACGAGGAAGCGATCGAGCTGCGCCTCCGGGAGCGGGTAGGTCCCTTGGTAGTCGACGGGGTTTTGCGTCGCCAAGACGAAGAACGGCTGCGGCAACAGGTGCGTCAGGCCGTCGACCGTCACTTGCGCTTCGTTCATCGCCTCGAGAAGCGCCGACTGCGTGCGCGGCGACGCGCGGTTGATCTCGTCGGCGAGGAGGACGTTCGTGAAGATCGGACCGCGATGAAACGAGAACGATCCCTCGCGCGGGTTCAGCACTTGCGCGCCGAGGATGTCCGCGGGGAGCAAGTCGGGCGTGAACTGCACGCGCGTGAAGGTGATTCGAAACGCGCACGCGAGCGCCTTCGCGAGCGTCGTCTTGCCGACGCCGGGGACATCCTCCACGAGCACGTGGCCGCCGCCGAGAACGCCGACGAGCAAGAGATCGATGACCTCGGGTTTTCCGCGGATGACGGCGCCGAGCGCGCCGCGGATGCGATCGATCGTTTCTTTCATTCGTCCTCCGGAGCCTCTTTCTCGTTTTCGAGGACGACGAGCAGGAAGACGAGGAGCGCGGTGCGGCGCGCGGACGGCGCGAAGCCTTCGAACTTGAACGAATAGGCGCGCTGCCTGCGCATCGGTGGCGCGAAGACGACGTTGCCCGCGTCGTCGATCGCGATGTGCTTGCCGTTGTCGCTCACGATCTCGTCGCGCTCGCTGAACCGAAGCGGCGTGCGCCGACCGTCGTAGACGACGCGCCCCTCGGGGCCGATCGCGATGCGCTCTTCGCCTTTCGGCCCGAGGACGCGGTCCGTCTTGATCGCGCCGACCACTTCCTTGCCGTCGCGAAGCGCGCCGTTCTTGTCGAGTGACAGGACGAGCGCGCCGCGCTTTCCGCGCACGATGACGAGCTGCATGGCGACGATCGGGAACTCCTCGTTCGCGCGCGCCGCTTCGACCTTCGCGATCTGCGCCGGCGACGGGCCGCACGCGGTCGACGCGAGCGCCAGTGACGACGCGAGCGCGAACGACGTCATGCGAAGGACCACGCGAAGAGGAAAGCAGGATCCGCACGCGCAACGAAGAGTTTTTCGCTGTGGTATGGACGCGGCGTGCTGGACGCGTTCTGGTCGCTTCGCAAGCTCGGCCGCGTCTTCTGGGTCTCGAACGCGGTCTACTGCCTCGACGGCGCGGCGTACTTCGGGATTCTCAACGTCCTCACGCTCTTCCTCGGGCAGGGCGTCGGGCTCGACGACGTTTGGGCCGGCTATTCGGTCGCCTACTTCACCGGCATGATGACGTTCTTCTCCGCGACGCTCGGCGGCGTCACCGATCGCCTCGGCGTCCGCCGAACGCTGACGATCACGATCGTCGCGGCGCTCGCCGGTCGCGCGATGCTGACGTTCGCGCCGTCGCTCCCCGCGCGCGCCGTCATGGCGTGGACCGGCCTCACGCTGATGGCCTTCTCCGCAGGCGCGATGCAGCCCGCCGTCTACGCAGGCGTGAAGCAGTCGACGACGAAGGAGACGTCGGCGGTCGGCTACAGTCTCCTCTACTCGCTCTCGAACGGCGGGCTCGTCATCGTCTCGTTCGCATCGTCACCGGTGCGCGCGCGATGGGGACCGACGGGCGTCATCGCGATGTGCGCGGCGATCACCGTCGTCTACTTGCTCATCCACCTCATCGGCTTCCCACGCAAAGCGGGCGAGCCCGTCCGCGGCGCCGTCGCGAGCACCGAGAAGAAGCTCGACGTCGCCCATCTGCGCGATCACGCGCTCGCGAACCCGCGCTTCTTGTTCTTCATCTTCGTCCTCCTCGGCGTCCGCACCCTGTTCGCGCACCAGTGGCTCACGATGCCCGACTACGTCACGCGCGCGTACCCGCCCGAAGTCGGCGCGCGCTTCGAGTGGATCGTCTCGGTCGTGAACGGATCGATCATCCTCGTCTTCACGCCGATCGTCGCCGCCGTCACGCGCCGCATTCACGTCGTCACGATGATGATCGCTGGGACGATGGTCAGCGCGAGCGCGCCGTTTCTCCTCGTTCCGGGCCCGCAGCTCTGGGCGCTCCTCGCGTACATGATCGTCTTCTCGTTCGGCGAGGCGATGTGGTCCTCTCGCTTCTACGAGTACGTCGCCGAGACCGCGCCGCCGGAGAAGGTCGGCGTCTACATGGGCGTCGCGATGGTCCCATGGTTCATCGCCAAGTTCACGACGGGGTTCTACTCGGGGAGCATGCTCGAAGCGTTCTGCCCCAAGGACGGCCCGCGCCGCACGGGCACGATGTGGCTCGTCTATGGCGTCATCGGGATGTCGTCGCCGATTGGGCTTCTCCTCGCGCGAAACTGGCTGCGACGCGGATCGATCTC
>JAYVXB010000753.1:0-10708 GCA_043785585.1 Deltaproteobacteria bacterium | reverse complement strand
GGATCGACGCAGGCCCCCCCGCGCCGCGCCGCGCGCCGGACGGTGCGCTGATGGCGACGCTCAAGGCAGCGGCCAAATCCGAAGCGGCGCTCGCCGCGGCGCTCGCTTCGCAGGGACTCGAGCTCACGGACGTTTGGCAGTCGTCCTTCGCGCAGACGGTCGAGACGGTCGACGCGCAGCGCCTCTCGTCGTCGCCGCGCGCACAAGAGGTGCTCGACGCGGTGAAAGAGGCGATCCAAAACGATCACTGCGGCGGCGACGAGTGCGAAGCGGCGACGGCGAAGGGGCACGTCGCGATCGGTTTCGTCGAGCAAGGCGGAAAGTGGATGATGCGCACGTTCGCGCGCGAGTACACGCCCGTGTACCCGCCGCCCTCCGGCGCGCCGCACGCGGTCGCGTCGTCGCCGACCACGACGTCGACCGAGACCGCGCTTCGCGAGCAGGTGCGTACGACGAAGGAGATCCTGGGCGAAGCGCCTCTTGTCGCGGGCGCCGCGGGCGGGACGATCGGCGTCGCGATCACCGACTTCGAGCTCAACGGGCCGGCCGTCGTCGTTCGCGAGGGCGACTCGGCGCGGATCTTCCCGCTGTCTTCCATGGGCTTCATCGACGCGAACGCGACCGACACCCGCTTCGAAGCACGCTTCGCAGATCTCGACGGCGACGGACGCACCGACGCGATCGTCCGCGGCGCCGGACGCTCCACCGACGGGACGCCGCTCGTCTTCGCGTTGGCGTTCCTCGCGCCGCCGCCGTCGGTGAACGTCGACGACCTCCTCGGCGATCACGGGAGCGAGCTCGCGCTCTTGAACGCGCCGTCGATCGATGCGGCGTTGACGGCGGCGCTCGCGGTCCCGGCGCGCGGCGTGGCCGTCGCCGACGCATGCAAGCTCCTCGTCGGCGCGGACAAGCTCGCGACGTTCCGCCGCATCTCGACGGCCGACGTTCGCGTGCTCACCTTCGAAGAGCCGACGCTCCCGACGTACCGCCCGCGCGTCACGATCGAGAGCAAGCTGAGGCCCGAAGACGTCCGCGACACCGGCAAGCGCTGCAAAGAGCTCGAGTGCAGCGCGACGCGCCCCGTGTGCGTCGTCACCGACGGGCCGTACGGCGAGATGTACTGGTTCACGTGGGACAAGAGCACGATGCGCCTCGCCGGAGCGGCGTTCTACACAGGTACCTGAGACGATGACGGCATCGCTTCTCCACGATCTGTCGCTCGCGTTCCCTTCGCTTCGCGCGAGCAACGACGCCGCTGATCGCGTCGCGTACGCGCGCGATCTCTGGCCGCGTCATCACCTCGCGGTGCGCGCGGGTCGCGTCGCAGATCACAAGCCCGGCGCGATCGTCTGGCCGACGTCGACGAAAGAGGTCGCAGCGCTCGCGAAGTGGGCGCACGACACCGGCACGCCGCTCGTTCCGTTCGGCGCGGGGAGCGGCGTCTGCGGCGGCGTCTTGCCGCGCGAGGACGTCGTGATCGTCGACTTGAAGCGAATGGACAAGTGGCGCCGCTTCGAGCGCGGCGAGCCTTCGCTCGACGTCGAGTCGGGGCACATGGGCGTCCCGCTCGAGGAGCGGCTCAATCGCGAAGGGTTCACGCTCGGGCATTTTCCGTCGTCGATCCTCTGCAGCACCGTGGGTGGATGGGTCGCGGCGCGCAGCGCGGGTCAGTGCTCCGGCCTCTACGGAAAAATCGAAGACATGGTGGCCGAGCTCGAGCTCGTCACGGGCACCGGCGACGTCGTCACCCTCAAGCGGCGAACGAGCGGACCGGATCTCGTGCCGCTCGTCATCGGCAGCGAAGGGATCTTCGGCATCATCACGAGCTCGACGTTGCGACTTCATCCGGTGCCGACGTCGCGCGGCTTCGCGTCGTGGTCGTTCCCGACGACGGAAGAAGGATGGGCCGCGATGCGCCTCCTCTTTCAGTCGGGGCTGCGTCCGGCGGTGTCGCGTCTCTACGATCCGTTCGACGCGATGCTCGCGCGCATGGGCGGCGTGAAGCGCGCGAAGAAATCGGCGGACGCGCCGAAGCGACCGGGGCTCGGCACGATCGCGCTGCGGCAAGTGCTGCGTCGCCCCGAGCTGATGAACGATCTCCTCCACTCGAACGTCGGAGGGCGCGCGATGGGCGGCGCTATGCTCGTCGTGATCTTCGAGGGCACGGGGAATCGACCGGAGGCGGACGCCGACGAGGCGCGGCGTCTCGTCGCGTCGACATCGCCGAAGGCGACGTACGAGGGCGAGGGCCCGGCGCAAAAGTGGCTGAAGCACCGCTACTCCGTGAGCTATCGCCAAGCGCCGATGTTCGCGACGGGCGCGTTCGTCGACACGATGGAGGTCGCGGCGACGTGGTCGCGCCTCGGCGCGCTCTACGACGGCGTGCGACGCGCGGCGGGCGAGCACGTCTTCGTGATGGCGCACTTCAGCCACGCGTACCCGGATGGTTGCTGCATTTATTTTTCGTTCGCGGGGAGCGCTACCGGAGGAAAGCGCGGCGGTTGGGACGCGGCGTGCGAGGAGACGTACGATCGCACGTGGCGCGCGGCGCTCGCGGCCGCGGTCGAGGCCGGCGGCACGCTCGCGCACCATCACGGCGTCGGCCGGTCGAAGGCGCCGCGCCTCGGCTCCGAGCTCGGCGTCGGTGTCGACGTCGTTCGCGCCATGCAGCGCGTGTTCGATCCGCGCGGCGTCATGAACCCCGGCAACCTCCTGCCCAACGAGGCGACGCCGTGAGCGTGACGATCGATCGCACCAGCCTGCTCGTCGACGTGAGCGGCGAGACGGCGCTCGCGGACGTCGAGGCAGCGCTCGTGCGCGAGGGGCTCACGCTCGATGTCGAACGGGACGCGCTGGCGTTCACGGCGCGCGAATGGCTCGATCGCGGCGCGCCCGGCGCGCGCGACCGTTGGCTCGATCCGGCCGACCAGCTGCTTGCCGGGCTCGACGCGACGTTGAAGGACGGGCGCACGCTGTCGATTCGCCCCGCGCCACGCCGCGCGACGGGGCCGGATCTCGTCGCCCTCGTCGTCGGCTGCAGTGGTCGCTTCGCGAGCGTGACCCGCGTGTGGCTTCGCGTCCATGTGCTCGGCGTCGCGCGTCCCACGGCTCCGTTCGATCACCCGCGCGATCCACCGATGTCCGACGAAGAGTCGGCGCTCGTCGCAGCCTTCTCCGCAGAGCTCGCAGCCGAAGCGGCGAAATCAGCGAGCCCGCCGAGCCCGCCGAGCCCGTCGAGACGAGCGAGACCAGCGAAACGAGGTTGATGCCGCGCTGATCGCGCGTCCCCCCTTTTTTCCCCGTGGTGATAATCTCGGGTGACTATGGCGGCTTTGGACTCGAGTGGCCGCGGGGCGCCACACGACGACGCGCGACCGCGCGTGGTGCGAGAGCTTGGGAAGCGCGCCGTTCCGACGTACCTCGCGATCGCCACGGCGGCGGGCGGACGAGGACACGTCGTCGTCGTCGAGCGACTCGCGCGCGGCGCCGGCATCTCGGACGAAGACGCGGCGGCGTCGGTGCGTGTCTCGCGCGCAGTCGCGATGCTCGAGCATCCGAACGTCGTCCGCGTCCGCGACGTCGCAGTGACGGCGGACGAAGTGCGCGTCGTGCACGAGTTCGTCGACGGCGAACGACTCTCCGAGCTGTGGCGCGTCGACGCAGGGCCCGAGTCGATCCCGCCGCTCTCCGTCGCGCTCCGCGCGCTGATCGACGTCCTCACGGGCCTCAGCGCGCTGCACAACGTTCGCGACATGCAGCGCCAGCAGCCGCTGCGCCTCGCGCACGGCGAGATCACGGCCGACAACGTGCTCGTCGGCAGCGACGGCGTGGCGCGCGTTCTGCTCGCGGGACGCATTCGGCGTCCGGGCGATCTGCCGAAGACCGGCTACGCGACGCTCGCGCCCGAGGTGCTCGCCGGCGGCGCGTACGATGCGCGCGCCGACGTCTATTCGGTGGGCGCTCTTCTGTGGGAAGCGCTCAGCGGCACGCCGGTCTTTCCATCGGTGACCGTCGAGGGGATCGTCCTGCGCGTTCGCTCGGGCGAGATGGAGCGCGCGTTCGTTCCCGACGACGCACCGTGGGCCGCGCCGCTCGCCGATGTCGCGGCGCGCGCGATGGCCGCCTCGCCCGACAAGCGTTTCCCAACCGCGGCCGCGATGGCGGCGGAGATGCGGAAGATCGTCGGCGCAAAGCTGACGACGCCGCTGCGCGTGGCCGCGTTCATGAAGACGGCGGCAGGTGACAAGATTGCCGCGCGACGTGCAACCGCCGAAGCGAGCGCCAGCGGCGCGGGGGCCGCGCTCGCTCCCCGAGGGACGCCCGCTGCGCCACCTCGTATGCCGCACGCACCTTCCGCTGCGGCGCCGAAGGCCGCGATCAAACCGATCACGCCACCGCGACCACCGCCCGCACCACCGACGCCAAAAGCGAAGCCGGCGCCGCCACCGATGCTCCTCCAATCGAAGACGCCAACGCTTCGTCCGAACGCGCTTCCGGACGGATCGCGCTTCCCACGTCTCGGCAGCGCCGACGACGAGCCGGCGCCGATCTCGGCGGCGAGCATCCTCGAGATCGATCCCGCCGACGCTGAGAGCGTCCCACCGTCGATGCCCAACCAGGCAGTGCACATGCCGGCGGTGCCTCACGCGGGCGAGCTTCCGGTCTTTTCGAAGCGCGAATCGGTGTTCTCGATGGAGGCGCAGCAAGGTCCGCTGCGTACGCCGACGCCGCCGCCACCCGCGGTCGTCGCGCTCGCCGCACCGATGGGATTCCGCGCGGCCCCGATCGATGATGACATCGAGGTGGCCCTCGAGTCGGTGCCTCCGCCGGCGATCGAGGCGCGTGCGCCGTCGCGGCGCGTGGAGGCGATGACGCTTCCTCTCGGCGTGGAGGCGTGGAAGCTGCCGCCTCCCGCACTGACAGCAGCGCCGTCGATAGGAGATCCGTTCGGGCCGTCCATCCCCGCCGATGCGGCCGATCCAGCTCCGATGGGGCGCTTCGCGGGCGCAGCAGAGAACGATCTTCCGCCGTTGCGACCGATGCTCCACACCGAGCCGTCCGTCGCGGTTCGCGGCGCGCGTCGGAACGTCGTCGTGTGGATCGTCATTGGCGCGTGCGTGTCGATCATCGGGATCGCGGCGTGGCGCTTCGCGACGCGCGGCGACGAGACGCGCGCGGAGCCGACGCGAGCCGTGCCTAGCGCGACGACGACGAGCGTGGCCACGGTGAGCGCGGCGGCTTCGACGGCGACGGCGATCCCGATCGCGAGCGCAAGCGCAGTGGCAACGGTGAGCGCCTCGGCGGCGACCTCGACCCCGACCTCGACCTCGACCCCGACCTCGACCTCGACCGCGACCCCGACCTCGACCTCGACCCCGACCCCGACCCCGACCGCCCCCCCTGTCGCCGTCTCCCCGCCCCCGCCCGTGCCGCCGAAACCGCTGCCTCCTCCGCCGACCGTCGCGCCACCCCCGCCGCCGACGACCCCGCCACCACCTCCCCCGCCTCCGCCGACTGCGAAACCGAAGTTCGACCCGACGAGGATCTGAGATGCGAATGCTCTGCTCGCTCCGCCGCTGCTTCGCCGCCGCATCCTTCGCGTCCGTGCTCCTCGCGAGCGCGGGCGTGCTCGCGGCGCCGGCCGATGCGATCTCGGCGACGCCCGAGCAGAAGTTTCAAGCGCAACGCCTCTTCTTGAAGGGGCGCGATCTCGCCGCGAAGAAAAAGTGCGACGAAGCGGTCGTCGAGTTTCGCGCGTCGCTCGTCGTCGTGGCGAGCCCCAATGCGCGATTTTCGCTCGCGCGTTGCCTCATCGAGACCGGAAAGCTGCCCGACGCTTACATCGAGCTCACGAAGACGATGAACGACGCGCGCGCGCTCGCTGCGCGCGAGGCGCGCTACGGCGAGACGGCGGACGCCGCCGAAGCAGAGCGAAAAGATGTCGCGACGAAGATCGTCCTGCTCACGATCAAGGTGGACCACGCGGGCGAAGGCACGGGCGTCAAAGTCGGCGACCGCGATCTCACGCGCGACGCGCTCGCCGAGCCGATCCCCGTGATGCCGGGCACGATCGAGATCATCGTCACGAACGGCGGCAAAGAAGTCGCGCGGAGCACGCTCACCGTGGGTCCCGGCGAGACGACGGTGAACCTCGATGCGGAGCCGCCGAAGCCTGCGGAGCCGCCGCCGCCACCGAAACCGAACGCGGCGATCGATCCGAACGACGTCCCGAAGGACGATCCGAAGCCGCTCCCGCCTCCGCCTCCGCCCGCGCCGCGCGGTGGTCTCCGAACGACCGCGTACATCGCTGGAGGCGTCGGCGCCGCCGGCCTCATCACGTTCGGCATCTTCGGCGCGCTCGAGAAAAGCACGTACAGCGATCTTCAGACGGCTTGCCACAGCGGCCCGTGCCCCGCGTCGAAAGCGGACACCGTCTCGTCCGGCAAGATGCAGCAGACGATCGCGAACATCGGCCTCGTCGTCGGCGCGGTCGGCATCTCGACGGGCGTGGTGCTCTTCATCTTGAGCGCACCGAAGTCGACACCGGGCGGCGCGAGCGCGGCGGTCGTCGTGACACCGGGTTTCATCGGTTTGCGAGGTTCCCTGTGAAGCAGATTCTCCTCGCAGCGATCGCATCGCTCGCGCTCCTCGTCGCCGGCTGCACCGACGACTACTCGATCTTCGAGGGAGCCCCCGCGCCGGACACCGACGGCTCCCTCGTGGATGCGAGCGCCGACACGTTCGTCCCCGTCGACGTCACGATCCCACCGGACACGGCGCCCGACTCGACGGCGGACGCACCGACCGACACCACGACGACGACCGACGCCACGGACGCGGCAGACGCCGTCGCCGACGCGCCGCCGGACGTCATGGAAGCCGCGGCTTGCGGCTACATCGGTTCGACGTGCTGCGCGGGCAACAGCTGCACGACCGGCGCTTGCAGCGGCGGCATGTGCGTCGCGTGCGGCGGAACCGCGCAGCTCTGCTGCCCAGGCAATCTGTGCAGCGCGGGCGACGTCTGCAGCGGCGGAACATGCATCGTGTGCGGCGCGACGTCGCAAGCGTGCTGCGCGGGCAACACGTGCAGCGCGGGCGACTGCTGCGACGTCGGAATGCAGAAGTGCGTCGGCAACGGTCTCGGCTGCACCGGGAGCCAAGTCTGCAACGGCACTTCGTGCGTCGGGTGCGGCGGCGCGGCGCAACCTTGCTGCGCAGGCGGCGCGTGCACGGGCACCGGCTGCTGCGACATGACGGCGGCGCAGTGCGTGAACGCAGGCGCTGCGTGCACCGGCAACAACCTTTGCACGGCCGGAGCCTGCACGGCGTGCGGCGCGGCGACGCAGCCGTGCTGCGCGGGATCGACGTGCGGCGCGGGGGCGATCTGCTCCGCGAGCACGTGCGTCGCGTGCGGTGGCGTTGGCCAACCGTGCTGCGCGGGATCGACGTGCGGCGCGGGCGAGCTCTGCTCCGCGAACACGTGCGTGGCGTGCGGCGGCGCCGGACAACCGTGCTGCGCGGGATCGACGTGCAGCGGCACTGGGTGTTGCGACGCGACGAGCTCGACGTGCGCCGCGGATGCGACGTCGTGCGCGGCGGGCACGAAGATCTGCAAAGCGGGGGCGTGCACGACGTGCGGCGGCCCCGGGCAACCGTGCTGCGCAGGCAGCACGTGCGGCGGCGGCGGATGCTGCGACGGCGTGACCTCGCTCTGCGTCGCGACGACGGCAGCGTGCAGCGGCTCCGGCCGCGTGTGCACCGGCGGCGCGTGCACGCCGTGCGGCGGCGCGACGCAAGCTTGCTGCGCGGGCAACGCGTGCCTCGGCGGCGGATGCTGCAGCGCCGGCGCTTGCATCGCGTCGGGGCAAGCGATGGGCGCCAACATCTGCTTGAACGGCACATCGAACGTGACGTGCGGCGGCACCGGCAACCCGTGCTGCGCGAACGACACCTGCGCCGGCGCGCGATGCTGCACCGGCGGGACGTGCAAGGCGAACGGGGCGACGTGCGGCGGCGCGTTGGGCAGCTGCAGCAGCGGGAGCTGCCTCACCGGTCCATGCGGTGGTGCCGCGCAGAATTGCTGCAACGGCAACCCGAACGCGAACGGCGCCGCGGCGAACTTCTGCACGGCGTCGGGCCTCTCCTGCTCTCCCGCGACGTCGAAGTGCGCGACGTGCGGCGGCGCGGGCCAGCCGTGCTGCGACGGCAACTTCTGCTCCGGCGGCGGTTGCTGCGACGGCAACACGAAGACCTGCGTCGCTGCCGCGGGCACGTGCTCCGCAGGTCAAGGGACGTGCGCCGCCGGCGGCTGCATGGGCGGGACGTGCGGCAAGATTTCGCAGACGTGCTGCGGCGGCAACGTCTCGTGCACGGCGCCGTTCGCCACGTGCACGGCGGGCACGTGCGCTTCATGTGGCGGGTTCAACCAAGCGTGCTGCCCGGCACCTACGGGGCAGAGCTACTGCGGCGAACCGTTCGTCTGCGACAAGGCGACCGCGCTTTGCGTCGCGTGCGGCGGCGCGGGGCAAGACTGCTGCGCGGGCGGCATCTGCGCGTCCGGAGCGTGCGTCGCGGGCACCAACAAGTGTCCGTGACGTGAGCGGCGTGGGAGCGCGCTACTTCAGCGCGCGCCGAAGCTCTCCGCCCGACGCGAAGTAAACGAACGCGCCATCGAGCGCGATCGCGGTGACGGGCGCGGCCGATTCCCAACGCGCGACGACGTCGCCTCCGGATTTCGCTCGCGCAGTGATGACGCCACCGCTCGCGCCGTAAACGCGCGCGCCGTCGAGCGCGAACCGATCGACCTTGTCGGCGAGCAGAGCGGCGGGTCCGCCGGATTTCGCGACGCGTGAGAGCGCGCCGCTTCGATCGATCCAGTAGACCGCGACGTCGTCGAGCGCGATCGCGTGCGGTTGCTCGCCGGTCGTCGCGAGCGTCGAAGGTGCGCCGCCGGAGATCGCGGCGCGGACGATCGCGCCCGCGGGCCACGCGTGCTTGCGATCGTCGAAGCGCCCCGCGAGGGCGAAGTAGACGGCGGTGCCGTCGGCGGCCACGCTCGTCGCGCCGATCTGCTTCATCGCGAAGTACGCCGCGCCGCCGCCCGACGCGCGACCCTTCATGATCGAATCGACGGTGACGCCGCCGCTCCCATCGACCGCGCCGCTGAGCCAGTAGACGTTCTCGCCGTGCACGGCGACGCCGTATGCCGCGCGCAGGCCGTCGAAGATCGTCGCGCGTCCGCCGCCGACCTTCGGAGCCACGACGACGCGCCCGTACGCCGACGTCCGGAAGTTGCCGCCTTGGATCGCTTCGCTGATGCGCTGCGCGGTGGCGACGTAGAACGCGTGATCATCGACCGCGACCGACACGCTCTCCGCGTGAAAATCGTCGAGCCGCGACGCGACACCGCCGCGCTTCGCGACCCGATAGAGGCGCCACGCGCCCGGCGCGGACCGCGTGAGGATGTACGCGTCGCTCTCGTCGAGCGCGATCGCTTCGATCGGATCGAGCCCGCTCGCGATCGTCTGCGGCTCGCGCGGCGGGTCCGAGGCATCGGCGAGGATCGGCGGCGGCGACGCTTCGGGGATCGCCGCGGCGTCGATCGGCTCGAGGGCGGCGCTCGCGTCGAGCTCGGCCCGAACGACGGGAGCCACCGGTGCGGCCGGACCGCCCGCGCAGCTCGACGCGGCCGCCACGACGGCGCCGCACACGAGCCCAACGAACGATTTCATCGACACCCAACCCGAATCCTAGCGCGAAAACGCCCGTACGATTGAATCGCGCGCCCACCTGGTCCGTCCCCTTCTGCAATGGAGGGGCGCGCGCGTCACCCAGGCGGCCAGGCCAATCCTCGCCCGCCGAGCACGTGGACATGCAGATGATGCACGCTTTGCCCGGCGTTCGCGCCTTGGTTCGCGACGAGGCGATACCCCGACTCGCCGACGCCGAGCAGCTCGCCGACCTCGCGCGCCGCGAGCATCATCTCGCCGAGGAGCGCCGCGTCCTCGGGCTTCGCGTCGCGCATCCCGACGATGTGTCGCTTCGGGATGACGAGCGCGTGCGACGGCGCGGCGGGATGGATGTCTTTGAACGCGAGCACGTGCTCGTTCTCGAAGACGATCTCGGACGGAATCTCGCGACTCACGATTTTGCAAAAGAGGCAGCCCATGACGGACGAGCGTAGACAATTCCGTCCCCGCCCGCGATACGCTCCGTCGAAGGTGAGACCCATCGACCTCCGGCCTCCGTTCGCCTTCGCCCTCATCGCTGCGATGTGCGGAGTCCTCGGCCTCGGCTGCTCCACCGCCACCCAAAACGTCCGCGCCTACCGCGCCTATGCGCACGAAGAAGCGAACCTCAAGATCTGCATCGATCGCATCGAGGACATCGCGCGCGTCATGGAGCTCGTCGATCGCATCCTCTCGGGCATGAGCTACACGCCCGGCGATCAGTGGCCGCGTCGCCTCGCGCTCAGCGACGAGGACGCACGCCGCACGAAGTCCGAGCTGAAAGAGAAGTACCCGTACAACGCGGGGAGCGAGCACGAGGTACCGATCGTCAAGGTCTACCGCGATTGGATCGAGACGCAGCTCCGCGAGTACGCACCGCCGCCCGAGAAGGCGATGTACCCGTCGCTCCTCGACGCGGTCACCGCGCTCTCGCCGCGTGGGAGCTCGCTCAAGGATCACTACTCGGCGTACCGGCAGGC
>JAYVXB010000752.1:0-10737 GCA_043785585.1 Deltaproteobacteria bacterium | reverse complement strand
GGCGATATCCCGCTCAGCCCAGGGATGGGAAAGAGAGTGCCCTGGACGGTGAGGCGGAAGTAGTAATTGATACCTAGGTAATCCAGGCGATTGGCAAGATCGGCACGGTAGATGGGATGACCATCCCACGCCTCGTCGAGGAGTCCCTGGGCCACGCCTCGGAGGAAGAGATCGTTGAAGAGGTAGCGCGCGTCTTCGGCGGCCTTCGCGTCACGCGCGTTGTCGGTGAGGGGCGCGACGTCTGCCACCGCCGAGACGAGTCCGACGAACGAGGTCGCGCCGTCACCGTCGGCGTCCAACGTGTCGTTCGCCTTCACCGCGTCGTACATGCGGGCGTGCGCGACGATCATCGACGTCGTCGCCCTCTTCGCGAGGTTCGCATGCAGATAGAGACCGGGAGGGTTGCTGCGCGCCGCGCTGGGGAGGAGATAGCTCGGCACGACGACCGCCGAGAACGGCTCGTTCAGCGTGGCCCACTGGTCCACCTCGCCGCCGAATTCGCGCGCGACGAACCCGGCGTACTTGGCAATCTCGGGGACGATGACGTCCTGGTCGATCCAGCCGCGGTGCGCGCAGGTGTCGACGTTCTCGTTGCAGGCGTTGCCGTCGTGAATCCAAAGCGGCAGCGTGTAGTGATTGATGGTGACGAGGGGGTGGAGGCCGTTCGCGCGCAAGCTCGCGAACACGCGGTGGTAGTACGCAAGCGCGACCGGGCTCGCCGCGCGGCGCAGGTCGTCGTAGCCGTCGATGCCGAAGGTCGGCTCGGGGAAGATGCGGCTCCACTCGAGGCCCAGGCGGAAAGCGTCGTTGTGGAGCTCGCGCTTGGCGCGAAGAATGTCCTGCTCGTAGAGCTCGAAGAAGCCGGGGCCGTACGACGGCGGATCCTTCGACATGTAGAGGACGGGGTTATGCTCGATGCGGGCGGTGGTGATCCACTGGTACCAGTCGGAGTGGCGGTCCTCGCAGAGCTCGGGGGCGATCGTCGGGCAGCCCATGTCGACCTGGAAGCCGGCGACGGCCGTCCCCAGCCGAAAGCCGCGGGGAACGCGTCGGTGCGCGAGCGCCTCTTCGGCGACGGCGGAGGGATCGGAGAGCGACGAGCTGGAGCAGGCGGCGCCGAGGATCAGAGTCGTCAGCACCGCAGTGACGCGAGAGAGAGTGTTCATGCGTGTTACCTCGAGACGGAATGGAGGAGAGCGGCCAGCTCGTGTCAGTGGGCGGCTGCGACGACCTTCACGACGACCGCCCCGTGCCCCGGCACTTGCGCGCCATAGCCCCCGGTGAAGAGCCCGCGGTCGGCGTGCGCCCACACGTCACGAACCTTCGCGTGCGCGGAGCGCACTCCGACGTCGCTCCACTTCGCCTGCACGTTCGCCGCATGCGTCCCGCGGTTCAGGAGTGCCACGGCGACGCCGCCGTCGGCCAATGGCTTCGACCACACCTCGAGGTCTCCATCCTTGGATACCCGGCGCCCCTGTACACCGGCGGCGTCCTGGTCGATTGCGACCACCTCGGTGTTGGTCAGTGTCGCGTGTGTCGCGTCGCTCATTGCCGTGAGATCATTTCCCGCGATGAGCGGTGCCGCCATCATCGCCCACATCGAAAACTGAGTCCGCGCCTCGACGTCGGTGAGCTGCAGGTGCGTCCACAGGTAAGGCTTGCTCACGCCGATCTCCAGCATGTCGGGATCGTTCCAGTGCCCGGGGCTCGCGTCGGCGTACCGCGGCTCGTTCTGATCGACGATGTCGATGATCCCCGTGCTCCACCAGCCTTCGCTCCACCACATCTGGTGCCAAGTCGGGTCGACGTCCGGCGTCGTGCGCCAAAGGTTCGCGTATGTGCTCCACGGCTTCGCGGCCGTCGCGCCGTCGGGGTTGATGCTGTAGACGATGCGCCGACCGGTCGCCGCCAGCGCGTCGTGCATGAGCGAGAAGCGCCGCTCGGCGTCCTCTTTGGGCGCGGTACAGCGGTCGTATTTCAGATAGTCGACTCCCCACGATGCGAAGCGCGCGGCGTCCTGCGCCTCGTGGCCTTCGCTCCCGGGGTGGTGGCCGGTGGTGATGCCCTGCAGGCCGCGACCCATGCACGTCTGCGGACCGGGCGAGGAGTAGATGCCGAGCTTGAGGCCGCGGGCATGCATCGCGGTGGCGAGCGCGGCGATGCCGCTGGGGAAGCGGACCGGGTCGGCCTGGAGATCGCCGTTCGCGTCGCGCTCGGGAGCCATCCAGCAATCGTCGAGGTTCACGTAGACGTAGCCGAGGTCGCGCATGCCGCTGGTGACGAGAGCGTCGGCATGGGCGTGGATCAGGTCCTTGCGGATGTTGCACGCGAACGTGTTCCACGAGCTCCAGCCCATCGGCGGCCTGGCGGCGACGGGACCCTTGAGGTCCTCGGCGGTCGCGGCCGAGCCGTCGCTGGCGGTCCCGGAGCAGCCGGCCATGGCTGCGGAGCAGGCGAAGGCGAGCAGGGCGGAGGAGGGGAAAAAAGCGGGAAAATGTGAAATGGCGCTCATGTAGGCGTGCCTTTAGCACGCTGCGTTAATGGGGCAACCGATCGGTAGGTGCGGGGTCGTTCGCGGGCTCCTCGCAAGCGCGAATCGCGGCCATTGGCTCCAGGCAAGGACGCGCTGGAGCGACGACGCTTGCGTTCACCTCATGAGCGCCGCAGCGACCGCTTGCCGCACAGCCTTGGTTCGCGCGAGCACGAACACGCGCACCGGCGTGGCGTTGCCGAGCGCGATCCCTTCGAGGCGAAGCGTGCGACCGACGACCGACTGCGGCGTCGTCACGTCGAGCACCTGTTGTCCCTTCACCTCGAAGACATCCATGACTGCGAAATCGTCTGGCACGACGACCGACACCTTCGCCGTCTGATCGGCGAGCGTCCAGTGCACGACCTGCGCCTCGGTGAGCGTTGCCGCGCACCCGACATCCGTGGGGCCGGTCGTCGTCTTCAGCGCGACGAGCGGAACGACGATCGCGTCGCGTGCGCGAATGGCTTCGACGATCGCCTCCGCATCCGTCGTCGCCGCGCCCGTGACGTCGCCCTCGCGGAGGAACGCGCGCACGCCGCGAATCGTCCAGCTCGCCTGCGCCATCGCATCCCAACGCGCTGGCGCGTACGTCGCTTCCTCCATCGTGCTCTGAAACCACATGAGCCCTTGCCGCCCGCGGCTGCGACGCTGAGCGCTTGCACCAAAAGCTCTTGCGGATCGGCCTGCACGTGCGCGGTGCCGATGGTGTGCTTGTCCCAGCCGCCGGAGAGGCCTTGCGAGTAGAGCCACGTCGGAAGCGGCGCGTGGTTGTTGCGTGCATTGCGCAGGTAATCGTACGGGGCTCGAAGCGGCGGGTACGTCCCGAACTGCGTGATGTGCGGCGCGCACGCCGCTACGTAGAAATCCATCCCTTGAATGTCGGTCGCGCCTGCGAACGCGCCGCCGTTTTTGTTCGTCTTGCCGCCCTGGTAAACGGGCAGTCCGGGGTACATGCCCCAGATGCGCTCGGCCTGTTGCGCCTTGGCGTACGGCTTCGGCGTCGTGCCCTCGTAGACCTTGCCGTCGACCTCGTCGCCGATGAGAAAGCCCGCGACCCCGCTCGTGTTCGTGAGCAGCGTCTCGGGGTTCGGCTGCGACAAGAAGTCGTCGGCGATGAAGACGTGGAAGTCGGTTTGCGCCGGCGCCGTCACGTTCGCCATCGTCGTGCCGTCGAAGCCGCACTGCTGGCCGCCGCCGATGTACATGAAGTGCGTGTCGATGCCCGCGGCCTGATGCTTCGCGAAGTTGGCGGCGTTGGCTCCTGGGAACGCGCAGTCGGACGAGCTCGTCCACGATTCGATCGGGAAGAGCTCGGGCACGACGCGCCCGACCCCGACCGACGCGGGCGTGCCGCTCCAGTCGGCGACGACCGTCCACGCCTTGCCGGGCGTCGTCGCCGCGCAGAGCGGCACGGTCCACATCGCCGACTCGTTCGGCGCGAGCGTCCGTTTCGGGATGCACGCGACCGACGACGTCGACACGTCGCGTCCGTTCACGAGGAGGCGCGCGAGCGTATGCGGTGTCGTGTCGACGTTTTGCACGTGCACGACGAGCGTCCGACCGGCGTCGGCCGTCGTCACGTACGTGATCGGCGCGACCGCGCGCGCGACCGAGAACGTCCCGTTCAACGCGTCGCCGTTCGCCGTCACCACGCGGATCTGCCCCGACGTCGCGGTATCCCACGCGGGATCTTGCGAGTGGAACGCGATCCAAATCGCTTCGCCGACGACCGCGGTGTGCGGCCACACGTGCAGCCACTCGAGATGCGGTGCGGTGAAGAGCGTCGTCACGTCCTGACCATTGAGCTCGACGCGCGTGATCGCGCCGCTCGCCGCCGCGATCGCCGCGATGTGAAAGCGACCTCCGTTCGTCGGAGCTGCGCCTTGCTCGGCGTACTGCGCGTCGGGGAGCGAGACGTCTTTGCGGTAGGTCGCGAAGAGGCCGGGCGCCGGCGTGGGACCGGTGCACGCGTCGCCTGTCGCGGCGCACGCGATCGCGTCGGGGAGGATGCTGTTGCCGCCGTCGTGTGTCGCGTCGGGCGATCCCGCGTCGCTCGCGCTCGCGTCGGGAGAGGCGCCGTCCTTCGCCGAAGCGTCGCCGATCGCGGCGTCGAGCGAGGCGTCTTGGGGCACCCCGCCGTCGCCGTCGGGCGCAGCGCCGTCGGACGTGGCGGACGAAGCGCAGGCGGCGCAGAGGACGAGAGCGAACGCGGCAGCGGTGCGGTGCATCCGCGTACCATCGCTCCGGTTGGTGCTGTTCCATCGGCGCGAGCGCGCGCCGGGGCGCTAGTGAGACGATCGGTAGGTTTTTCGTCGCCTCGTCAATGCGGCTCGGTCAGGACTTCGCCGCGGCCGTGAGCACGATGCGCTCGCGCTTGGACACGACGACGCCGCCCGGCTTCTCCACCGTCACCGCGAAAAGAGTCGGGCGCGTCACGTGAAGCTTCGCCGTGATCGGGACCAAGATCTCGCCGCTCGTCGAATCGACGTCGAAGACCCCACCGTCGATCGGGGTCTTCGTGCTCTGCGACGGATCGAAAATCCAAAGCTGGTATTGAGTCTTCGCGGGATCGTTGGGAGCGAGCCCGTGAAAGCGCATGAAGCCGCGCTGCGCGGATTCGCTCCAGACGACGTCGCCGGAAGCGCCAGTCGCCGCGGGGTCTTTCGTCGCCGTCCAATCGACGCGTAGCACGTCGCTCGTCGCCAAGAGCTGTGCGCGCTGCTCGGTCGGGGTCGGAGCGGCGGGGGGCGGAGGCTCGACGCGCAGCGTTTCGATCGGAGGCACGGGCGCGATCGCGCGAGGGGCGGGCGGACGCGTGAGCCAAGCCGCTGCAGCGAGCGCGAGGCACGCGGCCGCCGCGACCCACCCGGCGAACCGAACCACATCGCGTCGAGGCGACGCGCGCACGAGCGATGGAGTCTTCCCGCCGAGGGTCACCGGCAGCACGCGCATGGCGTCGGCCTCGATCTTCGCCGCGAGGTGCGACGGGAGCGGCTCGTCCGCGTCGATCGTCGCCAACGCGACCGCCGCAGCTGCTCGATCGAACGACTCGTCGTTCGCGCCCCCCATCAATGCGGAGAGCTCGACGAGATCGTCCGCTGCCAACCCCTCGAGCGCGCGATCGCTCAGGAGATCCAGCAACCGCTCTTGGTTCGAAGCGCTCACGGTCCCACCGCCTTGAGCCGCGGGCCCGGATCTGCGAGCGCAGCACGCACGTGCAGGAGCGCGCGTCGCGCGTGGGTCTTCACGGTGCCGAGCGGCATGCTCATCGCCTCTGCTATCTCTTCGTGCGAGAGCCCTTGTCGGATCGCAAGGAGAAGCACTTGGCGTTGCTCGGGGCGGAGCGCGGAGATCGCGTCGGCGGCGCGCGACGCTTCGGCGCACGTCTCGGCGTTGGCCGTACCGTCCGTGTCGGGGAGCTGCATTCGAGGCTCGGAGATCGGATCGGTCTCGGGCCGGCGCTTTCGCGCGCGCAAGCGATCGATCAGTCGGCGGCGAGCGATCATCGCGACGAACGCGGGCTCCGAAGCGATGCCAGGCTCGAAGCGCGCCGCGTTCTTCCAGACGTCGACGAAGATCTCCTGCACCGCGTCCTCGGCGTCTGCTTGCGTCGGCGACAGGCGACGCGCGAGCGCCCACACGAGCCGGCCATAGTGCTCTAGGCACGCGCGGACCGCAGCGGCGTCGCCGAGAGCGACGCGTGGAAGAAGGGGTTTCGGGGTCACGCGCGAGGAAGTTTCCGGGCAGAAAAGGGCCGCCGACCGTTCGGACGGTAACACCGGTGCCTGGGCGCGCAAGGACGAGTCACGCCGCGCGAATCGTCGGGCGTGCGACGCGCCCGTGCGCGACACGTGACGGCGGCAGCACGATGCGATCGACCACGGCGACCACGCCGTTGCTGCACTTCCGTCGCGCGACGATGCGCGTCCCGTCGTCGATGCGGTCGTCTGCGCCAATCGAAAAGCGATCTCCGAGCAGCGACGTGTACGAGCCGCCGGGCTGCCCCGACGCCGAGCGCGCGACGCGGCGCTCGGCGAAATCGATGAGCGACTCGATGGCGGAGGTCGCGAAGAGGCGGCCGACGTCCCTGCCGGCGATGCGTGCGAATGCAGCGTCGGTGGGCGCGATGACGAGCCACGGGCCGGGATCGCGCAGATCGTCGACCAGCTGCGTCCCGACGAGGATCGTGACCCACGTGCGAAAGCATGCGGAGGACGCGAGCGTGCCCATGATGTCGCGAATCGGCTCTTGCTCGTATCGACAGCTCATCACCTTGCTCCCTTTGAATTGCGCCCGCGCATGTCGCCCGGCGCCTCACTCTCTCTTCCTCTTCGTCGCGCGCGTCGAAACGGATTCAGACGCCGGAGAAAATCGTCGTAGCTCGTGGCTTCGCCGGGTTCGCGCCGCTGCACTGCGCCGCGACGCTCAGATGTGCTTGGATTTACGCAGATCCGCGACCGTATCGAGAATGCTCTCCTGCACCGGCCGAAACTTCACACCGAGCTCGCGCTGGATCTTTCCGTTGTCGTAGCGGGGCACGCGCCCGACGTGCGTGCGCAGGTACGATCCGACGCCCTTAGGCTGGAAGTACGACGACAGCTTCACCGCGAAATCGCCGACCCCGCAGTCGAGGCCTCGCTTCGGAAGCGCGTACCCGTCCTCGTAGCCGTTCGTCGCGAGGAGCTCGACGAGAGCGCGCATCGCGATCGTCTCACCCGCGCAGATGTACCGGCCCTTCGCGGCGACCGTCTCCATCGCAGCGACGTGAGCCGTGGCGGCGTCGCGTACGTCCACGAACCCCCACGTCAGATTCATCACGCCCGGATACGCCCCCTTCAACAGGTCGACGAACAGCTGATTGCTCGTGTTGATGCCGGGCGACAGCGACGGCCCGATGACGAGGAACGGATTGACCACGACGAGGTCGAAGGTCGGCTTCTGCTCCTCGACGAAGCGCCACCCCGCCTTCTCGGCCAGCGTCTTCGAGAGGTAGTACGCGTTGCGCTGGAGCGTCGATTTCGTGTTCCAGTCCGCCTCCGTGACCGCCGGATCGACGAGGTCCCTTTGTGGGTCTTTCGCGTCGAGCACGTAAGGGCTCGCCATGTGGAGGACGTACTCGCAGCCCGCGGCGGCCCGATCGAACGCGCCGTCGTCGAGAAGATCGGCAGCGACGAGCTCGAGCCGGTCGCTCGCGCCCGCCAGCCACACACGCCCGAATCGTCCGCGCTGCGACGCGCCTCTTCAGCCAGTATGGGTTCCGCCACACGTCGATGGACTCGCTCGCCGCGGCGGCGACCGTCGCGAAACCGACGCTCTATGCGTATTTCGAAGACAAGAACGCGGTCTTCCGCGCGGTCTGCGAGGACGTTCTCGCGAGCGTGGTCGTCGATGCGCGCCGCGCCAGCGAGTCGAGCGGCACTCTCGAGACGCGGGTCGCCGCGATCCTCGCCGCCAAATTCACGCGGCTCTACGAGCTCGTCGACTCGTCACCGCACGCCCTCGAGATCCTCGGATCGTCCGATCGCGTGGCTGCGACCATCGTCGAGAAGCTCGATCGCGCCTACCTCTCGGTGCTCGAATCGGCGCTCGACGTCGCCACGCGCCGGCGCGCGATCGATCCCGCGCGCGCCGGTTTGACGGTGTCGTCGCTCGCAGCGTTGCTCCTCCGTTGTGGCCATGGCGCGACGTACGGCGCGACCGGGGTGATCTCGCATCGGAGACAGGTTGCCGAGCTCTCGCGCGTCGTCTTGGCGGCCGTGACGCGCTGAGAATGCGCGGACGCGCCACGTCCCGACGGCACGCGACCGTCACCGTTTCACCTCCCGGCCAGCGGGAGCGCCTGCCGCGACGAGCTCCGAAACGCGATGCGACGCGCAGCACGCGGGCAGCTCGTTGCGAACGAGCTCGATGGTGCGCGCCGCCTTGTCGATGAAGTCAGGCGCGCTCTCGACGAACGAGCGGCGCGGGTGATCCCGCCATGCCACGGCGATTCGATCGTCGATCGCCGCGGCCTCTCTGGCCGACTCGACGCGGAGCGGATTCGAGTGATTGTATCCGCCGTCGACGAGCGGCGTTCGCAGTTGGATGACGGCGGCGTACCGCTCGAGCTCGCGCGCGGGCGTCGTCTCGTTCTCCTCGAAGAACGACGCCGCGCCGTCCGACCAGTACGCGAGGCCGTCGAGCGTGCCGCGATCGCAGAGCACGACGGCCGCGCCGCCCTCTTCGATGGCGAGCCGTTCGAGCTCGCTTTGTATGCGGTAGATCGCGCGCTGCGCTGCGCGCCGTGCCGGCATCGTCGCTCTCCGAGGGAATCCGCCGCCGAAGACGATGCTCGCGGCCTCCGGAAGCACGACGACATGCTCGCAGAAGCTGCGCCGGATCATTTCGAGGACGGCCGTCTTTCCAGCACCCGGCCCGCCGGTCACGACGACGAGCTTTGGTGTGTGATCGGTACGAGCGCACGCGCAGTTGGGTCTCACGGACGAACCGTAGCGCAAGCGACATGCCTAGCAGAACGACGTGCCATTTCGACAACCACTGTCGGGATTCGACCCCGCGTCCGTGCTCGACGGAGAATCGCTGCTGCATGCCGCGATCAGGGCGGCGCATCCAAGCGAACAGAAGGCAAGTCCGTGGATGAAAACGATGCGTCGCATGGTCATCTCCCTTTGTGCAGCAGCCCGGACGCGCGCCGAAAACAGGGCGCGAGGAGCATGAGCCGCGAGCCACACTCCCTCATCAGCAATGTCATGCACTGCATCCCGCGCGCCCGTCCGTTTCCGATCCGCTAGCCGGCCCGACTGGCGACGCCCGTGATGCGCCGAATGTGGCGCGAATTCGCGTGAAACGCGCGTAACGAAGGAATCGGAGTCACGCAGGAAGTGCCTCTGCATATGCAGTCGGGCTTCATTCTCGGTGCGCGACTTGCGCGCGGACGCAACGCGCGCGGTAAAACCGCCGGTGATGGAGCCGGAGTCAGACCACCGAACGACGCGCTGCCGCTGCATCACCTCATGCGCAACGCGCTTGCACGTCGGCCGACGCGCGCCGGCGTTGGGTGCGCAGCTTGCAGCCGCCACATCATGAACCTCGTCGAGCCCATCCGCGTTCCAGAGGCCAAGCGCGCCGCTCCACGAAGTGCCTTCAATCTTCAGGCTGTCACGAAGCCACTCTTGCGCTACCTCATTGGCCAGGAGCTTCGCTATCCGCTGCTCTTCATGCTGCGTTGCCGCGCAACGCTCGGGCGATTCAAGAAGGGCATCGACCCGCGTTTCGCCGCAGAGCTCGTCGAGCTCGCAGCGTTGCCCATCTGGGTTTACCTGTGCCTTTCGAAGCGGATCGGCAAACCAAAGGCGTTCGAGATCATGCGCGTCGCGCTCCTCTCGGGTGGTGTGGCGTCGTGGAGCTTCGCGTACTCGGCCGTCGACGAGCCGCGTACGTTCGAAAACCTCTGCGACCGCGAGCTCGCCGTCAACAAGACCGGCCCGACGCGCTGGAACACTCTCGAAGTGGTCGAGCGTACCGAGCGCCGCTTCGAGGTCAAAGTCACGCGCTGCCTCTACCACGAGCTCACGACGTCGGTTGGCGCGCCCGAGCTGACGCCGATCGTCTGTCAGATCGACAACGCCGGCTTCAACTCGTATTTGCCGGACGAGGTTCTCTTCCATCGCGGCGGCGTCGGCCGGCGAATCGCCGACGGAGCGAGCGAGTGCAATTTCATCTGGGAACGCGCACCACGGCCGCGTTGAGCGGGTGCGACTAGGCACGTCCTCCACTCACGACGACTGCGCTCATCTCGAATCGCGATCCAGTCGCAGTCGAGTGCAAAGCGTGCGTCGGGGCGCATGCCTGGCGCGGCGTCGACAATGCGTCTCCTGCGCGATCCACGCTCTTCGCCCATCGACGTGCTCGGTCCGCCTTTTGCTGAATCCCTCTGTATGGATACTCTCCGCGCTACACGAGTCGCAATGGTCGCGCTCGTCACACTCGGCTTCCTGGCTTGCGATGCACCCAAAGCCGCGCCCGCCAGCGATCCCGTGGTCGCGTCGCCGCCGTCCGACGGACGACTGACGAACGGGCTCACCCGCGTTGAACCGAGCAGCGTTTGCATGGTCAACAATCAGCACATGACAAAGGCCCAGATCCCTGTCGTGGTCGACGGGAAGACCTATTTCGGCTGCTGCGCGATGTGCAAGGGGAAGCTC
>JAYVXB010000751.1:0-10763 GCA_043785585.1 Deltaproteobacteria bacterium | reverse complement strand
CCGGCGGGCCGGGTCTCGGCTGGGAGTCGGTGCGGATGCCCGACGTCGAGAAGCACCTGACGATGGTCTACGTCGAGCCGATCGGCACCGGCGCGTCCGGGCGCTTGAAGGACGAAGCGGGGTACACGCGCCAGAGGTACGCCGACGATCTCTACGGCCTCCGCTCGGCGCTCGGGCTCGGCGAGACGTACGTCCTCGGCCACTCGTACGGCGGCTTCGTCGCGCTCGAATACGCGCTCGCGCACGGCGCGAACGTGCGCGGCCTCGTCCTCTACGACACGTCGCCGGTCACGAACGCCGAGTTCGCATCCGACGCGACGGACCGCGCGAACGCGTTCGCGCTCGAGCCGTGGTTCCGCGCCGCGTCCGCCGAGCGCGCGTTCGTCGCACACACCGACGACGACGCGACCGCGTCGTGGCGTCGCGGGATCGGCCTCTACGTCGCGAACTACTCGGGCAACAAAGAGCAGGTCGATCGCTTCGCCGAGGGCATCCACGCGTTCGTCGCGCCGACGCACGGCAAAGATCCGGCGCCGTACGACGTCCGCGCGAGGCTGCCGGAGATCAAAGCGCCGACGCTCGTCGTCGTCGGGAAGCGCGATTTCGTCTGCTCGCCGAAGTACGCGGCGATGCTCGGCGCGGGGATCGTCGGATCGCAGCTCGTCACGCTCGAGCGAAGCGGGCACTTCGGTCACTTCGAGGAGCCGAACGAGTTCGCCGCGGCGGTGGGGGACTTCGTGAACTCGGTGGAGCGGTCGACGGATCACGCGGCGCGGTGACTGGCGCGGCCTCGCGACGACGCCAACGGCCGTAGTCGCGGCGCCGCCGGCGGCGCCGGCGCCGAAGACGGTCACGCAGAAGACGACCGAGACCGTGACCGAAACGACGGAGTGACGCGCGAGCCTAGCGGGAGCGCTCGGGGGCGTGTTCGAGCTCGTAGAACCCGAGCGTGCCCTTCTTCGCGTAGTGGAGCCCACACCCGAGCGCGGTGAAGTGCTTCGCGAGCTCGCGGCGATAGAACGCGCCGCTCCGGGCCTTCACCGTGATGTCGGTCTTCTCGCGATCGCACAGCTCGACGAGATCGCGCTTGGTGATCGCCTCGACGTAGACGAACCCGCGCGCCATCGCGGCGATGTTCGCGATCGCGCGCCGGCACGCGGCGTCGTCGAGGTACGGGAGGACGCCTTGGCAGACGACGAGATCGAACGTCCCCTTCACGCGCGCGCGGGTGATGTCGAGCCGCTCGTGACCGTATTGCTTGCATGCGTACGCGCTCACGTCGGTCGAGACGTACCGGACGCGCGGTTTGTGCGCGCGAAACCAGTCGCGCCATAGACCGGTTCCGGCGCCGACGTCGGCGACCTCGCGAACGTCGCCGCCGAACCACGCGATCATCTCGGTCACCGCGCGCGCGAGGTGCGACACCTGCGCCCTGCCGTAGACGCGGCTGGCGCGCGACTCGTAAAACCGCTCGAAATAGCCTGCGTCGAACCGGGATTGGGGTTTCACAGAAGGACAGAAGAAGAGAAGGTTCGGACGGTGTCAAACCCGTCATCCCCTTCTCTCCCCCTTCCCTTTTGTAAATCTCGCACGGGCATCGCAGATCCTTCCGCGCCGACGCGCGTCGAAGCCCCCATGCGACGAATCGGATTGTTCGTGGGGACGCTTCTGGTGGCGGGCTGTGCATCGAGCGCGATCGCGCCGCCGAAGCTGAAGGCGACGACCGGCGATCCGAAACCGATCGCGACCAATGACGATCCGAAGCCGGGTAAGACTCCCGCCGCGAGCACCGCGCCGTGGATCGGCGCCGCGCCGGAGAGCGACATGATCCTCGCCAGCGGTGGCGGCGGCGAAGCGTACGTCGGCGTGTGGGTCGACGCGCCGCAGGCCAAGCCTCGCGTCCGCGCTCCCGTCGACATCGCCCTCGTCATCGACACGTCGGGCTCGATGCGCGGCGACAAGATCGAAGCGGCGCGCGCCGCGGCGAGCGCGCTCGTCTCTGCGCTCTCCGAAGGCGACATCGTCTCGGTCGACACGTTCTCCGACCACGCGATGGTCCTCGTGCCGCCGACGTCGCTCGACCGCATGACGCGCCAGCGAATTCTCTCCACGATCGCGGAGATAACGCCCGCGGGACCGACGAACATGTTCGAAGGTCTCTCGCTCGGCGAGAGCCACATGGCGCAAGCGCCCGCGGATCATCCCGTGCGCCGCGTCGTCGTCATCTCCGACGGCATTGCGAACGTCGGTCCGTCGACGCCCGAAGCGCTCGGGCAGCTCGCGGAGCGTGGGCTTCGGTTTCGCGCGCAAGTGACCTCGCTCGGCGTCGGCAACGACTACGACGAGAACACGCTCAACGCGCTCGCCGTACGCACGAGCGGGCGCCTGTTTCACCTGAGCGAGCCGCGCGAGATGGCGTCGATCTTGAAGCGCGAGGTCGATCTCCTCGGATCGACGGTCGCCAGCGACGCCTTCGTCGAAGTCGTCCCCGCGACGGGCATGCAGATCGTCAGCGCGGACGGCGCGCGGGTCGAGCAGATGGGCAACGGCGCGGTTCGCATCCCGCTCGGCGCGCTCTACAGCGGCCAGCACCGCGAGCTCCTCGTGAAGGTGCGCCTCCTCCCGCACGCGAAGCTCGGCGATTCGCTGGCGATCGCGAGCGTGCGTCTCCACTACCACGATCCTGCAGAGGGCGATCTCGATCGCCTGCAAGAGACGGTCGTGCACGTGACGCCGACGGACGACATCGCGTCGGTCGATCTCCATCCGAACGCGAAGACCAAAGCGATCATCGCGATGCACGGCGCGGCGAAGCTGCAGATGCAGGCCGCGCAGCAAGTGAACAACGGCGACTTCCGAGCCGCCGACGCGCAGCTCGCCGAGGCCGAGGAGCAGCTGAAGAAGGGCGCCGCGATGACGAAGGACGACGGGGAGAAGCGTCGGCTCGCGGCGGCGGCAGGCGCGGTCGGGCGTGCGCGCGCGGCGACGCAAGGCGCGGCGGCAGCTCCGGCGCCGGCGAAGCGCGACCAGGCGCTTCAGCTGAACGGAAGCGGGATGCACGACCTCGGGTACTGAAGAGCACCCATCGGGCGGTTCTTTCGAAAGGGGCCCGTCCACCGAGCTGTCCCGCGACACCCAAAAATCTGTCCGGGACACCCCCTCGATCGCAAAAACCTCGGCCATCGCGCCCTCTGGTTCGCGGCACGCCCGTCGCAATGCGCCACCCGCCCCACAACCATGGAGGTGGCACGCATGAAGCTCATCCAACGCCGTTCTCTTCGCAGTGCTGTTTCGCTCGTTTCGTTCGTCTCGGTCGTTTCGCTCCTCGCATCGGTCGGCGCGTGCTCGGGCGATCCGCCGGGCGCGCCGTCGACGGACGTCGCCGCCGATCAGGTCGAGGTCATTCATGGCGTGCCGGATCACGGGAGCGATCCCGCGGTCGTCGCGATCGACATCGGCGAGAAGGAGCTTTGCACCGGCACGCTCATCGCGCCGGACGTCGTGCTCACGGCGCGCCACTGCGTCTCGGTCACGTCAGCGCAAGTGAGCTGCCCGGCGAGCGGGCCGCAGGTCACGTCGCAGCGCAGGCCCGACTCGCTGAAGATCCTCGTCGGCAACGACATCGCGACGGCCGTCGCGCGCGCACGCGGCGCAGAGATCATCGTCCCGAAGACGGACGCGCTCTGCGACGCGGACATCGCGCTCATCCTGCTCGACGCGACGATCGACGACGTCGATCCGATCGACGTACGCGCAGGCGGCATCGCAAAAGGCGACCGCGTCCGAGCCGTCGGCTTTGGCCGCGCGCACGACCGAGCGCCTGCCGGCGTGAAGCCCAAACGCGATCACGTCCTCGTCCTCGAATCGACAGCCGCCGAGTTCGTGGTCGGTCAGGCGACATGCCAAGGCGACTCGGGCGGTCCTGCTCTCGACGAGGGGACCGGTGAGATCGTCGGCGTCGTTTCGCGCGGCGGTCCGACGTGCGACGGGAAGAGCGCGCACAACATCTACACGCGCACCGACGCGTTCCTCACGCTCATCGAGCACGCGATCGCCAAGGCGCGCCCCGGCCACCGCGACGCCGGTGCTCCCCATCGGCACAAGGACGGCGGCAAGCACACGCCTCCGCCGGACCTCGGCACGGCGTGTCGCCACGGCAGCGAGTGCGCCGCGGGCGTCTGCGTGACGCAGGGAGCGAAGCAGTACTGCTCGCGCACGTGCGACACGCACGACAAGTGCCCGGCGCACTTCCTCTGCCACAAGACGAAGGGGTCGCAGTCCGTGTGCGTGGAGCACTGAGTCGAGCGGTGACCGGGCATCGGGCGGGGGCGCGTTCGTCCCCGCCCGTTCGCGGATCGGATCGGCAGACCACCATGCGCCCCCACTTTCTCCATCCGGCCCTCGTCGTCGCCGCCGCGATCACGATGGCGCCGCGCGCGGCCGGCGCGGCCGCACCGCGCGACGAAGCTCACGACGACGACGATCCCGGCAGCGTGGGCATGGGCGCCGAGTCCGACGTGAAGTCACGCTTCATCTGGCGTGGCGCAGCGTGGAGCCGCGGCCCGGTCCTGCAGTCGTCGGTCTCGGCATCGGCGATCGGCCTGACGGGCGACGTGTGGTGCAGCTACCCGATCGAGCGGCAGTGGCGAAGCCAACCGAGCGCCGTCGTCGCTTCGGTCACGCGCGACTTCGCGTGGAGAGCGCTCCGCATCGAGCCGGGGTTCGTCGTCTACGATCTGCCGCGCGCCGCCCGCGCGCGTTCGACGTCGGAGGCGTCACTCGACGTCGGAATCGAGCTCGGCGATCTCCGCTTCGTGACGACGCATGCCCTCGATGTCGGCACGCGTCCGCGCGCGTATTTCGGCACCGCCGGCGTCGGATACGAACGAGAGATCGCGCGCTTCACGTTCACCATCGCGGCGGACGTCGGGTGGGCGAGCGCCGAGCTCAATCGCGACTACTTCCGCAGAGCCGTCCCCGCCGTCGACGTCGCCCAGCTCGCGATCGCCGCGCGGTACGAGCTCACCGACGTCCTCTACGTCGTGCTCCACGCCGAAGGCAGCACGCTCGTGGCGCCCGTCCTCCGTCGCAACGCAGCAGAACCGACGCTCGCCAGCGTCGGCGCCACGCTCGGCTTCGAGCTCTGACCCAAGGACCAACGACCATGCAAAGCGACGTGCTGACGCTCACTCGTATTCCTGCACGCAGACCCTACCTCGCTCTCCCCTCGACGAGCGCCTTGGTCGTGGCGGCGAGCGCAGTCGTTGCGCTGCTGTGGCGGTACACACGCGAGGACTCCTTCGCGATCGGACTCTCCAGCGACGACGGCGAGGGTCCGCATGCCGTGCGCGTCTCGGCGTTGCTCGACACGACCCTCGGCGCAATCGCCGACGAGGTGAGGCTGCAGCTCGGCACGCCGCACGCGGGCCGACGGGTGCGCGTCTCGTGGGCGGACGCCGATGAGCGAGGCAGGATGGTCTCGATCGTCGTGCACCTCGACGACATGACGGTCGACGTGGAAGCCTCCCGTCAGCGAGGGATCCTGGCGGCGCGCGACGCGATGTCGTCGCTCGCGCGGCACTTCCACGCCGTCGCGCGGGCGTTCGCGACACGGCGCTCGACACGGCTCGCCGACGTCAGCCTGCTCGACGAATTCGAGCGACGGCGCGTGCGCCATCTCGGCACCGCGGAGATCGTTCCGGAGCTCGAGACGCCTGGCTTGCTGCACGACATCTTCGTGGAGCGCGCGCGGCGGATGCCGGACAACGTCGCGGTGCGCTGCGGGGGCGTGCGCGTCTCGTACGCCGAGCTCGACGCGCGCGCCGACCGGCTCGCTGCCGTGCTGCGCTCGCGCGGGATCGGGCCGGGATCGTTCGTCGCGCTGCGACTCCCTCGGTCGGTCGACGTCTACGTCGCGCTCCTCGGCGTTCTCAAAGCGGGCGCCGCGTACGTACCGATCGATCCGGAATACCCTCGCGATCGCGTCGCGCACATACTCGTCGACTCGCGCGCGGCCCTGCTGCTCACCGTATCTTCGCTGGTCGATGCGGGCGCGGTCCCTCCGTGTCCGGCGATCTTGCTCGACGGAGACGTGGCGGCAGCGCCGACCGACCAACCGGCGTGCCCCGCGCGCACCCCGTCGCCGAGCGACATCGCGTACGTGATCTACACGTCGGGCTCGACCGGGAAGCCGAAGGGGGTCGCGATCGAGCATCGAAGCGCTGTGCACCTCGTTCGCGCCGAGCAGTGGCTCTTCGGAATCGTCCCTTCGGACCGCGTGTTTCAAGGGTTCTCCATCGCCTTCGACGCCGCGCTCGAAGAGGTTTGGCTCGCGTTCGCCGCCGGTGCGTCGCTCGTCGTCGGAACGAAGGACCTCCTCCTGTCGGATCTCGCGCGCCATCTCACCGACGCGAAGGTCACGGTCTTCTCGACGGTCCCTACGTTGCTCGCGTCGATCGACGCGGACCTCCCGACGGTGCGGCTGCTCATCGTGGGCGGCGAGGCGTGTCCACAGGCGCTCGTCGAGAAGTGGGCGACGCCGGCGCGCGCGATGTTCAACACGTACGGGCCGACGGAGGCCACCGTCATCGCAACGTACGCGCGCCTCTACGCGGGCGAGCCGGTCACGATCGGGCGCCCTATCCCCAACTACGAATGCCACGTCGTCGATCGCGCGGGGCACCTCGCGCCCGCCGGCGTCGCGGGAGAGATCGTCATCGGAGGCGTCGGCCTCGCGCGCGGCTACGTCGGAGCCGCGGAGCTGACGGCGTCGCGCTTCGTCGCATGCCCCTTCGCGGGCGACGCTGGCCCGCCGTCGCGAATCTACAAGACAGGCGACCTCGGTCGATTCGACGACGCGGGGAACATCGAGTTCCTCGGACGCATCGACGACCAAGTGAAGCTGCGTGGCTTTCGCATCGAGCTCGGTGAGGTCGAGGCGGCACTCCTCGCGTGCGGCGCCGTCTCGCATGCAGCGGCGATGGTGCGCGAGGACGCGCCTGGGCAGCGGTTGCTCGTCGCTTACGTCGTCGCGCGCGCGGGCGAGCGCATCTTCGAGGACGCGCTCAAGCGCGGGCTTCCAGGATCGCTCCCGCCGTACATGATTCCGGCGCGGATCGTCGTGCTCGCCGCGCTGCCCACGCTGGCGAGCGGCAAGGTCGACAAGCGCGCGCTTCCCGTGCCGTCGTCTCCCGATGGCGCGCGAGAGGAGGCGCGCGCGCCGCGCGGTGCGCTCGAGTCGTCGATCGCGCGATCGTGGAGCCAGCTGCTCGGCGTCACGCGTGTCGCGCGCGACCAGGATTTCTTCCTCGATCTCGGCGGTCACTCCCTCCTCGCCGCGCAGACCGTGTCCGAGCTCCGACGCCTCGGCGACCACCCGGAGCTAGCCACGCTCTCGGTGCTCGACGTGTACGAGCACCCGACGATCGAGCGGCTGGCCGCACGACTCGCACGCGGAGAGAGAGCGATCGCGCCCATCGTTCGCTCGGCCGCACCGTCGCGGTGGAGGTACTACGCGTGTGCTGCCGCCCAGGCCGTCGGCCTCTACGGCATCTTCGGCGCGTACTCCTTCCACTGGCTCGCCCCGTACCTCGCGTACACCGCCCTTCGGCAGAGCGACGTGGCGGCGGGGGCCGCGCTCGTCGCAGCCGCGACCGTCCTCATCGCCGTCCACCCGCTCCTCTTGCTCGTCGCGCTCGCCGCGAAGTGGATCGTCATCGGCCGCTACCGGCCCGGTCGCCATCCGCTTTGGGGCGCCTACTATTTCCGCTACTGGCTCGTCGATCGTCTCCTCGAGATCGCGCCGACCACCTTCCTCGTCGGCACGCCGCTCCTCGGTCTCTACTACCGCCTTCTCGGCGCGCGGATCGGCTCGAACGTCCACCTCGCGTCGGACAACGTCCGCGCCTTCGACGTCGTGGCGATCGACGACGACGCGACGCTGGGCGTCGACGCGTCGGCGAGGGGCTGCGCGATCGAGCACGGCGAGCTCGTCATCGGAGCGGTGCGTATCGGAAAGCGATGCGTCGTGGGAGCTCGGTCCGTTCTCGCAACGGATACCACGATGCACGACGACGCGACCCTCGGCGAGCTCTCGCTTCTCACCGCGGGCTCTTCGATGCCGGGCGGCGCGCATTGGTCCGGATCTCCGGCGCGCGACGCATCGCCGACGACGCAGGCGCCGCTCGCTCCGCGTCCAAGCCGGGCGAGGCGCGCGCTGATGACGGCCGCGTACGCCGTCGCCGCGTTGCTCATGCCGGTGTTCATCGTGGCGGCGCTCTTGCCGGGGCTCTTTCTGTTGAACGTCCTCGAACGCCACGTCGGCGCGTACGCGCTCGCGGCGTCGCCGATCGTCGCGGCGAGCTTCGTCGTGCTCCTGTGCCTCGAGATTGCGTTCGTCAAATGGGCCCTCGTCGGCCGCTCGAAGGCTGGACGCTACGAGGCTTGGACTGGCGCCGTCTTCCGACTGTGGCTCTTCGATCGCGCGATGACCGTCAGCCTCGACGTCCTCGGAGGGCTCTACGCGACACTCCTCCTCAACCCTTGGTATCGGCTCCTCGGAGTCCGGGTCGGGAAGAACGCCGAGGTGTCGACCGCGTCGTCCATCGTTCCCGATCTCCTGCACGTCGGCGACGATGCGTTCATCGCCGATTCTGTCTCGCTGGGAACGCCGCGCATGGGACGCGGGTGGGTTCACCTCGACGAGACGCGCATCGGCGTGCGCACGTTCATCGGCAACAGCGCCGTGGTCGGCGCCGGCACATCGGTCGGCGACGATTGCCTCGTCGGTTGTCTTTCGGTCGCGCCGCGGGGCTCGAGCTCCGCCGCGACCGGCGCTTCGTGGTTCGGGTCGCCGCCGATCTCCTTGCCGCAACGGCAGAAGAGCGCCGCGTTCCCTGCGTCGGCTACCTATCGCCCCGCACCCACGCTCGTCGCTCAGCGCCTGGCGATCGAAGCGCTCCGCGTGACCTTGCCGACGACGTGCTTCGTGGCGCTCACCTGCTTGCTCATCGACGCCGCCGTCGCGCTGCACGCGGCCCTCCCGCTCGGCGCGTTCCTCGCAGCGTTCCCGCTCCTCTACGTCGCGTTCGGGATCGCCGCATCGCTCGTCGTCGTCGCGACGAAGTGGATCGTGATGGGACGCTTCCAGTCCGGCGAGCGCCCGCTCTGGAGCACGTTCGTATGGCGGAACGAGCTCGTGACCGCGATGCACGAGAACCTCGCCGATCCGTTCTCGAACGAGCTGCTCCGCGGCACCCCCTACGCCGCGTGGTTCTTCCGCGCGCTCGGCGCCAAGATCGGTCGGCGCGTCTACCTGGGGACGACGCAGCTCACCGAGTACGACCTCATCACGGTCGGCGACGACGTGTCGCTCGATGCCGACTGCACGCTTCAGACGCACCTCTTCGAAGATCGCGTGATGAAGATGTCCACCGTCGCGATCGAAGACCGCTGCAGCGTCGGCGCTCAGGCCGTCGTTCTCTACGACACCAGGATGGAACGCGGCTCGCGGCTCGCGCCGCTCTCGCTCCTGATGAAGGGGGAGACGCTGCCCGAGCGCACGTCGTGGGAAGGCAGCCCGGCGCAGCGGTCGGCGTCGCGATGAGGCTGCACGCGAGGTGCGCCACGCCGACGCTCTTCGACACGCGGGTTCAGACGATCGCCTGTGCGATCGACGCCTCGCGTCGCGCCATCGCACCTCGCCATCTCGCGCATGCGACCCCCGCGCGCATTGCGGAGTTCGTCGCCGGCCGCGCGTGCGCGCGCGCGGCGCTGCGCGCAGCGGGAGCAGACGGACCGCTGCCCGTCGGAGTCGGAGCGTGGGGAGCGCCCGCGTGGCCGCCGGGATTCGTTGGATCGATCTCTCATACGTCGCGCCTCGCCTGGGCGGCGGCGGCGTCCACGTCTTCCGTCCACGGCATCGGGATCGACGTCGAGGTGATCCCCGACGGCCGTGCGCTCGACGCCGCCGCGGCGGTCGCGATCGACGCGCGCGAAGCGCCGATCGTCGGTTCTTCGCCGATCGCGATCGTGACGGCGTTCTCCGCAAAGGAGAGCCTCCTCAAATGCCTGGCGCCCATCGTCGGCGTGCGCTTCGATTTCACCGACGCGCGCATCGTCCTTCTCGATCCGCGAGGACGCTTTCGCCTCGTCGTTCTACGCGACGTCGGTCGCGGCCTCACGCGCGGCCTCGAGGTCGCGGGCCGATTCGCGGTCGACGGTGCGGTCGTGTTTACGTCCGTCGTTCTCGAGAGAGGTCAGCTTCGCCTCGACCCTGCTCACGTCGGGTGCTCCCAAAGCCGACTCTGCTGCAGCATCTTCGCGACGAGCGCGGACCACCCCGTCTGGTGCGACGCGCCGAGCCCTGCGCCGGTGTCGGCGTGAAAGTACTCGTAGAACGTGACGTGATCGCAGAACGCAGGATCGCGCTGCAGCCGCTCGGACGCGCCGTGCGCGGGACGTCGTCCGTCGGCGCCGCGCACGAAGAGGCTCGTCATGCGGCGCGACAGCTCGGCCGCGACCTCCCACAGCGTCATCCACTTGCCCGACCCGGTCGGGCACTCGACCTTCAAGCTGTCGCCGTAATAGTGGTGGTACCGCTGGAGGGCCTCGATGAGGAGGTAGTTCACGGGGAACCAGACCGGTCCGCGCCAGTTCGAGTTGCCTCCGAACATTCCGCTCTGCGACTCGGCCGGCTCGTAGTCGACGCGATGCACCGTGCCGCCGAACTCGACGCTGAACGGCTCGTCCTTGTGCACGCGCGA
>JAYVXB010000750.1:0-10783 GCA_043785585.1 Deltaproteobacteria bacterium | reverse complement strand
GTCCTTCTCCTCGGAGTAGAGCTGCATGAGCTTCGTGAGCAGCTTGCGATCGTCCGGTCGCTCTTCGAGCGCGGCGACGTACGTCTTGCTCGCGCGCGCGCGGTCGTTCAGCTTTTGGAACTCGACGTCGCCGATCTCGAGGAGGAGATCGAAGCGCTCGGCACCGCTCGCCACCTCGAGGCGGCGGCGCTTGGTGCGGAGGACCTCTTCGAAGTCGCCTTTCTCTTCGTAGATCTTCGCGAGCGATTGGAGCGGGAACGGGTTCGCCGGATCGACGTCGGCGGCGTCCTTGAGCGGCTGGATCGCTGCGTCGAGATCGCCGTTCCTCCGCGTGGACTCGCCGAGTCGGTACATCGCATCGGCGCGCTCGGCGAACGTGAGGCGCGCGCCGTGCTTGTCGAGGAGCGCTTTGTAGAGCGCGAGCGCGGTCGATGGATCGCCGTGCTCGAAGACGACGCGGGCGACGCGGGCATGCGCCTCGGGATCGTCCGGCGCGAGCTGCTCGAGCACCTCGAGGGCGCCGGTGATCTTCGGGTGCGTGACGGCCGGGTTCGACGCGCGCATCGTCGAGCTCGTGGGAGCGTTGACGTCACGGATCGACGGCGACGACGTGCGCGACGCGGCGCTCTTCCCGAACGCCTCGATGAAGCGAACGAGCACGCGAACCGCGTCGTCCTTCGACAGCGCGGTCGCGCGGCCGACGAGGGTCTCGTAGTTGCGCGACGCTTCCGTGTAGCGCTGCCCTTCGAACGCGACGTCGCCGAGCACCATGAGCGCGTCGGCGTTCGTCGGATCGAGCTCGAACGCTTCCTTCGCGGTCGCTTCGGCTTTGTCGGTCTCGCGCAGGCGCTCGCGGTAGACCTTCGCGAGCTCGGCGAGGAGGCGCGACTTCGCGAGGTTGCCCTCGGCGTGCGTCAGCTCCTTCTCGATGAGCGATACGACGCTCGACGCATCGCCGCGATGACCGTATGCCGCGCGCAACGCTGCCGCCGCGGTCGTGTCCTTCGGGTTCGCGTCGAGCGCCATCTTGTAGCGTTCGATCGCGCCGTCCTTGTCGCCTCGCGACTCGAGCAGACGCGCCGCGCGCATCCACTGCTCCGCGCGCGCTTCGCCCGACGTCGCCTTCGCCGCGAGCGCTTCGATCGCGCTCAGCGCCGCGTGCGCGTCGCCCGACATCTCGCGCAGACGCGCGAGCGCTTCGAGCGCGCCCGCATGACCCGGCGACATCTCGAGGACCTGCTCGTACCCACGCATCGCGCGCTCGGGCGAGCCGATCTGCTCGGCGAGGACGCGCGAGCGCGACACGAGGAGCTCGACACGCCGCGACTCGTCGCCGGTGACGTTCGAGTGCTTCTCGTAGAGGCGCACGAGCTCTTCCCACTTGTCGAGCGCGCGGTAGTGGCGCGCGAGCGCGGTGAGCGCTTGATCGTTACCTGGATCGATCTTGAGGATCGCCTCGAGCGCTTCGGCCGCGCGACCGTGATCGAGGAACTCCTCGTCGTGAATGCCGGCGATGCGTTCGTACAAGTTGATCTTCTGACGAGGCGTCGCCGCGAGCTGCACTTGCCGCTCGAGGTTCTCGACGAGCTCGCGGTACTTGCCGCCGCGATTGAAAATGCGATCGAGCCCCTTGAGCGCGACGAGGTTCTGCGGATCGAGCGCGAGCACCGCTTCGTAGCGGCGCGTCGCCTCGACGAGATCGTTCAAGTGATCCTCGTAGACCTCGGCGATCTTCGCGAGGACCTCGCCCTTCTCCGCGCCGCGCCGCGCTTCAGCGCGCCTCTCGAGGAGCTTCACGAGCGTCGCGTGATCGCCCATCCGCTCCGCGATCCGCGCGAGCGCATCGCCCGCGCGCGCGTGCCCCGGATCCTCTCCGAGGACCGCGGTGTACAGCTCACGCGCGCGCGCCGGATCGTTCAGCTTCGTCTCGAGGAGCTCGGCCGCTTCGGTGCGCAGATCGCGGGCACGCGGAGAGCTCGCCGCCGCATCGGCGCGCATCATGAGGATCGACGCGAGCTCGGGCCACTGCTGCGCGCGGCGATAGATGATCGTGAGCCCCTCGTTGGCCTGATCGCTCGCCGGATCGCTCTGGAGAATCTGCTGGTACGCCATGAGCGCGAGATCCGCGCGATTGAGCTTCGAGTCGTACCAACGCCCCGCGTGAGCGAGGAGCACGTTGCGCTCGTTCGTCGACAAGGACTCGTTCTTCGTCCCGTCGGCGATCGTCACGAGCGCTTCGTTCCAGTACGTGATCTTGTCGGCCTGCTGCTGCCCCTTCTTCGGAGAGGTCGCTGCTCCGTCCGCCAAGCGCTCGATCTCGCCGGCGTACTCGTCGTTCGACGGCGTCTCGCAAAGCGCGCGCGTGAACGCGATGAGCCCCTGCTCCGGATCTTCGAGCTCGTGCGCGCAGAGGCGTCCGATCTCCGCGAAGACCCGCGCGCGATCCTCGCCAGCTGCCGCGGCCTCGCTCCGCGCGACGAGCCCCTCGACGATCTCTTCGTACTTGCCGAGCTGCTTTCGGATCTCTTCGAGGGCGATCTGCGCGATGTCGTCGTCGGGATCGAGCGCCACGAGCTCGAGGTAGACCTTCTCGGCGCGCGCCTTGTCCTTCACCGCCGTGTCGAAGATGCGTGCGGCGCGGTAGAGGAGCGCCTTCTTCGTCTCTCTCTCGTCCGGGTCGTTGCCCGCGAGGCCATCCGCCGCGATGTCGAATGCCTCGGCCACCTTGATCGGATCCGCGCCGTCGTCGACCGCCTTCTCGAGGCCGAGCGCGGCTTCGGCGTCGTCGGGCGCCGCGATGAGGAGATCGACGAGGTTCGTCAGTCGCTCTTCGGGGAACACGGCCGAGGCCGCGCGAATCGCCGTCGACGCGCGACCGAGGATCTCGATCGCCTCGAGCAGCGAGCCTGCGTCCTTCGGGCGCTGCCCCGGATCCTTCGAGAGGAGCATCAGGACGAACGTGTCGATCTCTTTCGCGATCCAACCTCGCGGCGCCTTCGCGCTCGGCGCCTCGGGATCCTTCGTCAGGTGCGCGAACGCGGCATCCGTCGCGCTCTCCGTGGCGAACACCGGCTTGCCCGAGAGGAGCTCGTACATCATCGCGCCGAACGCATAGACGTCGCTGCGCGCGTCGGACATCTTCCCGCGTACCTGCTCGGGCGCGATCGTCTTCGGCGATCCGAACACGGCGAGCACGCCCGTGTGCCCGTTCGCGACGGTCGGTCGATGGCGCAAACGATCGGTGCCGAAGTCGATGAGGTGGACCGTCGGATCGCCGCCGCCCCCGGCCAGCGAACGCCCGACGAGGACGTTCTCGAGCTTGAGATCGCCGTGCACGAGCGACGCCTTGTGCAGCGCCGCGAGCGGCTCGAGGATGCCGCGCAGGATCGGCTTGAGCTCGTTGATGTGCGAGGGGCCGGTCCGCGCGAATCGCGCCGAGAGCGGCTGCGCGTCGACGTTGTCGTACGCGACGTAGTAGAGGCCGCCGTCGAGCTCTCCCGCTTCGATGCCTTGCGGGAGGCCCGGATGCTGAGCTGTCGCGATGAGGCGGTTCGCGGTCAAGAAGCGCTGAACGGCCCGACGATCTCGGCATGCGTCCCGACGGAGCACCTTGACGACGCGCTCGGTCTCTCGTCCGTCGACGGCGCGCACCTTCGTCAGATAGACGAAGCTCAGATCGCTTTCGCCCAGCTTGCGCAGCACCGTGAACGGCCCGAGGGCGGTGCCGACGGTGAGCTCTTCTTTGCCGAGCAGCGATGCGATGTCGCGCACGCGCGGGTCGACGCCGTGTCGCGAGACCAAGATGACGTCGACCAGCGCCTCGAGGCGATCGCCGTCGAAGCAGCGCTCGGTCAGCGCTTGCGCGAAGCTCGCCTTCGCGGTGGCTCCACCGACGTCCTCGGGGTTGAGCCCGAGAAGGTTCGTGCTCATCTGCGTCATCTCCTCGAGGGAGAAGAGCCGCTCGAGCTCCCCGCGGAGAATTTCGATCGTGGCGTTCATTTGAACTTCCTCTTGGCGGCCGCGAAAAGGGGCACTTTTGCGCCGCGGGGCGGCGATACTACCGGAACATTCCAGCCCTTAGCTACGGGAGATGCGCTACGGGAGAGCGATGGGGAGCGAAGCGAGCTGTCGGTTGAAGATCGGGGACCGGACGTCGGAGGGCAAAGCCCTCCTCGAGACGGACGAGTTGATATTTCGCGGGGATTTTCGACTGCGCATCGCGTTGAAGTCCGTGAAGAGCGTCACCGTCGACGGGCCCGCGCTGGTCGTGAAGACCGGAGACGGGACCGTGGCGCGGTTCGAGATCGGCAAAGTGGCGGCGCGTTGGGCCGAGAAGATCAGCTCGCCCCCGTCGCTCCTCGACAAGCTCGGGATCGACGCGGAGTCGGACGTCGCGCTCGTCGGGAGCTTCGAGGACGCGTTCGTCGCGCAGGTCGCGGCGCGCGCACGAAGCGCCGATGCGCGCAGGCCGACGATCGCATTTCTCGCGGCATCGTCACGCGGACAACTCGCGCGGATCGCGACGCAACGACGCAGGCTCCGCGACGACGCCGCGCTGTGGATCGTCTACCCGAAAGGCCACGCCGACATCCGCGAAGCCGACGTGATCGCAGCCGGGCGCGAAGCAGGCCTCAAGGACGTGAAGGTCGCGCGCTTCTCGGAGACGCACACGGCGCTGAAGTTCGTCATCCCGGTCGTCGAGCGCGTCGAGCGCGTCGAGCCGAAGAAGAAGACGAAGAAATGAGAGCGAGAGTTACTGAAGAGGACAAGGGACGAAGGATTTGAAGGTGGCGTCGAGGCCACTGCGCCTCTCCCCCTCATCCCACTCGTTGCCTTCTCGCCTTCTGTAAAATTCTCCGAAGAGAAATCAGTGGTGGGAGTGGTCGCGGTCGATGCCGGGATGCGTTGCTTCGCCCGGCTCGTGACGCGGGTTCTCCGTCGCGTGCGTTCCGTCGCGTCCGACGAACGACATGAGCAAGCCCTTGTCGTAGATGAACTGATCGCGAGAATCGTACGGCACCGCGTGCTTGCCGGTGTCCATGCGAATCGCGTCGCATGGGCACGCTTCGACGCAGTAGCCGCAGAAGATGCAGCGGAGCTCGTCGATGACGAACTTGACCGGGAAGCGCTCGTAGCCGCGGCGCTTGTCGCCCTCCGGGTACTCGCCTGCTTCGATGAAGATGCACTGCGCGGGGCACGCGGTGGAGCAGCAGAGGCACGCGACGCATCGCGGGCTGTTGTCCTCGCGAAGCGTGAGGCGATGGATGCCGCGAAAGCGCTCGGGGTACGGGCGCTTCTGCTCCGGGTACGAGATCGTGCTGATCCCTTCGTCGAGGCGCTCCGTCACGGGATCCGGACGCTGCCCTTTGAGCATGTCCTTCGTGTTCGTGAAGAAGTGCTTCATCGACACGCCGACGCCCGCGAGGATCTCGGGCAAGTACGACTTCTCGCGGAAGTCGTGCGCGACGCGCGGGATCGGCGTGACCTTGGCTTGCGACTGCTTCTTGGGAAACGTGGTGCTCATGATGCGTTCGCGCTCCTCATGCCTGCATCGGGGACGAGCTCGTCCCGCCGGCTGAATTCGCCTGATCGGCGGAGCTGCCGACGACGAAGCGATCCTTGGTACGACGTCCGAACATCCCGAACACGATGCGACCGATGAAGTACGTGACGACGACCGCGACGAACGCCTGCGTGATGTGTCCGGCGAGGCGGAGCGCATCGCTGGCGGCAGGTCCGGCCTTGTCGATCGCGAGCACGACGGTCCCGGTGATGAGGATGTTCGCGAGCGACGCCGGGAGGAGGATCTTCCATCCGAGCTTCATGAGCTGGTCGTAGCGGAAGCGCGGAAGGCTCCAGCGGACGAACGCCTGCAGCCAGCACATGACGATGACTTTGCCGAAGAAGACGAGCGCGCCGATGATCGTCATCCAGATGTGCGGCATCGTCACGTGGAACATGCGAAGCGCACCGAGCTCGATCGTGATCCCGTCGCGATGGAGGAACGGCATCTGCCAACCGCCGAGGAAGATGGTCACGAGGAGCATCGAGCTCGTCACGACCTCCATGTACTCGGCGAGGTAGAACATCCCGAACTTCATCCCCGAATACTCGGTGAAGTACCCCGAGACGAGCTCGCTCTCCGCCTCCGGAAGATCGAACGGGATGCGCTTCGTCTCGGCGACCGCGGACGCGAAGAAGAGGAAGAACGCGAGCGGCTGGACGAAGATGCCCCACGAGTTCTCGCCCTGCCATCGGACCATGTCGTCGAGGCGGACCGAACCGTAGATCATCATCGCGCCGATGAGCGACATGCCGAGCGTGACTTCGTAGCTGACCATCTGGCTCGCGGCGCGAAGGGCGCCCATGAGCGAGAACTTGTTGTCGCTGCTCCATCCCGCGATCGCCGCGCCGATGATCCCCTGCCCTGCGATCGCGAAGACGTAGAGGAGGCCGACGTTGAGCGCTGCGACCGACATCTCGATCGGGAAGACGCCGTTCTTCGGATCCGCGACGCACGAGCCGAAGCGCTGCACCGCCGGGAAGATCGTGAACGCCGCGCCGTCCTTGGTGACGCTGCGCCAGAGGCTGTTCGGGCAGACGGTGTCGGCAAACGGGATCGTCGCGACGAGCGCGAGGACGGACGCGACGGCGAGGATCGGCGCGATGCCGAAGAGGAGCTTGTCGGCCTTCGGCGGCATGAAGTCTTCTTTGGTGAAGAACTTGATGCCGTCCGCGGCGGGGTGAAGGAGGCCCGCGAGTCGGATCTCTTTGCCGAAGAGCTTGAACACCGCGCGGTTCGGGCCTACGCGATCCTGCATCATCGCGCTGCCGCGGCGGTCGTACCAAGTGAGGATCGCCGCGAGGTTCACGACCACCGCGAGCATCACGAGGATCTTGATGAGGGTCCAGACGATCTGCATGCCGGTCATGACTTCAGACCCCCCCAACCGTGGGCGAGACGGCGTGGCTTCCGTGGTGCTCGTTCGCGTCGACCACGTCGAGCGCGAGCTCTTGCCGAATTTGCTTCAGCTTGGTCCACGACACCTCGAGGCCGAGCGCCTTCGCGAGCGCGGCCACGTGCCGCCACGCCGGAAGCGACGAGCCCTGCGGCTCGAGCGCCTTGTCGGCGAGCTGACGCATCCCCTTCGCGTTGACGTAGGTGCCGCTGTGCTCGGCCCACGACGTCGCCGGCAGAAGAACCGTCGACGCCTTGGTGAGCGCGCCTTCGTGCGCAGAAATCGAAACGAGCTGCGCCGTGCGCATCACTTCGGCGTCCGTCTCCGGCTCGCCCGGCGTCGATCCGCCGAGCGCGATGACGTGACTGACGCGCGCCGCGCGCACGTCGTCCACGAGCGCCGAGAACGGCTTCGCATCCGGCGCGAGCATCTTCACGCCCGCGGTGTTCGAGTTCTTGTCGCGGTGGATGAGGATCTCGTCCTGGTACCCGTCGTGCGCGCCGGACCAGTAGATCTGCTTCGTCCCGAGGAGCGTCGCGAGCTGCTTCATCGCCCAGTTGTCCTCGAGCGAGTAGCGCGCGGACAGCACGATCGCGATCGAATCCTTTGGCACGCTCGCGAGAAGCTTCTTCGCGTCGTCGGTCGCCTGCGACACCGTGGTCGCCTTCCCCCTCGAGCGCGCCTCGACGACGCGTCCGTCGTGCGCCGCTTTGTACGTGAGCATCCCCTCGTCGCACATCCAGAACTTGTTGACCTGCATGTTGTCGCGCGGGCGATAGCGGTACGCCTTGTTGTACCGAGGATCGAAGTCGAGGTGCGCGTTGCATCCCGTCGCGCATCCCTGGCAAACGCTGTTGGCCGTGCGAAGAAACCAGACGCGCGCTTTGAAGCGAAAGTCCTTCGTCGTGAGCGCGCCGACCGGGCACACGTGCTCGGTCATGAAGGTGTAGTGCCCCTCGAGCTGGCGGCCCGGCGCGACCATGATCTCGTTCAGGTTGCCGCGCTCTCGCATGTCGAGAACGGGATCCTTCGCGACCTCTTCCATGAAGCGGATGCAGCGCGTGCACATGACGCAGCGCTCGGCGTCGTAGACGATCGTCGGCCCGAACACGACGCCCTTCGGCTTGTGCACCGGCTCGTCGCGCATGCGCTTTTGGTACTGGCCGTGCTCGAGCCAGTAATCTTGTAGTTTGCACTCACCGGACTGATCGCAGATCGGGCAGTCGACGGGGTGATTGAGGAGCAAGAACTCCTGCACGCCCTTGCGCGCTTCTTTGACGTGCTCGCTCGTGTCGCCGCGCACGTCCATCCCCTCGGCCGCGCCGATGTAGCAAGCGGGCTGGAGCTTCGGCTTCTGGACGGGCTTGTAGTCTTTGATCGACTCGTCCCATTCGAGGATGTCGAGCGCCAGGCCTCGCGTGCCGGGCTTCGGCATGAGCTCGATGAGGCACATGCGGCAGTTGGCCGGCGCGCTGAGCCCCGGGTGCCAGCAATAGTGCGGGATCTCGACACCCGCGCGCCAAGCCGCGTGGATGATCGTCTCGCCCGGCTCGAACGGGATCGTCTTTCCGTCGTACGTGAAGGTCGGCATCAGGGCTCTCTCAGAAACTGACTAGTGATCGCACTCGCCGCCGATCATGTTCAGCGAGCCGAACGTCGGGACGATGTCACTCAGCATGCGGCCGGTGATGAGCTTCGAAAGGCCGCCGGTGATTTGAAAACAAGGGGGACGAATGCGAACGCGGTACGGCGTGCCGCTCCCGTCGGAGACGAGGTAGAAGCCGAGCTCGCCGTTGCCGCCTTCGGTGTACGAGTAGACTTCGCCAGCGGGGATCTTCGCGCCCTCCATGATCAGCTTGAAGTGCTGGATGGTCGCTTCGATCGTCGTGTAGACGTCGTGCTTCTCGGGGAGGATGAAGCGCGGATCGTCGATGTTGATCGGTCCGTCGTCGGGCATCTTCTCGCAGATCTGCGCGAGGATGCGCTGCGACTGGCGGACTTCGGCGAGGCGGATGAGGAAGCGATCGAGCGTGTCGCCGCGCGTCCCCACCGGCACGTCGAACTCGACCTCGTCGTACTTGAGGTACGGGTGCGCGCGCCGCACGTCGTACGCGACGCCCGATGCGCGGAGACACGGTCCGGTCCATCCGAGCGCGACGGCGTCCTTCCCGGAGATCGGTCCGACGTTCTCGAGGCGGTCCAAAAAGATGCGGTTCTTGAGCAGCATCTTCTCGCCCTCGACGACGAGGTCGATGATCTTCGGAACCGTCCCCCGGATGAGATCCTTGAACGCGGCGGTCGGCGGCTTGGCCATTCCGCCGATGCGTCCGAACGAGTGCGTGAGCCTGGCGCCGGTCTCCTCTTCGAGGATGTCCCAGACCATCTCGCGCGCCTTGATGAACCAGAGGAACGGCGTGAAAGCTCCGAGCTCCATCGCGATCGCGCCGGCGCACGTGAGGTGATCGCTGATGCGCGCGAGCTCGCCGAGCGCCATGCGGTACCACTGGCAGCGTTCGGGCACGACGATGTCGCACATCTTCTCGACGGCGAGCGCGTAGCCGACGTTGTTCAGCATCGGCGACACGTAGTTGAGGCGATCGACGTACGGGAAAACCTGCGCCCACGTCCCGCGTTCGCACATCTTCTCGAAGCCGCGGTGCAGATAACCAATCTGCACGTCGGCCTTCACGATCGTCTCGCCGGACAGCTCGAGGACGATGCGGACGGTGCCGTGCATCGCGGGATGCGACGGCCCGAGGTTCAAATGCATCGAGTCGGCGGGGAGGATGAGCTCGCCCTCTTCGAGCTCCTGATCGAGCGGCTCCATCTCAGTTCTCCTCGCGTCCGTGCGGGCCAGTCCAATGCTTCCGACCGAACGCGAGCCCTTCGTCGTCGCCGAACGGCGGCAACTTGGCGAGCGGGCGTCCCGCTTCTTCTTCGGTGCGGTACTCGACGAGCGGCTGCGTCTTCTGGCACGGGTAGTCCTTGCGCAGCGGATGCCCCTCGAACTCCGGGTACATCAAGATGCGTCGCAAGTCCGGGTGCCCCTTGAAGGTCACGCCGCTCATGTCGAAGACTTCGCGCTCGAGCCAGTTCATCCCCGGCCAGATCGACGTGACCGAGTCGATCTCGCAGCCGTCGAGATCTTCGTCGCCGATGCGCGTCTTCACGCGGATGCGATGCTTTCGCGTCGTCGAGTAGAGGTGCATGACGACTTCCATCCGAGGCGTCCGGCTCGGGTAGTCGACGCCGCAGAGATCCGTCGGCATGTCGAAGTCGAGCTGCGGATCGGATCGGAGGTACTGCGCGATCGCCTTCCAGCTCTCGGGCTTCACGACGGCGGTGTCGTCGCCGTGATCGCTGTGCGTCTCGAGGATCGCGCCTTCGTACGCGAGCTTGAGCTTTTCGAGAACGAGCTTGCTCATGTCTCACCGTCTCGCTTGGCGGCGCGCTTTGTCGTGCTCGCGCCGCTCTTGCCGGTGCGGATCTGCGTGAGGCCTTCCGCGAGCCGAGCCGTGACAGCGGGATCCTCTCGCGGCTTGACGATCGCGGGGCGGCGATCGCCGCTCTGGATCTTGTCCTGGAGAAGGAGAAGCCCGTCCATGACCGCCTCGGGTCGCGGAGGGCATCCGGGAATGTAGACGTCGCACGGGATGATTTTGTCGAGGCCCGGGACCGTCGTGTAGTTGTCGTAGAAGCCGCCGCAGCTCGCGCACGTTCCGAATGCGAGGACCCACTTGGGCTCCATCATCTGTTCGTAGATGCGCTTGAGCACCGGCGCTTGCCGCTGGCTGATCGTTCCGACCACCCAGAGCAAGTCGGCT
>JAYVXB010000749.1:0-10784 GCA_043785585.1 Deltaproteobacteria bacterium | reverse complement strand
TTCGGCGTGCACGACATGACGGGGAACGCGGACGAGTGGGTCGTCCACGAAGAGGGCAAGATCGACAAGAAGCCGTACAAGAGCGGGCTCAAAGGCGGCTGGTGGGGACCGGTGCGCAATCGGTGCAGGCCGACGACGACGGATCACAACCAGTGGCACATGGGATTTGCTATTGGGTACCGGTGCTGCGCGGACGCGAAGTAGCGAGCCTGATCGCGTGCGGGGTTTTCGTCGGGGCGTGCGCCGGGACCGGGCTTCCTGCGTCGTCTCCCGCGGCGGTCGCGGCGCCTGCGTCCTCGCCTACGACGACGCCCGCGGTCACGTCGACGCCGCGCGCGCGTGCAGCCAGGGATACGGGCGCGGAGTCGGCGTACACGACCGAAGTCGAAATCGTCGGTCGCCCGCTCGCCGCAACCTCACGTCTCGCGCGCATCGCAGAGCGCGGAAGCGGCCTCGATCCGGCAGCCGACTGCAGAAAGCGGCTCGTCGAGCACGCGCGTCGACTCGGCGCGAACGCGCTCTACATCGAGCCCGCATCGCCGGAGTCCGCGAGCTGCAGCGGGAGCGCGTACCAAGTCCGGCGATTCACGCCCGCGCAGCAAGAGGCGTCCCTCGCGTACACGCGCGATCTCTCGGCATGGCTACACGCGCGGTGGTCGCCTCCGTCGGCGATTCCCGAGGAGCGCCGCGCAAAGCTCTGCGCCGTCTACCAGTTCAACGTGAATGCGCGCGTGCAGATCGTCTTCGTCAGAAGAGAGCCGATCCATTCGAGCGGCGACGCTGCCTACGACGAGTCCGTGCAGCGGTTCCTCGAGAAGACGATGGCGGATGGAGCGGAGCTGCCGCGTCCACCGACGGCGATCGCACCCGAGGAATTTCTGCGGGTGCGGATCGCGTTCACGGCCGGGAGTGGCGCGGGCTGCGGGTGACCCCGCGATCGGCTTTGCCGCACGATGGTGGCTTCCGCCTCGACCACGAGCTCGGAGACCGGCAGCGCTTCGAACGTTGCCTCGGCGCGTGCCGCCGCGCTCATCGCGCCCTGATGCGATCTAGAACTGTGGCGACGACTCGGGTGTCGACACGGCTTTTTTCGAGTGCCGGCAAAGAGACATTGGCTGTGTCCGAGTTCGCACTAGAGTTTGCCCGTCTTGCCCCTCGTCGAGCCCGAACGCGAAGAAACAGCACAAGATGCCCGCGTTCGCGAAGCGAATGCGCGAGTGGGGACACTGCTGCGCGGCAAGTGGCGCCTCGACGCGCTGCTAGGGATCGGGGGGATGGCCGCCGTCTACGCGGCGACCCACCGCAACGGCATGCGCGGCGCCGTGAAGCTTCTTCATCTCGCGCACGCGAGAGACCAGACGATCCGACGCCGCTTCTTGCGCGAGGGGTACATCGCGAACAAGGTCGAGCACGCGGGGGCCGTGAGGGTGCTCGACGACGACACGGGAGCCTACGGAAGCCCCTTTCTCGTCATGGAGCTCCTCGACGGCGAGTCGCTCGAGACGCGGGCCGAGCAGTCGGGAGGCAGGCTCGGCGCACAAGAGGTCCTCTGGCTCGCCGCGCAGCTTCTCGACACCCTCGCGACCGCGCACGACCGCGGGATCGTCCACCGCGACATCAAGCCGGACAATCTGTTTCTCACGCGGTTCGGCGCGCTCAAAGTGCTCGACTTCGGCCTCGCCGGCATCTGGGAAGAGTCGACCGCGGCGCGGACGGTCACGCAGTCCGGCAGCTCGATGGGCACGCCGGCGTTCATGTCTCCCGAGCAGGCGCGCGGGAGGTGGAGCCTCGTCGACGGGCAGAGCGATCTCTGGTCCGTCGGCGCGACGATGTTCGCGCTCCTATCGGGCCAGCACGTTCACGGAGAGGAAGAGACCGTCGCAGAGATGATCGCGGCGACGTTCGTGAAGCCGGCGCGCTCGCTCGCGACGGTGCTCGCGGATGCGCCCGCTCCGCTCGTCGCGCTCGTCGATCGCGCGCTGGCTCGCGAGAAGGCTCAGCGCTGGCTCGACGCCCAATCCATGTCCGTCGCGCTCGCGCACGCTTACGAAGAGATCGTCGGCGCGCCGCTCCCACCCTTGCCGTATGCGTCGATGGCGCGCGACAGCTTTCCCGCCGAGGGGCGCGTGTCGCTCCCCGATTCGCTCTTCAGCCATGCGCGATCGCCCGCGTCCTCGTCGCCACCACCGCGGTCGTCGCGCCCGACGCGCACGACGTTGCCGAGCGTCCGCAGCGTGCCGGCCTCGACGACGAGCGTTCAACCCGGGCGTAGCCCCGCGAAGAAGGGTGCGCTCATCGGGATCGTGCTTGCGGTCACCTCGTTGCTCGGCGTGCTGATCGCGATCGCGATCGAGCGCGCTCCTCGCGGCGAGGCGACGCGCGGGGTCGAGAGCGCGCCGCGGATCGATTCGACGATCGCGCTCGGGTCAGGCGTCGCTTCGACGATCGCGAGCGCGCCGGTGCTCGCGTTCGACCTGCCCCCCGCGCCGTCCGGCATGCCGTCTGCTGCCGTATCCGCGCTCGCGACGCGCGGTCTCGCGCCGCTGCCTTCGTCTGGCGCGCGGCGAGCGCAGCCCGTCGCGCAGCCGAAGCTGGTCGAGCCGTCGCGTCCGGCGGCGAGCGCGTCGACCGGCAGCATGTTCGACCGCAGGCACTGACGACGATGCCTGCCGCGTGCATGAAACGAAGACGCGCGAGATGGACGGCCGTCGTCGGGCTCGCCATCGCGATGCTCGATCCCACTCTCGCGGCGGCGGGTCCGACGGATCCCGCGGCCGCCGAGGCGCTCTTCCGGGACGCGCGCGCCGCCATGACGGACGGCAACTACGCGCGCGCATGCCCGAAGCTCGCGGAGAGTCAGCGTCTCGATCCCGCGACCGGGACGTTGTTCAACTTGGCCGACTGCGAAGAGCACGTCGGTCGGCTCGCCGATGCGTGGGAGCATTTCACACGCGTGCTCGAGACGATCGCGCTGACCGACGAGCGGTACGCCTACGCAAAGTCGCACGCCGACGCGCTCGCCAAGCGAGTGCCGCGGCTCACGCTCCGCGTCGAGGCCACGGATCCTCGCGGCACGATCGTCGAGCGCGACGGAGTCGAGCTCGGCGCGCCGAGCCTCGGCGTCGCCCTGCCGGTGAATCCCGGCGAGCACACCATCGTCGCGCGTGCCGAAGGACGCAGCCCACGCGCGTGGCGCGTGACGCTCGCGGAGGGGGAGTCGAAGACGTTCCTCGTCTCGCCCGGCGACGCGCTCTCGCCGCCGCCGACAGCGAAGGTCGTCGTCTCGGGCGTTCGCGGATCGCCGCCGAACATCAGGAGGGCCGCGGGGTACGGCGTCGGCGGCGCCGGACTCGCTGCGCTCGCGGTCGGGGCGTTCTTTGGTGTCAAAGCGTTGTCGAAAAAGAGCGAGAGCGACTCGAAGTGCATCGGCGTCGCTTGCCGTGACGCGAGCGCCGTCGGCGCCTACGAGGACGCGAAGACCTTCTCGCACGTGGCGGACGTGGGTCTGGGCATCGGTGTCGTCGCGCTCGCCGCGGGCGCGTACCTCGTCCTCACGTCGCGGGTCGAAGTGGCTCCGTCGGCCGGGAAGAACGGCGCGTCGCTCGCGCTGAGGATCGCGTGGTGAAGAAGCGATGCGTGCTCGGACTCGCGTGGATCGCGGCGGTAGCCACGGGGTGCAGCGTCATCGTCGGTTCGGAGACGCGTCACGTCGAGGCCGCAGCCGACGCGTCGAACGACGCGTCGAGCCCATCACCGAATGATTCGGGCGGCGGCGCAGATGCCAGCGGTGGAGGCGACGGAGGCGGTGGAGGCGGTGGAGGCGATGCCGGCGGTGGAGGCGACGGAGGAGTGACGGATGCGCCGTCCACGACGGACGCCACGGAGTGCAACGCGTGCATCACGACCGCGACGTCTTGCGTAGCGACTTGCATGCAGAAGCGGCAGACGTGCGACGCGGCCTGTCAGAGTCAGAACCCGAAGCCGCCGTGCCTGAAGCACTGCACGGAGGACGAGACGCTCTGTCGCGACGGCTGCCAAAACACGTGCTCGACGTGTGGCCAGGCTGCCGCGTGCACATCAATTTCGTGTCCTCGATGACGTCGACGCATCGAGCCTACGTCGCCAGAGTCCACGAGCTGCGGCGGGCGGCGCCGTCTGTCCGACGACCGCGTGCGACCCGACGTAGCGGCGCCGGCCTCAAGGCCCAACACCGATCGACTCCGTGTCGAAGAGCCCCTGCGCAAAGACCACGAACGGGCTCCACGAATCGCCCATCGCGCGCGCAACGTACAGCGCGCCGCTGGATGCGCCCGCTGCGACGATGTCGTTCGCCTCGGTGACGGCAATCTGGTTGATGTCCGTCGTGAAGTCGGAGACGACGCGCGGCGTGGCCGTGGAAAAGTCGCCGCCCGCGGTGATGTCGAAGATTCCCTGCACCCCGCCCGCATCGCCCCCGGTGGCCTTCCAGTTGACGAGCAGGTGCCCCCGCTGGTCGACGAGCAGCATGCCGGACACGTGGCCTGCTCCACCGCCGAAGCCCGTCGCCCAGTCCGTCTCGACGCCGCTCGCGATGTCGTGTCGAACGACGCGCCCTTTGGCGCCTTCGGAGATGAAGAGCACCCCGTTGCACACGACGACACCGGTCGGATTGTCGCGCGGTGTCGGCAGGAGCGTGGCGGTGCCGCCGTCTCCCCGCAACGCGACCTTCGCGATCTGCGTCGCGCCGTTGTCGCTGCTCGTGAGATAAAAATTGCCGTCGGCGTCGAGTGCCATTCCCGCGATGTTGCCCGGCGGCGGGCCGCCGAAGACGGCCGAAGCGACGGGTTCCTTGGCCGAGAAATCGCCGCCTGCGCTGATCTCCCAAATCGATCCGCCTCGCGCGCGCGTCGCGACGTAGAGCTTGCCGTCGATCGTCGCGAGCATCGGCCCCAGCCATCCGTCGGCCGGGACGGTCGCGAACGCCGCGTCGACCGCGCCCCCGTCGAGCCCCGTCACGTCGTAGACCGGTGCGCCGAATGCGCTCAACGACGCGGCGCCGAAGACGCGTCCGCGCAGCGGGCTCGTCCCGTGAGCCGGCGTCGGGCAAAGCGTGTGAGGGCCGCTGTCGACGCTCGGCTTGGCGGTGTCGGGCATCGAGGTGTCCGCGATCGATGCGTCGAGGGGCGCGGGAGAAGCGTCGGGATGATCGGTGCTCGCGCTGTCGCACGAAGCACACCCCTCGACGCAAACGAGGACGCCACCCAGCAGGACGAGCGCGCCGCGACGGAGCGCTCTCAAGGGAGCCGCGCGAAGATCATGTTCGCGATCTTCGCCTCGGTGTCGACCGACAGAGACTTACTTGCGGCGGCGTCCTGAAAGCCGAGGATCACGACCGCCGTCGTCCCCTTCATGGCCACGACCTCGTGCCCGGCGCCGCCGCCTTCCGACACGCTGAACGCCGCGTCTCCAACCCCCGGAAGGTCGGTGACGACGTAGTCCATGTGCGGCTGCTTCGCCGCTTGGTACGACGCGGCGGCGTCCTTGACGAAGAAGAGAAGCGTCGTCCCGGCCGCGCTCGCCATCGCATCGTTGTCGAAGAGGTAGTCGCAGCCGAGGCCGTCCGACGTCTTGAAGATGTGCGTCACCGGCGCGCCGGTGAGCTGGACCATCTCGGCGACGCTGATCAAGCCGCAGTAGTTCGGCGTCGCGCCGCCTCCTCCGTCGGCCCCGCTCGCTCCGCCGTCGCCGCCGCCGTTGCCAGCCGTGCTGGCGCTGGAGCATGCCGGCAACACCGACGCGAGCGCGAGTGAAACACCCAAGGCGAGGACTCGAATCGAAGACATGGCTATTTCCTTTCGAAGTGGGAAATCGTGAAGCGCGGGCTCGTCATGGCTTGCACGCGGCGATGTCGGGCGACGCCCACGACTTGCTGCCCTTCACGAGCTCGAAGGAGTGCTCGTAGCTGGCCGCCACCCCGCCCACGAGCTTGATCTTCATCTCGCCGCCGCCGTGCGCCGCCCAGTTCCACGCCATCGACTTGCACGGCACGAGCGACGTCGCGCCCGCGACGGTGATGGCCAACGAGTTCACGACGTCGACGAAGAGGCCCGCCTGCGCCTGCAAAAAGCTGAGCGTCCCTACGCCGAGCCCGAAGCGCGGCGCTTGCACCACGAAGACCATCGCCGTGTTACCGACGCTCGGAGGCGTGGTCGCTTTGTCGAGCGGGCTGTCCGGATCCGGCACGCTCGGCATCGACGTGGCGGCCGCGTTCCCAGAGTTGAAGGAGAGGCCCGAGTGGCCTTTGAAGTCGAAGTGCGCGGAGACGCCGACGGCCGAGTCCTTGGTCGCGAGCGACGGCTGGATCGCGAAGCTGACCTGCACCGAGAAATAGCAGGGGATGCCGGCCCAGCACGGAAACGGAAACTGGAGGGCGAGGGGGAGCTTGAGGAGCGCCTGCGCCGGGAACTGCCCCGCGACTTGCGTCTTCGCCAGCGCGTCGAGATCGATGTAGCCGTCGACGGGCGCGTCGAGGTCCGCGCCATCGAGGCCCCCGCCGGCGACGCTCAGCGAGCCCGAGGACCCACCGATGTTCGCGATGTGCAGCTTGGCGGAGGCGTTGACCTGGATCCCATCGAACGTGACGCCGCCCGAGCTCGCCGCGCCGACCGATCGGATCCCCGTGATCGTGAGGTCTACGCCGCCCTTGTCGTCGCGCGTGGCCGCGAGTTGAAACGTCCAGTTGTCGGAGAGCTTGATCTCCAACGTGCCCGTCGCCGGCGAGTTGTCGAGCGGCATCAGCCGGTGGGGAACGGCCGGCGCTCTCGTTCCCGCATCGGGCGGGGGCGCATCCGCGGGGCTCGGACCGCGCGTGACGATCCCTTTCGTCGTGTCGATGGGCTGGTTCGCCCACGAGAGCTTGCCGTCGTGAATGACGTCGGTGATCGACACGGGAGCGACCGTCACGTCGATCTCTGCGCCTCGGTCGCCGATCGCCGTCACGCGGGCGACGTCGAGGCCCGCGATGAGCAGGACCTTGCCCGGCGCGAGATCCGCGACGCCGCGCGCCCCCTTGTCGAGCGTCCAGACGGTGTGGTCGTCCGAGACTCCGTGCAGCACCGACGCGCCGCCGTGAACGATCACGACGTCGGGCTGGAGCTTCACGTCGGCCGGCGGATCGACGTCGGGGCCCGCGACGGGGAGGACGCCGAACACGCCGTTGGGATTGCCGTCACCGCCGCCCCCGCTCGACGGCGACGAGCTCGAGCACGCCGTCGACGTCGACGCCGCGGACGCGAGCAACAGGACGGCGCTCGGCGCCATCGCGAATAGCCTGGCGGTTCGTTTTTTCATTGCCCCTCTTCCTATGCAAACGCAGAGGGCGTTCGCGAGAGGACATGGGGCTCGATCTTTTTTCGCAGGACAAGAAGCCGTACAAGAGCGGGCTCGAGGGCGGCTGGTGGGGCCCGGCGGAATCGGTGCAGGCCGACGGCGATCGAGTGAATCATTGACGCACCGCGTTCGTCGGACGCTCCCATGAACGCGAACGAGCTGGTCGGGATGGTCGCGCTCACGGCGGCCGCGGCTTCGAGCCCGGCCAGCTCGCAGCGGACACCGCGCTCGTCGTGACGAACGCCGTCTACTTCAACGCCGCGTGGCGGACACCGTTCGCGAAAGACGCGACGCGCCCGGGCAAATTCCACCGCGGCAAGGCCGGCGACGTGACCGTCCCGATGATGCACGGGGAGCCGCGCTTTCGCTTTGCCGATCCATGTCGCGAACGTCGCTGCGTCGACCTTCGCCTCGAGGTCGACGCGCGGGAAGCCGAGCGCCCTACCCTTGCCCTTGAGCGCGTTCAGTTCGGCGTGGGCGTCATCTGGTAGCCGATCGAATCGACGACCTGAACCTTCGTCCCGGCGGCGTTGGTTGCGCGGGCACCCAGGCGAATGCGCGAATAGGGCGACGACGCCACCGTCGGCAGCTGCGCCGTGAGCTCGCACCACTTGCCGTAGATCGTGCTGTGGAAGATGCCGTGCGTCGTCACCTTCCCGAGGCTCGACCAGGTTGTGGTGAACCCGTCGGCGGGGTTCGCGACCGTCGAGCCGCCCCAAGCCTCCGCCACGATCGTGCTCGCCGCGCACGCGAACGGATTCGCGTTCGTCGCTGCGTCGACGTAGCCCTGGCCCTCGAGGGGGACGTCCTTGCCGGTCGTGCCTGTCGTCTCGACCATGTAGTCGGCCGTGCACGCGGTGCCGTACGGCATCGGCGAGACTCGACGCGTGCCGACCCACTTGCCATCCCAGCTGAACGTGTCGTCCCATACCGCGGTGTCTGCGGCGGCGGGGGCGACCGGCGCGACGCAGATCCTCCAGCCTTCTTCGGCGGGCGACGCATGTTCGGCGGACGGCCCCGCACCCGGATCCACGGCGTTCGCGACGCAGCCGGTGACGAGGAGCGTGAGGGCGGAGGCAATCGTGACGGTCTTGGCAATCATCGTCGGGTTCTCCTGAAGGCGCCGGCGCGTCGCGCGTCGGTGTCCTGGAGTTCGCGGCTTGCGCGCGAAACCTGACAGGGCTCCGAACGGCGATGACGATTTCCGTGCGCCTGATCCTTCCCTGATCAGGGATTGACCGACGACGCGGATCCCGCCGCCGCCCGATAGCGGTCCATCCACGCCGCCCGCCGCGCGCGCCGGTCCGCCCCCGCCTTCTCCATGACACCCATCGCATCGTCGACGAGGCGCTTCGTCATCTCCGTGTTCTTCCGGTCGAGCTTCTTCCGATCCCGCTCCACCCGCTTCTCCATGTCGACGTGGATCCGCCGCCTTTGCGCGGGACTCGCTCCGTACTGCGCGGCGCTCAACCCGCTGAGCGCGGCGTCGGTCAGCATCGCCTTGATGAGCTCCGTCTGCGCCGCCTCCGCATTCGCGTTCGTGGTCGCGATCTCTTTCTCCACGCGCGACGCGGAGGTCGCCGCCCATCCGTCCTCGTCGGCCTGCTCGATTTCCCAGAGCGCGTCGAGCATGGCGATCCTCGTCTCGATCGCGGACTCTAGCTCCGCGCGTCGCGGCTCGGAGGCCGCGCGTGCCTCGTCTTCGAGCCGCGCGAGATCGGGATCCAACGAGTGGTAGTACCGCGCGCGCGCCGCTCCGCGCGCGGCCGCCCAGAAGGCCTCGTCGCGCGCGTCGAGGTAGCGATCGAGCTGAGCAACGAACGAAGCGAATCCTTCGCGCACCACGGTCGAGAATTTCTGCGAATAGGAGCCTCGGCAATCCGGCTCCGAATCGACGCACGTCGCCTGGAGCCCGTACCGAATCACCGGTCCGCCGAGCGGCGCTCTCACCACCAAGTCGATCTCGGTCGCCCACACCATCGTGGACGCCGCGAAGCTGATCGCGCTCCCGAGGAACGCGGGGAGCGGCACGAAGGGCACCCAGGCGGCGAAGCCGATGCGGCGCACGTTCCCGGTGACGACGAGATCGTACGAAGCTTCCTCGAACGGCTCGAACGCGACGAGAGCGAAGCGCGGATCGGCGCGTAGCGCGTCGAAGAGCGGCATGGAAGACACCCTGCCCATGTCGTGGACGAACGTGTTCAACGGGGGTTTCGTCCACTCCATCGTGTACGTCATGTGCGGCGCGAAGACGACGCCCGCGACCGCGGCGACCGTCGCCGCGCTGCTCGTGACGTTCGGGGCGTCGTTGACGAGCGGCTTCACGCCGATGCGGAGTCGCGGGGCGACCGACTTGTGCGCTGCCGGTGTGGTCGGAGGCGGCCAACGGTCGGCACTGCACGCGCTGCACGCGATCGCAGCGAGCACCGACGCGCCAACGGCGGCTACTCGTCGCATGCGATCTCCACTCGTCGCTCTCCGCACGCGGGCGACACTTCGATCGACGTCGCGCCGCCCGCGAACCGTGCGCGGCATCCGGCGCTGAGCGAGAGCGTCGCGGTCGCGTCGACCGGCACGACGAGCGCACGCGTCCACGAGTCGCGGCCGCCATCCTCCGGACGGGTGGGGAGATCGGCCCATTCCGGCAGCGCCTTCGCCCGTGCGGCTGCGGGGCTCGCGAGAAGCGATCCCATCCGGGCACCGCCGAGGAGAACGTCGATCGACTTGCACGCCGTCGCGCAGCTCTGCGCGGCGACGATGCGAACGGTGCGCGAGGCGCATGCATCGTAGATCGGCGCGTCGGTCGCGGCATCCGTCAACGGCGCTGTCGCGAAGAGCGCCCCTTCGTCCAAGCTGATCGCGTTCGTCGGCGCCTTGGTCGCGGGTTCGCTGGACCAGCGCTGGTGCAGGCACGCGGCCAGCCCGAGGGCCGACATCGCGAGAACGATTGTCGAGCGTCGACGCACGCGCGGACGGTATCACGCGAACGGCGGCGCGGACGCGCACGACATCGATACGGTCGGCTGTAACTCTGGCGCCGCATCGACCACTATCTCCACGATGCGTCCCTTCCTCGTCGTGCTCGCGTCCGCGCTCTTGCTCGCGTGCGCGCCGTCCGTTCCTCCCGCACCCGCGCCAACGCTCGCGACGTCAGCGAGCGCGTCGCCACCGGCGATCTACCGCAGCGTCCACATCGACACGATCGCGCCCGGGATGTTCGCGCAGTTCGAGTCCGCGCGCCGCGAGTGGCTCGCCGAGCTTCACCGCGCGAACGCGACCGACGGTCGCGGCGTCTTCCTGCAGGTCGGCGCGAACCGCTTCTACACCGTGCGAAGCTTCGCGAAGTTCGGCGACTTCGACACGCGCGGCGAGGCGATCGAGCGATCGCTCGCCACGGTCCCGAAGGCCGCGAGCGA
>JAYVXB010000748.1:0-3346 GCA_043785585.1 Deltaproteobacteria bacterium | reverse complement strand
GTGAAGTCGAACGGGTACTCGTTTCAGATCGAGATGACGTACCGCCTGCTCCGCAAAGGGATGCGCGTGAAGGAAGTGCCAATCGTGTTCGTCGATCGAACTGCCGGTAAATCGAAGATGAGCCGCAAGATCTTCCTCGAGGCGATCGGGATGGTGTGGAAGCTGCGCTTCGACGCGATGACAGGAAAGTTCTGACGCGCGCGCCACGCGCGACACGATGACAAGCGACGGCGGCGCGGGAACACACGCGCGCCGAGACGCGCTCTGGAAACGACGGCGACGCGACCGTACGCGCAAGAGCGCGGGACGCGAGCGAGCGCCGTCTCTTTCCAAACGCGCGTCGCGCGAGAACGGGATTCTCCATGCGTACATCCATCGTCGTGCTCCTCGTGGGCGCAATCGTCACCACGTCCTCAGCCGCGTTGGCAGACGACGTCGCCCCCGGCGCGCAGCCCGCGCCTGCTCCCGCTGCCATTGCGTCGATCGAAGACAGCGGTCACCTCCTCGTCGATCGCATCGTCAGCTACGGCATCATCTCGGGCGGCGTCGGCGCGCTCGGCGGAATCGCCGGCTATTCGAGCAGCACGATCGAAGGCACGGCGGCGAGCGCGTCGCCGACCACGCCGACGCCGTCGTCGTCACGCGCGACGTTCACGTGGTTCACGCCGTCGGCCGACTACGTCTTCGCGAAGCGCCTCACGCTCGGCGCGGGCATCGGCGTCTCCAACGTCCACACGCGACGGAGCGGCGATGCACCGTACGGCTCCGGCGAAGACAATTGGTTCAACGTCACGATCGTCCCGCGCGTCGGCTACATTCGCGCGATCACCGACGACGTCTCGATCTGGACGCGCGTCGGCATCGGCGGGACCGAGTCGATCACCGGCTCGAACGAGAGCAGCTCCGGCTGGGAGGTCGACGCCGATTCGCTCCTCGTGCTTCGCGCGGGTCGTCATCTCATGGCGAACCTCGGGCCAACGGTGCGGTATGCGCGGACGCGCGTGCGGGCGAGCGGTGCCTCCGACGGCATCGACGGAACGGCGACCGGCTTCAGCGTCGGCGCGCGCGTCGCGCTGGGGCTAGTGTTCTGACGTAGCGCGAGCAGGCCGTTCGACGACGACACGATGTCGTTCACGACGCTTCCCGAGTCGACCGCTCGCGATACCGTGTCGTATCGCTAGCGCTTCGTCGCCGCGATCACGACGTGCGGATACGGGAGCACATCCGGCACGCGCACCATGCGAACCGCGAAGCCGAGCTGCGCGAGCATCTCGCCCCATTCGCGGTGATGCCGGTACATGAGCGGCTCGTTCCAGCCGACCATCGCGCGATCGAGCAGCTCGGTGAAGCGTCGCTGGTAACGCGGCTCGGTCGTGATGTCCTTGATGACGAGGACGCCGCCCGGGACGAGCAGGTCGCGGAGGCGCGCGAGGACCGAGACGTGGTCGGCCGCGGGCAGGTGGTGCATCACGTCGAGGACGTACGCGCCGTCGAGCGGCGCCGTGAGCGGCGCGGTGCGGACGTCGCCGACGATGAACTCGTGACGCGCGAGCGAGAGCGCGACGGCGACGCGGCGCGCGATGCCGATGCGACGCTCGTCGGGATCGACGCCGACGATCCGGCGCGCGGGCTGCGTCTGCGCGAAGTAGCCGGCGAAGAGCCCGAAGCCGCAGCCGACGTCGAGGATGCGACCGCGATCGGGGAGCAGGAGATCCATGACCGAGAGGAGCTTCGGCCGGAGGATCGAGAAGCGGACGTGCGAGTAGGCGCGTTCGAGCGGCGGCAGCGCGCGCACGACGTTTCGGATCGCGTCGCGTCCGTAGATCTCGGGCGCTTCGACCTGGACTCGCATCACGGCGTGAGGTACCACGCTTCGCACGCGCCCGTAGCTCAGCTGGATAGAGCAGCGGCCTTCGAAGCCGCGGGTCGTCTGTTCGAATCAGACCGGGCGCGCCCTAGGATTTCGCGGAGTTGGCGAAGGGCGCGAGATTCACTGTGATCTAAAGTGTGATCTATCTCGGCGAGGACCGCGGCCATGGCCGGCGCGAAGAGAGCGGCGAAAACGAAGAGCACAGCGCCGCGCACGAGGCTCTTCTGGTGCAGCACGCCCGACCATGATGAGGATTGGTTCGTCGTCGCTCGCAGCGCTGCCGGTGCACGCCGATATCACGAAGACGCCGAGGGCTACGCGCGCGGCGATGCGACCGCGGAGCTCGTCTGCGCGTTACCTGCGCGCTTCGCGCGCACCGCGGTCGGATGGCCGAGCGACGCGCTGCTCGACGCGTGCGGCGCTGAACGCCTCAAACGGAGCGGCGCGCGCGTCGTCAGGATCGGGGACCGGCTTTTCGGGGAGGGCGACATTGCCGCGAACGCGGCGGCGAGGATGCGGCTGATCACGCGTCAGTGACGGATCACTTCCGCGACGGCGTGATGTCACCGCAGGTCGCGAGCGCGGCATCGTTGAGCGTCTGCTGAAGCGCGTGCGCGTAGCGCTGCGTCGTCTCGATGTCGGCGTGCCCGAGGAACTGCTGGATCTCCTCAAGCCGCCACTTGCGACCGAAGTAACCGCCGAGTAGCGCGGTCGCGCACGTGTGGCGGAGGTCGTGCCAGACGAGGTGGCGACGCACGTCGGCGTCGGTGAGCAGCTTCGTCCAGATCTCTTGATTGCGTCTACCGAGCATCTTGCCTTCGCTTCGGTAGCCGCCGTACTGCGCGGGGAACGTGAGGCCCTTGTAGTTATTCTTGCACCACGTCGCACGCAACGCCTTCCACTCGTTGAGCGCGCGCAGCGCCATCGGAAGAAGCGGCACGTCGCGCGGCTGCCCGCTCTTCGTCGGCTTGAGCGGCGGCTTTCCGTAGCGAACGGTCATGTACGGCACCTCGGCATCGGCATGCACGTCAGTGTCGCGCAGCGCACGCATCTCACCCTGCCGCAGACCGGTAGCGATGGCGAACTCGATGATCGGCCGGGCGCCGCTCGACGCCTTCGTTTGAACGCGCTCAATCTCAGCGCGTGTGAAGAAGTTCGTCGGCAGGTCTGTCGTCGGCGGCCTTTTGAACTTCACGCCTCCGCAAGGGTTGTCGAAGCTGTCGCTGACGAGCTCGTCCTCCATCGCAACCACGAAGGCTTGGCGGAGGAGATTGAGTGCGTGCGCCTTCGTTTGCCAGGACAGCGGTTTCGTCGGAGGCGCAGCGCGACGCGACTTCTTCGACTGTGGTCGCCCGCGGCCATAGCTCTTCTTCGAGTTCATCAGCGCCGTCCATCGCTTGACGTCGCGACGCGTGATCGACTCCAGCGGCCAGTCGATGAAGTCGGCCGCGAGCACATACTTCCATCGAAGCCTGT
>JAYVXB010000747.1:0-10792 GCA_043785585.1 Deltaproteobacteria bacterium | reverse complement strand
CTCGGTCTCGCGCGCCTCAGTTGCCGATTGCGTAGAGGATGCCGTCGCTGGCGTTCACGTACAGCAGGTGGTTCGCGCCGATGGACATGCTGTAGAGGAGCCCCGGCGCCATGGGCACGCTCCACACCACACTGCCGTCGACCGGCGAGTACGCAAAGATGCCGGCTCACTTAGGACCGCGATTCCAGCCCGAACGTAGTGCGCCGAAACCCTTCCCTTTCGGCGCACCCGCCGGACCCGCCTTGCTCGGCGCGATCCCCTTGCACCACTTACCCGCCCCTCCTCGGCGATCCCGGCACCGTCGTCAGCGTCGACGGCGCGTCCCGCGGCAACTGCCCCGCGCGCGTTCGCGTCGATCCCGGCCCGCACACGATCGTCTTCACGTTCTCGCCGACGGGCGAGGCGCGCGGCCAGTCGATCACCGTGAAGCCCGGCGAGACGGTCACGATGCGCAGCGACTTCACCGGGGCGACGCCGACGATCCGCATCCAGCGCTGACGAATGTCAACGCGCGCTCCGCACGCCGCCTGAGGCGCACGTTTTCGTGCTACGCCCGCCCTCACGATGCCCGACTTCTTCGACCTCTCGCGCCACTTCTCGTCCGAGGAGCGCGCCGTCCGCGACACCGTCCGCGCCTTCGTCGACGCGCGCGTCCTGCCGACGATCGCCGACCACTTCGAGCGCGGCACCTTCCCGACCGAGCTCATTCCGGAGATCGCGTCGCTCGGCCTCCTTGGTTGCAATCTACAAGGATATGGCTGCGCCGGTCTGACCGACATCGGCTACGGCCTCGTGATGCAGGAGCTCGAGCGCGGCGACTCGGGCGTGCGCAGCTTCGCGAGCGTGCAGGGCGGGCTCGTCATGTACCCGATCCACGCGTTCGGGTCGGACGCACAGAAGGACAAATACCTGCCGAAGATGGCCAAGGGCGAGATCATCGGCTGCTTCGGCCTCACCGAGCCCGACTTCGGATCGAACCCGTCGGGCATGCGCACCGTCGCGATCGACGACGGCAATTCGTACGTCCTCAACGGCACCAAGCGCTGGATCACCAACGGCAACCTCGCGCAGGTGGCGCTCGTCTGGGCGAAGCTCGGCGGCGTCGACGGCGAGGTGCACGGTTTTCTCGTGCCGACCGACACCAAGGGTTTTCAAGCGCTCCCCATCCACAAGAAGATGAGCCTCCGCGCGAGCGTGACGAGCGAGCTCGTCCTCGAGGACGTGCGCATTCCGAAAGACGCGATCCTCCCGAACGTCCGCGGCATGAAGGGGCCGCTCTCGTGCCTCACGAGCGCGCGCTTCGGGATCGCGTGGGGCGTCATCGGCTCGGCGATGGCGTGCTTCGACTGCGCCGTCGACTACGCGAAGCATCGCGTGCAGTTTGCAGGCAAGCCGATCGCGTCGCACCAGCTCGTGCAGGCCAAGCTCGCCGAGATGCTCACGCAGATCACCAACATGCAGCTCCAGGCGCTCGAGGCGTCGCGCCTCAAGGCCGAGAAGAAGCTTCGGCCGCAGCACGTCAGCATGATCAAGCGCCACAACGTCCGTGCGGCGCTCGAGATCTCGCGCGTGTGCCGCGACATCCTCGGCGGCAACGGGATCACGCTCGAGTACCCCATCATGCGTCACCTCTGCAACCTCGAGACGGTGTTCACGTACGAGGGGACGCACGACATTCACACGCTCATCCTCGGTCAGGACATCACGGGGATCGCGGCGTACGAGTAGCGCTCAGCCCATGTGCGTCGTGTCGAGCGCGCCGATCTGACGGAGCGCCTCGAAGAGCGCGATGCCGGTGGCGTTGGCGAGGTTCAGCGATCGCACGGCGCCGAGCGTCGGGATCGACACGACGCGATCCGGGTGCGCGGCGATGAGCTCCTCGGAGAGGCCGACGCTCTCGCGACCGAAGACGAGCGCGTCGCCCGGTGCGAAGCGCGCGACGAGGTAGCTCGTAGCGGCGTGGGCGGTGAAGAGGTGGAGCTTGCCGCTCGGCGACTCCTTGCAGAATGCATGGAGAAACTGCGCGAAATCGACGTGCTGGCGAATGTCGACGAGATGCCAATAGTCGACGCCGGCGCGGCGGACGCTGTGCTCGTCGATCCGGAATCCGAGGCGACCGACGAGGTGCAGCGGCGACGCGGTCGCGGCGGCGAGGCGCGCGACGTTGCCGGTGTTCGGCGGAATTTCCGGCTCGACGAGCACGATGTGGAGCGGCACAAGGAGCGGCGTTGCCCGGAGGCGTGGGGTGGTCGACGAGCTTCGAGGCATCGGCAACGCAGCGTAACCGCGCGAGGGTCCTTGACGCACCTCTCTCGCGGAACGTAGCCTCGCGAAGTAGCGGTCCCCCTCGGAGAGCTCCTTTGCCGGTTCAAGTCTCGCCCTCAAAGATCGCCCTATCGTTCGCCCTCGTCGCCGCGGCGTCGTTCGCGAGCGTGTCTGCGTCCGCCGCCGGGATGGACCCGACGCCCGAGCGACTCGTCCTTCAGCCGGGTGGCATTCCGACGGGTAGCGACGGCAAGCCGATCACCAGTTGCGGTGGGATCGCCGCCAACCCCGAAATCGTCCTCAACGCGCCGTTCCCCAAGGACTCGAAGCCGAACAACTTCTCGTGCCGCCCCGACAACATCGCGTGGCGCAACATGATGAGCGAGCTCGGGATGGCGATCGCGCCGACCGCGTTCCACCCGGCGCGCACCACGGGCTTCGGCGGCTTCTCACTGACGATCGAAGCGGCGTTCACGAGCATCAACTCGAACGCGATGAGCACGGCGACCGACGGAACGAAGCGCCAGTACTGGCACGACGGAACGCAAGGCTCGGTCGATCCGAACAGCAAGCAGTACTCGATCGTCAACAACAGCCCCGACTCGATCCTGCAGGTCTATTCGCTCAAGGCGCGCAAAGGCCTCCCGCTCGGGTTCGAGATCGTCGGCGCGCTCGGATACATGGCGAACACGTCGCTGTGGGTCGGCGGCGCGGACATTCGCTGGGCGATGCTCGAAGGGTTTCGCACCGGGTTTCTCGGCTACATGCCCGACGTGTCGATCGGCACCGGCGTTCGCACGCTCGGCGGCTCGTCCAAGTTCTTTCTGACGACGGTCGGCATCGACGTCGCGGTGTCGAAGCCGTTCACGATCGCCGACAGCGGCAAGCTCACGCCGTACGTCGGGTTCCAGCGCGTCATCATCTTCGCCGACTCGACGATCATCGACACGACGCCGAATGTCGATCCGCTGCAGCGCTGCGGCTACACCGGCGCGGATCCGCAGACCGGCGCGCCGATGTGCCGCAACAAGCTGTCGGACGGCAAGACTCCCGACAACAGCGACTTCAACAACAACGTGACCTTCAACAAGGCACGCATCCACCGCAACCGCATCATGGCCGGCCTCAACTACCGCTACGAGATCATGTACGTCGCGGGGCAGTTCATGACCGACATCACCGATCCGAGCAGCGAGAACGAGAACCTCTTCGGCGGGCGGCAGTGGACGACGGTGTTCGAAGCGGGCGTGTTCTTCTGAAGACTGCAATCGCGATCGCGTTTTTCGCCGGCTGCGGCGCGCGCGATCCGATGGCCGTGGTCGGGACGTCGACGACGGGCGGCTCGGCGACGCGGACGCTCGCTTCGGATGCCGGCGCAGCGCCGACACCGCCGGCGATCCCGAGCGATTTTCGGACGAGCTTCACGAAGGTGAATCGCGCGCGCTTCATGAGCCGCGGGCACCTCGAGGACAGGTTCGCGGTCGACGTGTACGTCAACGCGGCGGCCGAGCGCGTGTGGCGATCGGACACCTCGGCGATCCCGGCGGGGGCGATGCTCGTGAAGGAGCAGTTCGATCCGTCACCCGCGGATCGCCCGGCGGGGATCCTCGCGATGGAGAAGCGCGAGGCGGGGTTCGATCCGGAGAACGGCGACTGGCGATGGATCGTCGTGAGCGCGAAGGGCGAGATCGTGAAAGACGGAAAGCTGGAGCAGTGCTCGGGGTGCCACCGCGAGTCGAAGCACGACTTCGTGTTCGTCGTAAAGTGACTCGGCGTCAGAGAAGCGCGACGGCGACGATCGCGGCGAGCACGACGATCGTTCCGACGATCGTCGCGATGACGGCGGCGGCGTACGACGCGCGAAGCGACGGCTCCGCAGCCTTTCCTTCGAGTCGATACGCGCCACGAAGGAACGCGCGCGCGCTTCGCGTCGGCAGACCGAGCGCGACGGTCAGGAGCTCGAGCGACTTGTGGATTCCCTCTTTGGCGACGACGACGATCGCGCCGAGCGGACCGATGACGAGATCCCAACCCGCAGCGTAGAGGCCGAAGCGAAGCGCGCGCGACGATCCGCGCGACGCGCCGCTCGTCGTCTTGTTCGCTGCGCCGAGATGCAGCGCCCATCCGTGCGCCGCGTGCGCCAATACCAGAAGCGCCGCGAGCGACGGCACGCCGAGCACGAGAAGCTTCGCGACGAGAGCGGCCCTCTCGAACGCGAGATGACGCAGCCACGCTGGCGCGAACAGCGCGAGGATCGGCGCCGCCGCGACGACCATCGCGCTCGCCGCGATGAGCTCGCACACCACCGCGAACCGCAACGCCGGCGCGACCGGGCCGTCGGGCAACGTCTCGAAGAAGCGCTCCGCGTCGAACGTCGCCGCGCGCGCCGTCCCCCACAGACGCGCGAACGCGGGCGCCCCCGGACGCTCCCACGCGACGATCGCGACGACCCCCGATCGCGACGGCTCGTTCGCGCAACCTGGGCACTCGGCGTCGCCGCACAGCGCGCACACGACCGTCGCCGGGACATCGACCTGATCGAACGGGTCAATCTCCTCGTGTCGTTCCGCAGCCTTCTTTTCCGCGGCCGCCATCCGGGGAAGCATGGATCTTTCGCGCGCCGGGGGCCACACCGCTTCGAGGTCGGGCGCTCCCGAACGATTCCGTGCGTCAATGCAGCGTCTGCCCCGAGGAATTGCCGCGCTTCACCTTGATGTCGTCGGCGGGCCCACCGAGGCGCGTGCCCGTGAAGATGCCGAGGATGCCGACGAACACCGCGGCGAAGATCGGCCACTGGTAGGTGAACTCGAGCGGCACACGCGCGCCGCCTGTCGGAGGACGGAGCAGCAAGATCGCCGCCGTGAGCGCCGGAACCGCCGCAAGGAACGCCGCGGCGACGCGCGCGCCGCGCATGTGGAAAATCGTTCGGCGGCTGACCACCGTCGGCAACAGAACGAACCACGAGATGCACGCGCCCCACGTCCATCCGAGCTTCTTCGAGATGTCGAAGCCGGAGTAGCTGTCGACGTTCGGCAACGTCGTATGCATCCACGGGAGGAAGAAGAGAATCATTCCGGCGATCGCGAGGCCGATGAGGAGACCGCGGCCGCGACCGAGGTACGTGAGCGGGAGCACCTCTTCGGTCGGATCGGGCGCGACGCCGTCTTCGGTGACGTCGTGCGCGGCGGCAGGGAGCTTCTCGAACGCGGTGACGGCGACGCCGCAGAGAGGGCATTGCTTCACCTCTCCGAGCTCGAACATCTCGCGACAAAAGGGACACGCGACGAGCGCCACGCGGGGAGAGTAGCCGATCGACGCGAGCATCCTTGCCATGCCTGCACCGACAGCCGCGCGAGCGCAGGGTTCCCGCGGCGGCGTCACCCGTTCGAGGACGTCGAGTCACTTGGCCACGAATGCCGAATGGTATCAACGAGTACACGACCCTTGTCGACCGCACGTGCGCGCGGCACTCTTCGCGAATGACACGACCGGCCAAGCTCGACGACGCGCACGTTCAGAAGTGGCTTGCCTCGCACCCGGGGTGGGAGCGGTCGGGCGACGGCGCGATCGCGCGCGCGTACAAGTTCGACGACTTCAACGCCGCGCTCGGCTTCGTCGTTCGCGTGGGGCTCGCCGCCGAGAAACGCGACCATCACCCGGACGTCGAGCTCGGGTGGGGACGCGCGCGCGTTCTGTGGTCGACGCACGACGCAGGGGGGATCACCGAGCTCGATCTCGCGCTCGCCGAGGCATGCGATGCGTTTGCCGGATGAGTACCGAATGAGCACGGAGGAGGATCTGCTCGCCGCCGCGCGTGCAGCGCTTCGCGCGAAGATCGCAGGCGCGGTCGGTGACGGCGAGATCCCGCGGTTCGACGAAGCGCTGACGCACCCGAGCTTCGCGAACGAAGCGGCGGCGCCGGACAACCAGCGGCTCGAGTTTCTCGGCGACGCGGTGCTCGGGCTGTGCGTGAGCGAGCTCCTCACGGCGGCGCACGCGGAGGCCGACGAGGGGAAGCTGACGCGCATGCGGAGCGCGCTCGTGAACGCGGAGGCGCTCGCAGCGTGGGGGCGGAGCGTGGGAATAGGCGCGGCGATCGCGCTCGGACGCGGAGCGCGTGCGGGCGGCGAACGCGATCAGACGAACGTGCTCGCGGACGCGGTCGAGGCGCTCGTCGCTGCGGTCTTCGACGCGCGCGGTCTGGACGGAGCGCGCGCGCTCGCGCGAGAGATCGCCGGACAGATGGTCGCCGACGCGGATTTGCTCGGCGCGCGCGATCCGAAGAGCCTCTTGCAAGAGCTCGTGCAAGCCCGCGGACTCCCCTCGCCGTCGTACCGCGTGATCTCCTCGCGCGGACCGCAGCACGCGCAGACGTTCGAGATGGAGGTCACCGTCGGCGAGGACGTGCTCGGTCGCGGCGAGGGGAAATCGAAGCGACTCGCGGAGCGTGCAGCCGCGGCGGACGCCCTCACGCGCGCGGCGACTATTTCGGCTTCGCCGACGACGTAGGCGCCGAGGTCGCGCCGGGCGGCACCTGGCCAGGGCGTTTTCGCGGAATGATGTTGCCGTCGGACGTCGAGATGTCGATGCCGCGGAGGAGATCCGGATTCACGTCGCGTACGCCCTTCGCGCGGAGCTCGTCGTTGAGCTTCTTCTGGGCCGCCTCCACGCGCTGCTTCCACAGCGTGTCGCGAATCTGCCCCGCCGCGTCGTCGACGGACCGCTTGCTCGCGCCAATCGTCCCGCGCCGCCACACGACCGCGAAATTCTCCCCCTCGGCGACCGGCTGCGAAACGAATTCACCGTCCTTCACCGACGCGGCCGCCTTGGGGATCGCGGGATCGACCTTGAGCCCCGCTTCGTTCGACGTGCCGTCGGGCGCGATGAACCCGAGGTTGCCGCCGCGGAGGTACGTCGCTTTGTCGAGGCTGTGATCGCGCGCGAGCGACTCGTAGTTCTTCGGCGTCGGCTCTTTCTTCGCGGCGACGAGGACCTCGAGCGCCTCTTCGCGCGTCTTGCAAAGGATCCGCCAGATGCCGTAGCGCTCGGGTGCGTCGTAGCGGCCTTTGTTCTCTTCGTAGTACCGCTTCACGTCGTCCATCGAGATCGCGCTCGCAGGACCGACTTGAATGCGGACGGCACGGAGCGTCGCGCTCGAGAGCACGCGCTCGAGCTGATGCGACGTCGGCAGCTGCGCGTCGAGCTTCTTGTCCTCGGCGCCCGCGGCGAGCAGGAGATCTTGGATGACGATGTCGCTCAGGAACTTTCGGCGAATCGCGTCCGGAGAATCGCCGAACGTCGCGAGCTGGAAGCGCGGCACGATCGCGAGGCGCTCTTCGAGATCGCCCACCGTGACGGTGCGCTTGCCGACATGCGCGACGATCTTCGCGCGGCGCGCCTGCTCGTCGGGCGTGCCGTTGGTCGGGTCCGCCGCGCGCGGGCTGCCGCTCGTCGCGAAGAGCGACGCGATGACGATGAGGGCGAAACCGCGGCAGCGCATGGAGGGGTTCTACCCGCCAGGACGCCAGGGACGCCAGGAGGAAAGGCAAAGAGAAACTCTACTCTCTCCTCTTCTTGGCGGCTTGGCGCCTTGGCGGTTAAAAATTCGCTAGCTAGGCCGCGCGCTTCTTGGGGCGCGGGCGGCGAGCGGCGGGATCTGCGGCGAGGACGCCGGCGACGCGGAGGACGTCGTCGCTGATTCCGACGAAGCGGTACGCTTCGGGGCGAAAATCGTACGCCTTGTGGAGGCGCTGGACGACGTCGACGATCGAGTCGGGCATCGCGTTGATCTTTCGGACCTTGGCGACCTTGCGGATGTTCGAGAGCGGCTCGCCGAGGACGAGGAGCTCTTGAACGCGCTGCAAGACGTCGAGCGGCTTGAGCTCGCGCGCGCCCCGCCCGGTCCCCGCTTCGAGCTCGCGCAAGAGGCGCTGCCGTCGCTTCTCGGTGCGACCATCGAGCTTGTTCGAGCCGACACCGCGCCCGCCGAGCACGTCGTTGAACATGCGCGCCGCGCGCCGCTTCTCGATCGCCTCTGGGCTGCCGCGCCGATTCAGCGGCTTTGCGACCTTTCCTGACTTCGCCATCTGGCCCTCTTCATTCGCGCAATCTTCTCTCGCGAGAGAGGCGACGGTAGCCAGCACAATCAATCATGTCAATTTCGGAACCTGCCCGCTTCATACGCGCTTAGCGGCCAACCATCGTGAGGAACACGGTGACCACCAGCAGGATGAGCCAAATCGGCCATGTTCTCCGGACGAAGCCGCCGATGTCGCTGCCGAAGCCACCGATCGCGCTCCGCGCGAGCTCTCTCTTACCGAGCACCTTCGCCGCCTCGTCGACGATGGCAGAGCGTTCCTCCTCGTCCATCTCGTCGTGTCCGCGCAAGTGTCCGCCGTGGTGCTCGAGCTCGTGCTCGATCGTCTCGAGGAGCTCCGCGTCCCAGTCGTACGGCCCTTCTTCGTCCCAAATGGCGCGAAACGAGCGGAAATAGACGGTGATCTCCGGCCCGCGCGACGGCGTGGACGCGTCGCCGGCGTAGGGAGGGACGTACGCGCCGAGCAGCGGCTCGCCGCCGTCGTCGCACGCGGGGACGCCGCCTTCGACGATGAGCGCGATGTCGTCGGCTTCGTACGGGAGAAAGAGCTCGGAGACGATTTCGCGTGCGCGCGCGTCGAACGCGTCGAAGGGCACAAACGATTCATCGTTTGATCCACCGCGAATCTTCGATGACGCGTCGCCGCCGTGCCAAGCAACGAATTCGCGATCGTACGGCGCATCCACGTCGTTTCGCGCGCCACACGCGGCGCAGAGCGCGATCGCCGCGAGGCGCGGCGGATAGTGCGCATCGAGGAAGAGATCGGTGATTGTGCTCCACGCGCGCTCCGAGGCGCGCGACAGCGCGTGCGCGATCCGCGCGGCGTCGCGCTCCGAGCCGAGCGCGGTGATTCCCATGGCGCGCACGACCTTCGCGGTCACCGCGAGCGAGCGGCCGCGCAGCGACCGGTGGAGAGGAGCGGCGCGCTCCAACGTGACCGCTTCGAGGCGCACGTCGCGCGCGATGTCTCCGCCGAGGAGCTTCACCTCGGGGATCGCGTGCGCCGCTTCGAGATCGAGCGTGCGATCCAGCTCGGGATCGCCGAGCTCGCGGTCGGCGAAGGGTCCGAGCGGGAGCGCGGCGCACGGCGCGACGGACATCTCCGCGCCGCAGTTGCGGCACGCGAAGTCGACGGGCTCTTCGGCGATCCATCCGACGCTGGTCGCTATCGCGCGGAGAGCGTGAAAATCGCCGAGCGCGAGAACGTCGAGGGCGACGGGCGCGCCGCCCTTCTCGCGGAGCGAGAGATCCCCGGCGGCGATCGCGTCCCCGAGCTCCGTGAAGAGCGCCGCGCCGCGCGCGCGCCGCCGCGGCTCCATCGCGTCCGCGCGCGGCACGAGCGACACGACGCGCCCGCTCGGCAGCTGGACGGAGCGCGGCGGCTTCACGCTCACACGCGCTTGCCCGCGCGCGCCTCGTGCTTCGCCGGCGCAATGCCCATCCAGCGCACGATGACGCCGTGGAGCGCGTAGATGACCGGCGTGAGCAGCACGGCGACGACGAGCTTGATCCCGTACTCGCGCACGCACTTCATGGCGATGAAATCCCACGACCACCCGGCCGTGACCTTGCCGAAGATGACGTTGATCGTCGCGGTGTCGATGATCTGGCTGAGGATGGTCGAGCCCGTCGCGCGGAGCCACAGGTGACGCGACTCGGTGAGCGCCTTCCAGAACTGGAAGACGTGGATGTCGAGGAACTGCCCGAGCAGGTACGCGACCATCGACGCGATGAAGAGCTGCGAGCTGCCGCCGAAGACCTTCGCGTACTCGGCCTGCGTGAAGTACGTCGACGCATCGGGCGGGAGCGCGGTCGTGAGCTGCAGCATCAGGAACGCGAAGAGCGCCATCGAGAAACCGAGGAGCGTGACGAAGCGCGCGCCGCGACGGCCGTAGAAATCGCTCACGACGTCGGTGAGCAGGAACGTCACCGGGAACGGGATGATCCCGACGGAGATCGGGCCGAGCGGCGTCGAGACGATCTTGCCGCCGATGACGTCGCCGAGAAGAAGGCACGACACGAAGACGGCGCAAAGGACGACGTAGAGGCGACTGTGCGCGGAGAGCGCGGTGGCGGCGGGCGCTTCTTGGGAGATGGAAGTGGTCACGGTCGGCATGGAGAATGGAGTATTTCTAGCCATCGTGTCGACATCGGCCATCGTGACGGGCGCAGGCAGCGGCATCGGACGTGCGACGGCGATCGCGCTCGCCGAACGCGGGCTCGACGTCGCGATGCTCGGACGTCACGCCGACGCGCTCGAGGAGACGGCGCGCGTGGTGCGCGCGCACGGGCGTTTCGCGACGACGTACGAGTGCGACGTCGCGAGCGCGCGCGAGGTCGATGCCACGATGGCCGCGGCGATCGCGGCGCACGGCACGCCGCGCGTCGTCGTCTGCAACGCGGGGATCGCCGGGCGTCGCGTGAACGTCG
>JAYVXB010000746.1:0-10811 GCA_043785585.1 Deltaproteobacteria bacterium | reverse complement strand
CGAAGCCGAGCGTGCCTCGCGCGATCTCGCCGTCGTGCAGGCGGCGGCGGACGACTACGCGCGCGCGCGGCCCTGAGCCTTCGCGCGAAGGCCCCTCAGCTGCCGCGCTTCAAGTCCGAGTACGTCCGACCCGGCGTCGCGCCGCGCTCGGTCGGCAGGCCGACACGCGACCAACCCGCTTCGGTCATCTGTCCGAATGTGTCGCGCACGCCGTCCCAACCGGCGCGCTGATCGATCACGTTGGTGTAGCCGTCCGCGACGAGCGCGTGCGCCGCGCGGAGCGAGCGCCCACCGGAGCGACAGCCGACGACGATCTTCGCGTCGCGCGGGAAGAGCGTGTTCATCACGCGGACGAAGTCGGCGTTGGGTTGTACGCCGCCCGGGCCCGGCACGTTGTACGAGCCCGCGGGATGACCCTCGGCGAACTCTGCCTCCGTCCGTACGTCGACGTAGACGTACCCCGACTGAACCCTCTCGTGCGCTTCGGCGGGACTCAGACGGACGATATCTGCCATAGATGCGGCATACCCCTTTACGCGGCTGCGGTCGAGGAACTCAGCGGCAGGCACCCGGCGACGCGAGCGCTTGCTGAGCCAAGTGACGCGCGTACGGAGGCACCGATTTGTCGGCGAAGGGAGCGAGGCGCGAGGCGAGATCGCCGGGGTGAATCATGCCCAGCGATTCAATCGCCGCAGCGCCGAGCTGGATCTCGGTGTCATTCGCGACAGGCGTCGCGGCAGCACGCGCGAGCTCGGTCAGGCGGTCGAGCGAAGACGTGTGGCAGGACGCCCCGAGCGCGTGCACGGATGCGACGCGGACCTCGAGCTCTTCTTGCGCGTCGTCGACGCGCGCGCGAAGCGCAACACCCCACGTCGTCGCACGCCTTGCGCCGAGCGCCGTCGCCGCTGCGACCCGCACGCGCATCGATGCGTCCTTGAGCGCCGCGCCGAGCGCCGCGTCGACCTCCGTGGAAGGCGCCGCCGGCGTCAGCACTTCGATCGCGACGGCACGCACGAAGCTCCATCCATCGTGCGCCAATCGATCGCGACCCACCGCGACTGCGCGCGCCGCGTCCGCCGTCGCGAGCGCCCGAACCGCGGCTTCGCGCACGCGTGGCTCCGCGTCGGCGGCGGCACGAGCGATCGTCTCCGCCATTCCCGGCACCGTCGCGGCCGCCTCCGCCGCACGCGCGCGCACCGGCCACTCTTTGTCGAGCGTCATCAGATCGACGAGGAGCTTCGACGCCGTCGCGTCGCGCGCGCGCGCGAGCTCTGCGACGGGTGCGACGACGAGGTAACGCACACGCATCGGCGGCTCGCCGCGCAAGAGCTCCGCGATGACGGCGTTCGCCTCGGTCGCGAGCTCCGGGAGTCGCGGCGCGGCCGCGCGGAGCAGATCGAGCCGCGCGTCGGGCGATCGTTTCGCATCGGTCAGCAGCGTGACGAGTTTCTCTTTCGCGATCCCTCGCGCCGCGATCGCGAACGCCGACCGGATCGCCGCGCGAATGGGCGCGTCTCCGTCGCCCATGACGTCGGCGAGCGGCTCGAGCGCGGCCTCGGGCGCGACCGTCGCGAGGAGCGGCGCGACGTGCATGCGCCCCTTCGGGTTCTCGCGGAGCGACTTCACGAGCCCCACGGTCGCGTCCTTGCCGCACCTCTCGAGCTTGTCGCGTCCTTTTCGCGCGACCTGCGCGTCGCGATCGCCCATCGCGCGGATCAACATCGGTGCGCTCGCCGCGCACGAGCCGCTCGCGATCGCGACGTCGACCGCGAGCGCGCGCCCACGCGCGTCGAGCTTGTCGAACGCTCCCTCCGCTGCGGCGAGCGCCGCGTCGCCCGCGCGCTTCAACACGGCGGCTGCTGCTTGCGCGCGCGCGCCACCTTCGCCGAGCGTGGCGGCGACTTTGTCGAGCGTCGCGCCGGGTACGTCGAGCTCGCTGTAGGCGTGAAGCTCCGCGACGCTGACCTCGGGTCGCGTCGCGTCCGCCGCGTACGCCTCGTCGAGCACGAGCGCGAGGCAGCTCGTTCGGAGCGGCTCGGCGAGCGTGATCTCGTACGCCCCGCCGGGATGGATCCACGCATCCTCGGGGACGCGCACCGCGATCGTCGTCGTGTCGCTCACCAGGAAGAAGGACTTCGGCGCGGCGCCACCCGCCGCGGGCTTCGTCGGCGCGATGACGATCGCGAGCCTCGCGATCGGCACCTCGGGCGGAGCGCGCATCACGACGAACTCTCCACGGCCCGCGCCCGGACGTTGCTCGCTCCATGCGGTGCTCGGATCGCCGTCGGTGAGCGCCGCGCCGGAGCCCGACGGGACGCTCGAACCGGTCGCGACGAGGAGACGCGCGAGCGGCACGTCCGCCGGTCCGCCCTTCGGCGTCGCCATCGTGCGCGTCGCGCCGTCTTGTTGCTCTCGCGAGAGTCGCTGCACCGTCGCTCCGCGCAGCTTCATCGTCTTCGCGTCGAGCGCGCGCGGCGAGAGCGGCGTCATCGCTTGCCCGCAGATGCGAAGATCCTCGCGCACGTCGCCGACCACGACGTCGTGCCCGCCCCCGTCGCGCGGGAAGAGCTGCACGATCGCACCTGTGCGCTCTCCGTCCTCGCCGCGCGCGTAGCCCGTCATCCCCGCGAAGAGCGGCTCACGCAAACCGGCCGCGAAGAGCGCCTCCCACGCGAGCGCCCGACCGCTCGCAGCGCTCGCCGGAACCTTCACGTGCACGACGTGCTTGCCGCCGCCGACGTCGACCGACTCGACTGTGACTTCGTTATCGTTCGGGAAGAGAGCGCGATCGAGCTCGATCGCGACGCTCTCTCCGCCCGCGCGCACGACGGCCGCCTTCAGATCGACCGAGACGGTCAGCGCCCCGAGCCCGCCACCGGCGGGGGCGGTCGCCTGTGTAGCCGCGCGCGCGACGCTCGGGCACAGGGAGAGGACCGCCAAGACGCAGAGTCGCCAAGGTTTTCTGGGGGCACGCATCTCGCTCATCCTCAATTCTTTTGGCGCCTTGACGTCTTGGCGGTCGAATCCCTTCGACGTCGCACGGCGCAGAACCTTTGTGCAAGCGAGGGTCACGAAGTTGCCCGATTTCGACGGCCCGTGAGACGTCAGGTCCCGATGCGTCGAAAGATCCTCGCAGTGGGGGTGGGGGGGATTCTCCTCGGTGTGGGCTTCTTCGTCTGGAAGTCGCGGCCGGTCCCGCCGGACATCTTCGTCAACGATCAGAACGATCCCGCCGCGAAGCTGTCGTCGTCGCGCGGTGGCGCAGCGACCGAGCCGAGCTTGCCCAGCATCGCCGGCCTCGATCTTCTCCGCATCGGCATGGACGACAAAGGCGCAGCAGCGCCTGCCTCCGAAGATCGCATGGTCCGCCTGACGATCGATCCCGAGCTCCAGCGCACCGCCATCGCGCTCATGGCCGCGCATCACTTGCCCGAAGCTGCCGTCGTCATGATCGACACCGCGACGGGCCACGTCCTCGTCTACGCGAGCCACGTCGACAAAGGTCCGCCGCGCGATCTCTGCGCCGAAGCGACCGCGCCGTCGGCGAGCGTGTTCAAGGTCGTCACGGGGGCTGCGCTCGTCGAGGACGCGCACCTCACGCCGGAGACGACGCAGTGTTACAACGGCGGCGGCTCCGAGAGGCTCCTGCCCGGCGATCTCGCCGACGATCCGAAGCGCGACAAGTACTGCGTGACGCTCACGGGCGCGATGGGGCGAAGCCTCAACCCGGTCTTCGCCAAGCTCGCGCAGAAGAACCTCAAGCCGGCGCAGGTCGAAGCGATGGCGCGGAAGCTCGGGTACGGCGAGCCGGTTCCGTTCGACGTGCCGGTGCAGCCGGCGGGGCTGAACATTCCTACCGAGCCGCTCGAGTTCGCACGCACCGCGGCGGGGTTTTGGAACACGACGTTGTCGCCGATGGAGGCCGTGTGGCTCTCGACGACGATCGCGCGCGGTGGTGAGGCGGTGCGTCCGCTCGTCGTGCGTGACGTTCGCGATGCGAACGGCGAGGTCGTCTACACGTCGCCGGCGGCGCCGATCGTGAGGCGCGCGATCAAAGCGGAGACCGCGCAGGCGCTCACGACGATGATGGAATACACGGTGTCGGACGGGACGTCGTTTCGCGCGTTTCACGACGAACGCGGCAAGCCGTTCATTCCGCACATCGCGATCGCCGGGAAGACGGGCACGCTGACGGATCAGCCGACGAATCGATTTTACACGTGGTTCACGGGCTTCGCGCCGAGCAAACCGCTCGGCGACGTGCGCACCGTCGCGATCGCCGTGCTCGTCGTGAACAACCCGACATGGACCGTGAAGGCGAACGTCATCGCGCGCGACATGCTCCGCGCGTACTTCGTTCAGCAGAACGTCCCGAACGTCACGAAGCCTTCGCCGACGGCGATCGCGCGGCACAAAGAGGCGAAGCCGAAGAAGCAGTGGATGCCGTGACGCCGCGGCACGCGCTCTCGTTCGACTTGCTACGTGCACGTCGACTCAGCCCGCGACGCCGCGCGTGAAGCAACGCCGGCAGCGTGCCTCGTACGCCGCCGCGCCGCCGACGAAGAGCTGACCTTCGCTCGCGACGATGCGCTGCGAGCGCGTCGCTGCCGCGCCGCACTTCGTGCAGACGGCATGCAGCTTCGTCACGTATTCCGCGATCGCCATGAGGCGCGGGATCGGCCCGAACGGAACGCCGAGGTAGTCCTGATCGAGCCCCGCGACGATCACGCGCGCCCCGCGATCGGCGAGCCTGTCCGCCGCCTCGACGACCTCGTCGCCGAAAAATTGTACCTCGTCGATCCCGACGACGGCGGCGTCTGCCGGCACGCGCTCCATGAGCTCCTTCGCGCCCTCGACCGGCACCGCGTCGGCGTCGACCCCTTCGTGCGTGACGACCTTCACCGCGTCGTAGCGGTTGTCGACGCGCGGCTTGAACAGGACGACGCGCTGCCGCGCCAGGTGCGCGCGCTTGATGCGACGAATCAGCTCTTCGGTCTTTCCGCTGAACATCGAGCCGCAGATGACCTCGATGCAACCGACGCGCGGGAAGGCGAGGTGCTCGCCGTGGGGTTCGATCGTCATCGCCGCGTGGACTACAACGGTTCGCGCGCGCGTGGAATGGCCGGCGTGACGCATTGCGAACACGCTGAGATTGCAGGCGATTCGCAGCCGTAGCCGGACCTTTGTGCGGAGAGCGCTTACAGCGCCGCAGCCTTCGTCGTCAGGGCAGCGGCGGACAGTAGACGCGCGCAGGCGCGGTGCTAGATTGACGGAGTGGACGTGGTTCTTCGCAAGCTCGGGAAGGGCTCGCGCGCCGTTGCCGGAAGGCTCGTGCGGGCGCCGCGGAAGGGGTCCGTCGTCGTCATCGAGTTCCCCGACGGGATGCACGAGTACGTCACCACGCCGGCGTGGTGACGTACTCGTGCATCCCGTCGGGGAACTCGATGACGACGACGGACCCCTTCCGCGGCGCCCGCACGAGCCTTCCGGCAACGGCGCGCGAGCCCTTCCCGAGCTTGCGAAGAACCACGTCCACTCCGTCAATCTAGCACCGCGCCTGCGCGCGTCTACTGTCCGCCGCTGCCCTGACGACGAAGGCTGCGGCGCTGTAAGCGCTCTCCGCACAAAGGTCCGGCTACGGCTGCGAATCGCCTGCAATCTCAGCGTGTTCGCAATGCGTCACGCCGGCCATTCCACGCGCGCGCGAACCGTTGTAGTCCACGCGGCGATGACGATCGAACCCCACGGCGAGCACCTCGCCTTCCCGCGCGTCGGTTGCATCGAGGTCATCTGCGGCTCGATGTTCAGCGGAAAGACCGAAGAGCTGATTCGTCGCATCAAGCGCGCGCACCTGGCGCGGCAGCGCGTCGTCCTGTTCAAGCCGCGCGTCGACAACCGCTACGACGCGGTGAAGGTCGTCACGCACGAAGGGGTCGACGCCGACGCGGTGCCGGTCGAGGGCGCGAAGGAGCTCATGGAGCGCGTGCCGGCAGACGCCGCCGTCGTCGGGATCGACGAGGTACAATTTTTCGGCGACGAGGTCGTCGAGGCGGCGGACAGGCTCGCCGATCGCGGGGCGCGCGTGATCGTCGCGGGGCTCGATCAGGACTACCTCGGCGTTCCGTTCGGGCCGATCCCGCGCCTCATGGCGATCGCGGAATACGTGACGAAGCTGCATGCCGTCTGCACGAAGTGCGGCGCGGCAGCGACGCGCTCGCAGCGCATCGTCGCGAGCGAAGGTCAGCTCTTCGTCGGCGGCGCGGCGGCGTACGAGGCACGCTGCCGGCGTTGCTTCACGCGCGGCGTCGCGGGCTGAGTCGACGTGCACGTAGCAAGTCGAACGAGAGCGCGTGCCGCGGCGTCACGGCATCCACTGCTTCTTCGGCTTCGCCTCTTTGTGCCGCGCGATCGCCGTCGGCGAAGGCTTCGTGACGTTCGGGACGTTCTGCTGAACGAAGTACGCGCGGAGCATGTCGCGCGCGATGACGTTCGCCTTCACGGTCCATGTCGGGTTGTTCACGACGAGCACGGCGATCGCGACGGTGCGCACGTCGCCGAGCGGTTTGCTCGGCGCGAAGCCCGTGAACCACGTGTAAAATCGATTCGTCGGCTGATCCGTCAGCGTGCCCGTCTTCCCGGCGATCGCGATGTGCGGAATGAACGGCTTGCCGCGTTCGTCGTGAAACGCGCGAAACGACGTCCCGTCCGACACCGTGTATTCCATCATCGTCGTGAGCGCCTGCGCGGTCTCCGCTTTGATCGCGCGCCTCACGATCGGCGCCGCCGGCGACGTGTAGACGACCTCGCCGTTCGCATCGCGAACGTCACGCACGACGAGCGGACGCACCGCCTCACCACCGCGCGCGATCGTCGTCGAGAGCCACACGGCCTCCATCGGCGACAACGTCGTGTTCCAAAACCCCGCCGCGGTGCGTGCGAACTCGAGCGGCTCGGTAGGAATGTTCAGCCCCGCCGGCTGCACCGGCACGTCGAACGGAACCGGCTCGCCGTACCCGAGCTTCCGCGCCATCGCTTCGACCTGCGCCGGCTTGAGGTTCTTCTGCGCGAGCTTGGCGAAGACCGGGTTGAGGCTTCGCCCCATCGCGCCCGTGAGCGTCACGCAGTACTTGTCGCGCTTCGGATCGTCGGCGAGATCGCCGGGCAGGAGCCTCTCGGAGCCGCCGCCGTTGTAACACTGCGTCGTCTCCGGCGTGAGGTGCGCGTCCTCGACGAGCGCAGCCCCCGTGACGACCTTGAACACGCTCGCCGACGGCGCGGTCGCTTCGGCGCAGAGATCGCGCGGCGGACCTTTGTCGACGTGGCTCGCGTAGACGAGGACGTGGCCCGTCGCGGTGTCGATCATGACGACGGCAGCTTCGGGCAAGTGATGCGCGGCCATGAGCGCGATGGCGGTGCGCTGGAGCTCGGGATCGATCGTCAGGCGGACCATGCGATCTTCGGAGGCAGGCGCTGCTGCGCCTTTGTCGTCCATGCCGATGCGGAGAAGATCGAGGCCGGCGATGCTGGGCAAGCTCGGCTCGGTCGCTGCGCCACCGCGCGACGACGACAGCTTCGCGGCGGGATCGTTCTGATCGTTGACGAAGATGTCCGGCGGGACCGGCCGCGACTTCCAGACGAAGAAGCCCACACCGAGGAGAATCCCCCCCACCCCCACTGCGAGGATCTTTCGACGCATCGGGACCTGACGTCTCACGGGCCGTCGAAATCGGGCAACTTCGTGACCCTCGCTTGCACAAAGGTTCTGCGCCGTGCGACGTCGAAGGGATTCGACCGCCAAGACGTCAAGGCGCCAAAAGAATTGAGGATGAGCGAGATGCGTGCCCCCAGAAAACCTTGGCGACTCTGCGTCTTGGCGGTCCTCTCCCTGTGCCCGAGCGTCGCGCGCGCGGCTACACAGGCGACCGCCCCCGCCGGTGGCGGGCTCGGGGCGCTGACCGTCTCGGTCGATCTGAAGGCGGCCGTCGTGCGCGCGGGCGGAGAGAGCGTCGCGATCGAGCTCGATCGCGCTCTCTTCCCGAACGATAACGAAGTCACAGTCGAGTCGGTCGACGTCGGCGGCGGCAAGCACGTCGTGCACGTGAAGGTTCCGGCGAGCGCTGCGAGCGGTCGGGCGCTCGCGTGGGAGGCGCTCTTCGCGGCCGGTTTGCGTGAGCCGCTCTTCGCGGGGATGACGGGCTACGCGCGCGGCGAGGACGGAGAGCGCACAGGTGCGATCGTGCAGCTCTTCCCGCGCGACGGGGGCGGGCACGACGTCGTGGTCGGCGACGTGCGCGAGGATCTTCGCATCTGCGGGCAAGCGATGACGCCGCTCTCGCCGCGCGCGCTCGACGCGAAGACGATGAAGCTGCGCGGAGCGACGGTGCAGCGACTCTCGCGAGAGCAACAAGACGGCGCGACGCGCACGATGGCGACGCCGAAGGGCGGACCGGCGGACGTGCCGCTCGCGCGTCTCCTCGTCGCGACCGGTTCGAGCGTCCCGTCGGGCTCCGGCGCGGCGCTCACCGACGGCGATCCGAGCACCGCATGGAGCGAGCAACGTCCGGGCGCGGGCCGTGGAGAGTTCGTCGTGATGCGCGCTCCGCCCGAGGTGCCGATCGCGAGGCTCGCGATCGTCATCGCGCCGACGAAGCCCGCGGCGGGTGGCGCCGCGCCGAAGTCCTTCTTCCTGGTGAGCGACACGACGACGATCGCGGTGCGCGTCCCCGAGGATGCGTGGATCCATCCCGGCGGGGCGTACGAGATCACGCTCGCCGAGCCGCTCCGAACGAGCTGCCTCGCGCTCGTGCTCGACGAGGCGTACGCGGCGGACGCGACGCGACCCGAGGTCAGCGTCGCGGAGCTTCACGCCTACAGCGAGCTCGACGTACCCGGCGCGACGCTCGACAAAGTCGCCGCCACGCTCGGCGAAGGTGGCGCGCGCGCGCAAGCAGCAGCCGCCGTGTTGAAGCGCGCGGGCGACGCGGCGCTCGCCGCAGCGGAGGGAGCGTTCGACAAGCTCGACGCGCGTGGGCGCGCGCTCGCGGTCGACGTCGCGATCGCGAGCGGCTCGTGCGCGGCGAGCGCACCGATGTTGATCCGCGCGATGGGCGATCGCGACGCGCAGGTCGCGCGAAAAGGACGCGACAAGCTCGAGAGGTGCGGCAAGGACGCGACCGTGGGGCTCGTGAAGTCGCTCCGCGAGAACCCGAAGGGGCGCATGCACGTCGCGCCGCTCCTCGCGACGGTCGCGCCCGAGGCCGCGCTCGAGCCGCTCGCCGACGTCATGGGCGACGGAGACGCGCCCATTCGCGCGGCGATCCGGTCGGCGTTCGCGATCGCGGCGCGAGGGATCGCGAAAGAGAAACTCGTCACGCTGCTGACCGATGCGAAACGATCGCCCGACGCGCGGCTCGATCTGCTCCGCGCGGCCGCGCCGCGACTCCCGGAGCTCGCGACCGAGGCGAACGCCGTCATCGCGGAGCTCTTGCGCGGCGAGCCGCCGATGCGTGTGCGTTACCTCGTCGTCGCACCCGTCGCAGAGCTCGCGCGCGCGCGCGACGCGACGGCGTCGAAGCTCCTCGTCGATCTGATGACGCTCGACAAAGAGTGGCCGGTGCGCGCGCGTGCGGCGGAGGCGGCCGCGACGGTGCCGGGAATGGCGGAGACGATCGCTCGTGCCGCCGCCGACGCGGAGCCACGCGTGCGCGAAGCCGCGGTTCGGGCGCTCGCGACGGCGGACGCGGCGCGCGCAGTCGCGGTGGGTCGCGATCGATTGGCGCACGATGGATGGAGCTTCGTGCGTGCCGTCGCGATCGAAGTGCTGACGCCGGCGGCGCCTTCCACGGAGGTCGACGCGGCGCTCGGCGCGGCGCTCAAGGACGCATCGATGCGCGTGCGGGTCGCAGCGGCGACGGCGCTCGGCGCAAGGCGTGCGACGACGTGGGGTGTTGCGCTTCGCGCGCGCGTCGACGACGCGCAAGAAGAGCTCGAGGTCCGCGTCGCATCCGTGCACGCGCTCGGGGCGTCCTGCCACACGTCTTCGCTCGACCGCCTGACCGAGCTCGCGCGTGCTGCCGCGACGCCTGTCGCGAATGACACCGAGATCCAGCTCGGCGCTGCGGCGATTGAATCGCTGGGCATGATTCACCCCGGCGATCTCGCCTCGCGCCTCGCTCCCTTCGCCGACAAATCGGTGCCTCCGTACGCGCGTCACTTGGCTCAGCAAGCGCTCGCGTCGCCGGGTGCCTGCCGCTGAGTTCCTCGACCGCAGCCGCGTAAAGGGGTATGCCGCATCTATGGCAGATATCGTCCGTCTGAGTCCCGCCGAAGCGCACGAGAGGGTTCAGTCGGGGTACGTCTACGTCGACGTACGGACGGAGGCAGAGTTCGCCGAGGGTCATCCCGCGGGCTCGTACAACGTGCCGGGCCCGGGCGGCGTACAACCCAACGCCGACTTCGTCCGCGTGATGAACACGCTCTTCCCGCGCGACGCGAAGATCGTCGTCGGCTGTCGCTCCGGTGGGCGCTCGCTCCGCGCGGCGCACGCGCTCGTCGCGGACGGCTACACCAACGTGATCGATCAGCGCGCCGGTTGGGACGGCGTGCGCGACACATTCGGACAGATGACCGAAGCGGGTTGGTCGCGTGTCGGCCTGCCGACCGAGCGCGGCGCGACGCCGGGTCGGACGTACTCGGACTTGAAGCGCGGCAGCTGAGGGGCCTTCGCGCGAAGGCTCAGGGCCGCGCGCGCGCGTAGTCGTCCGCCGCCGCCTGCACGACGGCGAGATCGCGCGAGGCACGCTCGGCTTCGG
>JAYVXB010000745.1:0-3355 GCA_043785585.1 Deltaproteobacteria bacterium | reverse complement strand
GCCGAGACGCGCGCACGCGAACTCCGCGCCCGCGGCGATCTGAACGACGCCCGCGATCCCGAGGATGAGGCCGACGCGCGCGCGATCGCCCTTCGACGCGTCGCCGAGCTGCCCCGCGTCGTTGCGTCCCCACGAATCGACGGTGCCGTCCGCGAGGCGCGCGATGCTGAAGCCATTCCCGATCGCGATCTCTGCGGCGTTCGCGAGCCCCACGACCTTCGTCGGCGCGCGCCGTGCGTTCCGCGTGACGTCGCCGAGCTCGCCGTGCGTGTTCTCGCCCCAGCACGTCAGCGTGTCGTCGGGCATCCGCGCGCACGAGTGGCTCGCGCCGATCGCGATCTGCTTTATGCCCGCGAGCGCCGCGTTCGTCGCCATCGTGTCGGCGCCGCACATCGCCGCGCCGTCGCGCGTACGTACGCATGTCGCGAGGCCGCCGATGACCACGTCGACTACGCGCGGCAGCTCGACGTCCGCCGACGCGGGTGCGTCGATCGACGGTGGTGCCGCGTCGCCTTCGACCGTCCCACCGCGCTTGCACGCGGCGCATGCAACGAGCGCGAAGATCCCAACGGCCGACGGACGCATGAAGAAGATCGAAAGCACGCAGCGGGTATCGTAGAACGGATCCATGCAAGCATCGGAGCTTCGAAAGACGTTCGAGGAGCGCGGCATCCGCAAGGTCAAAGTCGGCGGCTTCGACATCGACGGCGTCTTGCGCGGCAAGTACATGGCGCTGGACAAATTCTGGGGATGCGTCGACGACGGCTTCGGCTTCTGCGACGTCATCTTCGGCTGGGACATCGGCGACGTCCTCTACGACAACGCCAAGGTCACCGGCTGGGCCACGGGCTATCCCGACACGCGCGCGCGGATCGACACGTCGACGTTTCGCGTCTTGCCGTGGGAGCCGGACACCGCAGCGTTCCTCCTCGATTTCGAGACCGAGGACGGCGCAGCGCACCCCGCGTGCCCGCGCTCGCTCCTGAAGAAGATCATCGCGCGGAGCGAAGCGATGGGGCTCCGTCCCGTCTTCGCGGCGGAGCTCGAGTTCTTCGTCTTCAAAGAGACGCCCGAGTCGCTGCACGCGAAGGGATTCCGCGGCATGACGCCGCTCAGCCCGGGGATGTTCGGGTACTCGTGGCTTCGCGAAGGGCAGAACAAGGATTTCTGCCACGCGATCCTCGACGAGATGGCGGCGTTCGACATCGCGATCGAAGCGCTGCACACCGAGACGGGGCCGGGCGTGTACGAGGTGGCGATCAAGTACGACGGCGCGCTTCGAATGGCGGACAAGGCGGCGCTCTTCAAAACGTCGCTCAAGCAGATGTGCGGGCGCTTCGGGGTGACGCCGACGTTCATGGCGAAGTGGAACGCGGATCTTCCGGGATCGAGCGGGCACCTGCATCAGTCGTTGTGGAAGGACGAGACGAACGTCTTCTACGACGCCGCGTCGCCCGATCAGCTGAGCGCGACGGCGCGCTCGTACGCGGCGGGGCAGCTCGCGCTCATGCCCGAGCTGACGGCGCTCCATTCGCCGACGGTGAACAGCTACAAAAGGTACGTGCCGGGCGTGTGGGCGCCGCTCACGGCGTCGTGGGGGATGGAGAATCGGACGTGCGCGATTCGCGCGATCAAGGGCGGCGCGTCGGGGACGCGGCTCGAGTACCGGCAGCCCGCGGCCGACATGAATCCGTACATCGCGATCGCGACGGCGCTCGCAGCGGGGCTCCGCGGGATCGAGAGGAAGCTCGTGGCGCCGCCCGCGTCACGCGGCGATTCGTCGTCGACCGCGGGGCTCGCGCAGTTGCCGCGCACGCTTCGCGAGGCGAACGCGCTGCTCGACGCGAGCACGGCCGCACGCGAGATCCTCGGCGCGGAGTTCGTCGATCATTACGTGCGCACGCGCGACTGGGAGACGCGCCAGTACGAGCGCGCGGTCACGGAGTGGGAGCTCAAACGGTACTTCGAGGCGATCTGATGTCGACGCGGTAGTCGGCATGGTAAAAACTGGCCCATGAGCCTCGTCACCTGGAGCTTCCCCACCACCATCGTCTTTGGCGTCGGCGCGGTCTCGGTGATTGCCGACCACGCGAAGCGCGTCGCCGGATCGAACGCGCGCGCGTTCATCGTCTGCGATCCGGGCGTCGTCAAGGCAGGCCTCGCGCAGATCGTCAAAGCCGCGCTCGAAAAGGGCGGCGTCACCGCGACGATCTTCGACAAGGTCGATCCCAATCCGATCGAGACCAACATCTTCGACGGCGTCGCCGCGTACCGCGCGTTCGGCGCGAACGTCATCGTCGGCGTCGGCGGCGGCTCGCCCCTCGACGCGGCCAAGCTCATCGCGCTCAAGGCGACGCACGATCGCCCGCTCGTCGACTTCGACGACGCGGTCGACGGCGGCGTGCACGTGACGTCGAACGTCCCGCCGATCCTCACCGTCCCGACCACCGCGGGCACGGGGAGCGAGGTCGGTCGCTCCGGCGTCGTGACGCTTCCGGCGACGGGTCGCAAGACCGTCATCTTCAGCCCGTTCTTGCTCGCGAAGGCGGCGATCCTCGATCCCGAGCTGACGAAGACCATGCCGCCGCGAATCACCGCCGCGACCGGCTTCGACGCGCTCACGCATTGCCTCGAGGCGTATTGCTCGATCGGCGATCACCCGATGGCCGACGCGATCGCGATCGGCGGGCTCGAGCTCTGCGCGAAGCACCTCGCGCGCGCGACGGAGCACGGCGACGATCTCGAGGCGCGCGGCGGAATGATGAAGGCCGCGATGATGGGCGCGGTCGCGTTTCAGAAGGGGCTCGGCGCGTGCCACTCGCTCGCGCATCCGCTCTCGAGCGAGAAGGGGATGCACCACGGCCTCGCGAACGCGCTCTGCCTCCCGGCGGTCGTCGATCAGAACGCCGCCGTCATCCCCGAGAAGATGGAGCGGATCCGCGCGATCCTGACGCAACACGCCAAGACTCTCGGCGAAGGATTGCGCGGCCTGCGAAAGCGACTCGGTCTCCCCGACGGGCTCGGCGCGGAGGGCGTCTCCGAGAAGGACGTCGCGCTCTTGTCGGACCGCGCGATCGAAGACGCATGCCATCGCTGCAATCCGAAGCCGATGACGATCCAAGAGCTCGCGGGGCTTTACCGCGCGTCCTTGTGACGTTCGGGCGGCGCGCGCGTTGCCCGTAGCGCTCCGCCAAAAGTTGGCGTTACCCTCCTCGCCTCTCGAAACCCATTCCTGGGGAGGTCTCGAATCATGAAGCTCTACAACAACGATTTCTCACCGAACGCCAAGCGCGTCCGCGTTGCCGCGCGCGAGCTCGGCGCCAACCTCGAAGTGGTGCAGCTCGACTTCGCGAAG
>JAYVXB010000744.1:0-10826 GCA_043785585.1 Deltaproteobacteria bacterium | reverse complement strand
GACGCCAGCGAGCCCGCCCTGTACGCGTGAGGATCCGATCGCGATGACCGGACCGGCTTCTCCACCCAAGAAGAACCCCTGCTGGGTTTCGAGGACGTACCACTTCACACCGCCGATGAAGGGTGCCGCGTCGATGCTCGAGCTTACGTAGAGCGATCTCACCGCGGTGCGCTGCTAGCCCGCTCGTCCGGTGACGCTCACACTCGGCGAGAGTCGGATTTCGATCCCGCCCATGACGCCGGCGCCGATTCCGGTCACGTCCCCGAGCGAACCGACCGGTACGAAGGCGATCGGTTCGAGGTGGAGAGCGAGCTTCTGCGGAATCGCATCATGCGCGGTCGGCGCCTCGGCCGGTGCAGGCGGCGTGTAGTTCGTCGGGTCGCTCGTGTCGGCACTGGCCATCGATGGGAGTGCGAGAGCGGCGGTCGTGAGCAGCGTGTAGATGATGCGTCGGGGGTTCATGGATCCCTCCTCGATTTGTTTGGTGGGCATGGTTTTCGGTTGAGCGCCGATCGCGGCCGGTGGTCTCGAACGACGCGGGTCTCGATCTTTCACCCTTCTTCATCGGGCCGCTCGCGAGCTGGTTGCGAACAATCGACTTCCGCCGGTCCTCTCTTGCTTCGTTGAGTCTCACGCGCGGAGCGCGCCGGGAGGGATAGCGCGCGACGCGCCTTCGACGGCAGCGGCGGCTTCGCCCGCGGTGACGATGCCGTCGTGGTTGCGATCGAGCGCGGCGTTCTGCTCGTAGATCGCGCTGCCGATCGGCGTCCCGGCGTCCGCGCGCGCGAGGACGAAGTTGGCACCGCGTCCGACCGCCTGCGGGAAGAGGACGCACATGTACAGGTCGCGCAGCGTCGTCACCTTGCGCCCGTGCATCACGCGCTCGAGGTACGCCTCGACGAGGCCGAGCTGATCCTCCGCGCGCATCGCTTCGATCGCCGCGACCGCACGCTTCTCGCGCCCAGCGCCGCGCATGCCGAGGAGGTCCGCCGCGACGGATGGGAGAAACTGAATGAGCCCGACCGCGCCGCTCGCCGGATTCTTCGCCGTCGGCGACACGCGGCTCTCGAACCACATGACCGCGAGCAGGTGCGCGCGATCGACGCCGAGTCGCTGCGCCATCGCGTCGAGCTGCGAGTGAAAGGTCGGCGACAGCTCGGGCGTCGCGAAGCGTGGCGCGCAGACGAGCGCGGTGCGGGCGCGGGCTTCCTGAGCGAGGGCGAACGCGGCGGGAGGGCGACCGATGCGCATGCCTTCTTTGTCGGAACGGCGCGCGTGGAGTTGCGGGGGAAATCGTCGCTCCCGTCGATTTCAAGTGCGGGCGTGCGTGCAGTCCGGTCCCCGTTGCGTCGCTCACGCGCCCTCCATCATTGGTCAGAACGAGCCTACGAGATGAAACCCGGAAGCACCGCGTGCACCCTCGATCATCGGAATGAGCTGCGCGCGAGGCGCAGTCCCCGTCTTGGAAGGCCATAGCAGCCAGGCGGCTACCGCACCCACGGCGAGAATGCCCGCGCCGACGTAAAACCCCGTCGCGAGGTTGCGATCCCGAGGGTAGACCGCGAGGTCCTCGGCAAAACGATCGCAGATCCCCTGGCGCTCGGGGGGCGGCAAATAGCAGTAGCCCCTTGCAGAAGAGACGACCGGGCGCAAAGCGTCTGCGTCGCTCGCCGCGCTCCCCGATTGCAAGCTGAAGTACACGCCCACCGCGGCGGAGACGACCGCGGCGGCTGCTGCCGAAATCACGAAAACCGTCTTCGGCGTCGACCATGAAGACGTCGTGTCCACGCGCTCTGGCGTCGTCAACGTCGCCATCGAGGACGCAGGTGCCACCGGTGCCGGCTCCGCCGTCTTGTCGTTGGCGATCTCCACCCGCACTCGCGAGACCTGCCCGGCGGCTGCAAGAACCTGAACCTTGTTCGTGCGGCCACCAACATCCACCGCCACCTCGTGAGATCCGGGCATGACGTCGATCGGCTCGGCAAGAGGCATCGCGCCGACGTCGTTGCCGTCGACGAATATTCGTGCACCGGAAGGTGCCTCAACCTGCAAGCGTCCGAGTTGTGCCTCGGCCTTCGGCAGCATCTTTCGCCGCACCTCCTCAACCTTGTCGGCGGGTGCATCGCTTGCGCGTATGTATTGCCGCAGGTGCCGCGCCGCCTCGAGCGGATGACCACTATTGAGCTCCGCAATCGCGAGACTCAGCAGCGTCGCGGTTCGCGGCGCAATCGCATACGACTGCGCGAAGGCGACGCGCGCGGCCTCGTAGTCCTGACGCCTGAACGCCTCGATGCCTTCGGCACGCCGCGCGTCCGCCTCCGTCGAAGAAGGAGGTGCGGCCAACGCGACGCGCGTCGCACAGACGATCGCCACGAGGAGCATTCTGGCGGCGACCGCGGAGACGTTCATGGTTTGTCGAGGATGAGATCCAAGCCATCGTCCCTCGGCTTTGGTTTCGGCGGCGCGCTTGGCCGCGCGCTCGACGGAGCCACGGCCGCGCGCGCAGAATGACTCGGCGCGGACGCCGGGGTGAGGCTCACCGAGGGCTTGAAGTCGTCGTAGCGCGGCGGGGGCTTCATCGTCGCGGGAGGCGCGGCAGCCGCGACGGGCGGTATCGGAGCGACCGGCGGCATCGAAGCGGCGGATGCGGACGGCGCCAACTGCGGAGCGCCGCTCTCGGCTACCGCGGGTGATGCGGCCGAGAAATCGGTCGACGCCGGCGGCGCGGCTGACGCGACCGACAACGTGATGGATGGCAACGCCGAGTTCGCGGTCGACTGGCGCTCGAGCGTCGGCTGCTGAGTGATGCGCCTCGCACCGAGAAATACGGCTACGAGAAGCAGAACGCCGCCCGTAGCGAGTGCAAACGCGCGGACTGGCCACGCTCGCATCGGAATGCGGCTCGACGCAGACAACACGAGCGCGCCCGCGCTCCCCGCCGTGCTCGGCGTCGCTCGTGCGCCAGCGGCCGGCCGAATCGGGGAAGCGATCGCGTCGCCGACGGCGACGAGCCGATCGCCAACCTCACGCACGAGCACCGACGACGGCGGCGCCCACGCCGCCATGGGAGAGAACTCCTCTGTGTCCGTACGCGCGGGAGCCATGGGAGGCTCCTGCGGGAGCGAGTGCGTGACCGCCATGCGCGGGTCGAGCGTCGGCGCTCTTAGAGCGCCGAGAGGGCTCGTGTCGAACCCAGGCACGGTCTCGAGCGTGTGGCCGTCGAACGGCGGCAGATCCATTCCCGGCTCCGTCGCATCCAAGCGCGTGTTCGCCTCTCGTTGTGCGGAGACGACCGCCTTGGCCTTCGGAGTGCCAGGCAGCGTGTGATGCTGTTCCCCAACATCGCGGTTCGTCGGGTTCGTCTCCGGCGCGCGCGTCGCCATCATGATGTTTTCGAGCGGCGTCTCTTCGGTCTTGTTGATGTCCTCGATGGATCGGCGGCCGTACGCAATCTCGGCCCCCTGCTTCATCTCGCGCAGCTTCGATCCGACATACCGAGCGCTCGGCGGCCGGTCGTTCGGATCCTTCGCGAGCATCTGCATGATGAGCCGCTCGAGATGAATGGGGACCTCGAGATCGACCTTGCTGGAAGGCGGCGGCGGTACCTCGTCCAAGTGGGCGCGGGCGAGCTCCGCGAAGGTGTTGCTTCGGAAAGGTCGCTTGCCGCCCGTCACCATCTCGTAGAGCACGAGGCCAAGCGCATAGAGATCGGTCCGCGGCGTGGGTCGTTCGCCCCGAAGTTGCTCGGGCGACATGTACATCGGCGTCCCAATCGCCACCTCTCCTGTGCGCCGGTGCACCATCCCCATGAAGTACGCGACGCCGAAATCGAGCACCTTCGTGATCGCGTCGGCGTCCGCGTTGAGTCCCCTGTGGATGAAGATGTTGTCCGGCTTGATGTCGCGGTGGATCGCCCCCCTCTCGTGCGCGCATTCCAGCGCATCGCAGACCTGAATGCCGATGCCGTAGATCGACGCGAGACCAAGACCGCTCGGTCCCGCGTTCAGGATCATGACCGCGAGGTTCTCTCCGCGCAGTCGCTCCATCAGCAGGTAGGCCCTGGACGGCGACTCGGTGGTCATTCCAGCGTCGTACACGGCGACGACGTTCGGGTGGTCGATGCACGCTTGCAGGTGCGCTTCGCGAAGCAATCGAGCGCTGAGATCGGCGTTCGCGCTGTGACTGGAATTGAGGATCTTCAGCGCGAACCGCTTCTCCGCCGGCAGGTCGCGATTGCGCACGAGGTAGATCGTTCCGTGCCCGCCGCTGCTCAGTCTTCGAACGACGATGTACTTCGTTCCCTTGATCTCGTCGTCGGGTGTGAGCTCGAGTGCGGCGGTCATGATCGTCCTCAGCTTCCTCTTCTGGTGAAGGCGCCGCCGTCCGTCGCGCTGCCGTCCGGGTCCGTCGTGAAGTCGCTGCCACACGCGATGAACGTCGCACCGAGCGCGACTGTGAAGGCGGCCGGCCGCATGGCGATTGTCATGGCGTCGACTGCGTTTGCGCAGCGGCTCCTGCGACGCCGGCGTTTCCGGGCGCTCCAGAGGTTCCGGTGCCGAGGGCGTTGGTGCCACCGTTGCCGCCGCTGCCGGCAGCGCCTTGGCCTCCTGCGGAACCGAGCGCGTAGGTGGTCGCGGTGACCGTCGGAGCGGTCATGGAGTAGAGGACGCCGACGGAGAGGCCGCCGGCTCCGCCGCCGCCGCCACCACCACCACCGCCATTGCCGCCGTAGTTGCCTTGGCAAAAGCCCACACCACCAGCGAACGCTCCGCCCCCTTGTCCATTTTGTCCCGCACTGCCCGCGCCGCCCGCGCCGCCGTTGCCGGTCGTGATGACGCAGGTGTCGAGCGTGATCGCGCTGTGGAACGAGAGCACCGCGATGCTCGCGCCGCCGCCTTGTCCGGCTGCGCCCGCGCCGCCACCGCAACCGCCCGAGCCGCCGCCGCCGCCGCCTGTTGCGGGAGTGGCTTTGGCGCCGCCACCGCCGCCGCCTTGAGCGGGCTTGCCGTAAGTGCCGGCGCCTCCGGGCGAAGGGTGCCAGCCGTTTGCGTCGAGAGCGCCGGCAGTGGTTGCGCCGGTGCCTGCGGTGCCGCCATCGCCATTGGCGCCCGGATGTGCGCCTGCGCCACAGAACGTCGTGCCCGCTTGACCGCCCAAGCCATCCGCCCCGCCGCCTACCGGATTCCATCCGCCCGTCGCACCGTTGCCGGGCACCATCGAGACCACGCTCCCGCCGACGCCGCCGCTTGACGATGTGCCATCCGTACACGCAGCCACGCCGCCAGGTCCGCCGCTAGAACCGGTCGGCATCGAACCATCCTGCGCCGCCGCACCCGAGTAGTTGCTCGCCGGGCCTACGGCCGCCACCGCAACGCCATTTCCCGCCGTGACGCTCACGCGCCTAAGCACAACGCCGACCGCGTTCTTCGCAAAGATCGCGACGCTCGATCCACCCGCACTCTGCGCGCTCTTCGCCTCGAACGCGAAATCCGCGAAGAGCGCGCTCGTCGGCGTGGAGACGATCATCGCGTAGCCGCCGGCCGACAGCAGAACCTTCGGTTTCTTGTTCGCGTCGTACGTCCACGTCCCGCACGCGAACCCGCCGAACACCTTTGCGCCGTCGAGCGTCGAGTCGACGACGAGCTGCTCGTTGTACGTCCCTTCGCAGACGTAGGTGCGCTTGCCCGCCGCTTTCGCGACCGTCAGCCCTTTGCCGATCGTCTGGCACGGCGACGCTTTCGTTCCGCAGCCGGTGGTGTCGCTCCCGGTCGGCGCGACGAAGACGCCGAGCGCGTCGGACACGACGCACGCATCCATCGACGGCTCGTTCGAGTCGGGCAGGCAGGCGCCGTTGCAGGCGTGGTACGTCGCGTCGCACGTGAATCCGCACGTGGACGGCGCGGTGCACGTCGACTGGCCGTGCGCGGGCGCGGCGCAGACGTTGGTGCACGAACCGCAGTGCGCGGCCTGCGTCGAGTCGACGCACTGGCCGTTGCACGTGATCGCCGTCGCGGCGTCGCACGAGACGCTCGTGTCGGGCGAGGCGTCGCTCGCCCCGTCCGCCTGTCCGTCGGTCGCGTCGCCACCACCACCTTCGCCGCCAGCGTCGCCAGCGCCGTCGCCCGACGAGAAGCCGTCGCCACTCGCGTCCGCCGCGTCGCAATTGTGGTTCGTGCATTGGTCGTCGACCGACCCGTAAATCGCACCGCACCCGGCCGCGAACGCCCCGGCGATGAGCAGAGGAAACGTTGCGTGCAAGCGTGTCGAGAAAGCTCTCATTGCGCCATGTCCTTCCTAGAAGCGACCCTGAAGGTCAATGCCGTAAGTCGACCGCCCGACGGCCGGAGTGACGACCATATCCGGCCAGACGAACCACGAGTACACCGCGCCAGCGACCCCCACGGCGCTGGCGACAAAGCCGATCACTGAAATCGTCGCGCTGCGACTGTGATCGTCGCGCAAGGACTGCTCCTCTACGCAGGCAGCGTTCGTCACGACAGCGCACGCGTTCGGATGGCTCGCTCGGTACGACGCGTAGTCATCGGCCTTTCCGTTTGCGTTGATCGCGAAGCCGACGCCGACGCCCATGCCCACGAGCGCAACTCCCGCCGAGGTCCATCGCACGACGGTTCGAGCGGGCGGAATGGTCGAGGGCGCAGCGGACGCCGTGTCACTCGCGGCGGCGGCGGGCGGCGCTGCGATCGGTCGCGCGCTCGAGGCCGCCACGGGAATCGGCGCCACCGACGGCGCCGGCGATTCGAATTGCAGCAGCGCTCTGGTCGCCACACCCGCCGCGGCGACCACGGTCACCGTCGCGGAGCGCTCGCCGAGACGGGCAGCGATCGTGTGCGAGCCAGGCATCACGTCGATCGGCTCATCGACGGATCGTCCCGCGAGTTCCTGTCCATCGACGGCGATCGTCGCTCCGGCCGGGGCATCGATGAGGATCCGCCCGAGGCGCGCACGCACCTCCGAGAGAAACGCGCCGGCCTTCTCCCGCGTAGCCTTCGTCACATGCGGGTGCTCAGGCCACGCGACGTACTCCTTATAGTGCACGACGGCGTCCAAGAGCCGGCCCGTGATCTGCTCGGCGCGCGCGAGGTTGAAGAGGATCCGAGGCGCCTTCACGACGACGTAGGCCTGCGAGAATTTCAGATAGGCCTCCTCTTCCTTACCCTTTTCGTGCGCGGCGATTCCCTCCTGATAGCGCCGCATCGCTTCGGCTTTCGCTGCGTCCGCTTGGGCCATCGCCACCGTGGGTACGAGCGCGGCGAGCAGAACTGCGCACGTGTAGATGAAAGATCGTGAGCGCATCAGAAGGGATCCCCGTGTTCCATGTCGGTCGGAGCCGGCGGGGTCGCCAGCTTGTTTGGGGCGCTGGACCGCGGCGCTTGCGCCGACGGTCGAACCTCCGGGGCAACGAAGGCAGAGGGGGGTGGCCGTAGTTCCTGCGGTTGTGATTGCGTTGGTGCCAGGGACGAGGTCGTTGTCGTCGCCACGTCCACGGGACGAGGAGGCGGAAAGGATGGCAACGACGGCGTCGCTGAAAGCTGCGTGCTCGCGCTCGCGGGCGCGTTCCGGGTCGCATCCGCTGGCCGCGGGCCTCCGTCGTGGAGCACAGCGACGATGAGGAAGGCGAGAACCGCAGACGCGGACACGCCAACCACGCTCCACAACATCAACGGGCGCGCATGGCTTCGCGAGGGCGGCGATAGCCGCGGAAGAATGACGGTCGGTGCGGACGAGGCGACCATCGGCGAGGGCCGCGAATCGGGGATGTCGACGCGAGGAGTTTGGTCGACGTCGGCGATCGCGACCTCCGCCGTGCATTCCAAGACGAGCTTTGGCTGCGGCACGGGAGTTCGATTTCGAGCCGGAACATCGCGTACGGGCGCGTGATACTTCGCGGCGAGCTCGCCGTCCGTCGTCGGGGCGTTGAGCGCGGCAGGGGCTCGCGCGGGCTTCAGGTGACTGAGCAGACTGTTGATCTTCGGATCCTTCGTGCTCGGCTCGTACGGCATCGGTGGCCGCGCGGGTTCTTCCGCTCCAGGCCCCGGATCGGTCGGACTCTCGAGGAGCGGAATCGGCTCGGTGTCATCCGTGCGCGCGCGCGAGGCGGTCGAGTGTTCGTCTTCACCCGGTGCATGAGCGGTGACGGCCGTGAGCATCGGCTGAGTGTCGTGGATGCGCTGCCGTGTCATCTCGTCTTCTCGTCTCGCGTGCCGCTGCGGCCGGTACCTTACGATCCTCACGCCTTGGCTGCCACCACGGGCGAACGCAGCCATGACTCAATGCACCGTGGGCGGCGGCGTCGAAGGCGCCGGCGTCGTGAGCAACGCGCGATCGATCAACACCGGCAAATCGACGTCGCTGGTCGTCGCGAGAGTCTCACCGCGGTCGCGCGTCGCCGAGAGCACGGGCAGTTTCGTCGTCTGCGAAAGCGAAGGCGCGGGAAGCGCTTTGTCGTACAGCGAATCGATGCAGCAGCGCGGCGTCGTTTCGCCGAAATTGGACGCGAGCCCATCGTGCAGCGCCTCTACGTAAGCGCGGACGGCGGCTGCGGCGGCGCTTTCGTCGAGCCCCTCGAAGCGCCAACGTCCTACGACGATCTCGACGAAGAGCTCCATCTCGTCGCTGCGACCAATGAGCCACGCCGATCCCGAATCGTCGTCCTCGCGAGCCCTCGTCGTCTTCAGCACGTCGGCGAGGCGCTCCGCATGATCAAGCGCCCTCTGGAGCTGCGGGGCGTGCTGGTAGAACGGACCGAACGGCGAGCCCATTTTACCACTCCCCTCGAACGATCCACCGCGGGATGTAGTCGGACTCGACGTCGATCGGGATACCGCGATCGTGCGCGAGGCATGCGAGGCCGAGCGGTGCGAGAGCCAAGAAGCCATCCGGGTCCTCGCGGCGGTCCTCCGTGAAGTCGTCGGGCGTCGCGGGCTGCGTCCAGAACGCTCGGTGCGCAAGGAGCGCGCGCTCGAGCGCGTCGTTGAAGCTCCTCGCCTCGGCCTCGTGGAGCCGAATCGCAAGGAGGATCTCGGCGGAGAGTCGATCGCGGAGCGGATCGTCGCCAAACAGCTTCGAGGCTTGCTCGTGCACCGCCGCGAGAAGGCGGCCAGCGCTCGCGTCTCGGCGGGCGAGAGCGTGAAGAGCGGGCACCCACTCAAAGAGAAAACCGCGCATCCTTGCGCTTCGCTGCGAGAGTTCGAGAACCTCGCGACGAACCGCAGTCAGCACGCCGAGCGCAGGAGCATGGCGACTGGAGTTCGCTGCGTAGAAGCCATCTAGCCACTCGTTCGGTCCCGCCATCGCGTGCGCTTGGGGGACAAGGAGTTCATACGAACGCTCCTCGACAACAACGCGAATCGGCGCGCCAGGATGGGCGGCCAGATCGAAGAGCACAGCCTCCGCTTCCCCCAGGAGACGAAGGCCGCGCAACGCACGCGTCCTGTCCTCGACAGCGGCGGCGAGGCAGGCCAGCCCGTGGGCACCCGAGGCAAGCCCTGTAACGAGCGCGACGGGATTCTCTGTCTTCCCGGCCAAGGAGAAGAAGTGCGCTATCACCTGTTCCTCGAACGCAAGGTCGCTACGCACGTCGCGCTCGTACTCGTGTCGGTCCACCGTTTTCATTTGTGTGTCCCCGTGTCGGTCCTCGTATCAAACTCTCGGCCTTCGATCGTCGGAGGCGGCCCCGAAGTCGTACGCACTTCGACGTAGTCGATCGTGTCGCTCATGAACTGCAACCGCAGATCCTGACCTACGCTTTTCAGCTCGGGATTGTTGCTCTTCCACATGCTGTCGATGACTGTCTTCAAGTATCGTTCCGTGCCCTGGTCGGCCTTGTTTCCACTCCCGTCGACCTTGCGATCCCCGAGCTGCGCCGTATTCCCCTTCGCCTCGACGACGATACGACTGCGACCGTATTCGTCCGCGACTTTGTACACGCGATCGAAGTCACCTGAGCGAGACTTCGCGCCCGGCGTCGGGTAGAGGAGCTGAGGCGGGGGCGGTCCGGGGTAGCGCGCAGCGACGTATGCCTCTGCACCGACCTCGCCAAGATCGCGGCTCGCGTTGTTCACCAGGGTTCGCGCCGCATTGATCTGGCTGTCGGGTGCGTTTTTCTGCTTGAGCTCCTCGAGCTTCGCGAATGCCGTGGCGTACTTCTGCTCGGCCACCGCGAGACGCTTCTGAATGTCCCCGAACGTGACGGGCTGCCCCTTCACGGTGAACGCCGTAGCGTTCGGCAGCGGGAGATCCTTCGGCGCGATTGTTTCGGGCGCGGTCGCGTAGACCGCGGCGCCTCTCGTGTCCTTCATCTTTCCCGTTTCCGGGTTGAGCCGCATTCCCGCGTCGTAGTCTTTGCGAAGGTCGCCGCTTGTCTTTCGTCCTCCTGGAACCCGCGCTCTGTATTGCTGCTCAAACTCTTGGAACGTGACGGCGGTCCAGTGCGTTCCGCTCGGAGTGACCTGCGTCGCCGCGAACTTCGCGCGCGCCACCTCACGCGGCGTCGGCGACGCGCCGCTTGGCCCTGGAGCTGCGCCCGCGGGCGGCGCGGGTGGCGGAGGCGCGTGCGGAGCGACGGGCGCGCCGCCTTTTGCGCCTGCGAGCGGCGCGGACGCAGGCGGCATGACGGGCGCGCCACCTTTTGCACTTCCGATCGGCGCCGGAGGCGGAGCCGCGTGCGGCGGCGCTGCTGGCGGAGCGCCGCCCTTTGCGCCTGCGACGGGCGGCGGCGCGGCCTGCGGAATGATCTTCACGACGAGCCCGCCGTCGTGCGCGGACGGCGGGAGCAGCGCGCCGTTTGGCACGACAAGCGGAGCCGG
>JAYVXB010000743.1:0-10832 GCA_043785585.1 Deltaproteobacteria bacterium | reverse complement strand
GTCGCGAGATGGTGTGCCCGTGCACGCCGCACCACGCCGACATCGAACGGCAGGGCTATTGCGATTGCGCGCTGTTCGCGTCGCCCAGTCACGTCTCGCACGTCTCGCACGTCTCGCACGTCTCGCAGGTCTCGCTCGTCTCGGCCGAGCGCCTTCGCACGAAGCGCTAAAGGGCGAAGCTCGGTGTAGCCTGCTCGGCATGTCGCTCTCGATCGGCAGCCCCTGCCCCGACTTCGATCTCCCCGGTACCGGCGGTAAGCGTCACTCGCTCGCATCGTTCGAAGGCGGCGACGTGCTCGTCGTCATCGCCTCGTGCAACCACTGCCCGTACGTCGTCGCGTACGAAGAGCGCATCGTCCGTTTGTCGCGCGAGTACCGCGGCAAAGGGGTGCGGATCGTGGCCATCAACGCCAACGACGTCTCCCGCCATCCCGACGACGGAATGCCGCAGATGGTCGTTCGCGCGCGTGAGCGCGGCTTCGATTTTCCGTACGTGCGCGACGACTCGCAAGAGATCCTGAGAGCCTTCGGTGCGCGCTTCACGCCGGAGGTCTTCGTCTTCGATCGCGCGAGGAAGCTCCGTTACAAAGGGCGCATCGACGACAACCACCGCGACGCGAGCTCCGTCCGTTCGCACGATCTGCGCGCCGCGATCGATGCGCTTCTCAACGCGCGCGAGCCGCCGGTGACGGAGACGCAGGCCGTCGGCTGCAGCATCAAGTGGCGGTGAATGGCGCGTCGGATGGTGCTAGCTTCCCCGCCGTGACGCAGCAATCACCGCCCAACGACAAGGTCTCTGTCGTCTCGCCCGGTTCCGTCGGCCCGCTCTCCCGCTTTGGCGCGAGCGCTCGCCCCGCGCCGTATCCGCTTTTCTATCCTCCGCCGCCCCCGGTCGATCAGGTCGCGATCGAAGAACGCGTCGCCGCGCTCGCAAAGCGATCGATCAAGAAGTCGGCGAAGGTCGCCGGTCTCCGCCTCGCGGTCGCGATGATGGATCTCACGACGCTCGAGGGCAAAGACACCGCCGGCAAAGTGCGTGCACTCTGCAGGAAAGCGCTCATGCCTCTCGACAGCGATCCGACGATCGGACCGTGCGCGGCGATCTGCGTGTATCCAAACTTCGTTTCGGTCGCGAAGCAGGCGCTCGCGGGATCGACGGTCAAGGTCGCCAGCGTCGCGACGGCGTTCCCGAGCGGGCAGTCACCGCTGTCGGTGAAGCTCGACGACGTGCGCCGCGCCGTCGAGCTCGGCGCGGACGAGATCGACATGGTCATCGATCGCGGCGCGATGCTCTCGGGCGACTACGCCAAGGTGTTCGACGAGATCGCCGCCACAAAAGAAGCGTGCGGCGCGGCCCACCTCAAGGTGATCCTCGAGACCGGCGAGCTCGGCTCGTACGACGTCGTCCGCAAGGCGAGCGAGATCGGCATCGCGGCAGGCGGCGATTTCATCAAGACGTCGACCGGCAAAGTCGTGCCCGCGGCGACGCCCGCCGTCACGCTCGTGATGCTCGAGGCGATTGCCGATCACTACTACGCGACCGGTCGCAAAATCGGAATGAAGCCGGCCGGCGGCGTGCGCACGGCGAAGCAGGCACTCCACTATCTCGTCATCGTCAAGGAGACTCTCGGCGATGCCTGGCTGACGTCCGATCTCTTTCGCTTCGGCGCGAGCGCGCTCCTCAACGACGTCCTCATGCAGCTCGAAAAAGAGCGCACCGGCGCGTACCAGGCGTCGGAAGATTTCTCGAAGGATTGATATCGACATGAGCCGAGCTCTGACGAAGGCGTCGAAGGCGCCCAGCGCGCCGATCGCACGACGCGTCACCCCCGCGCTCGATTTCGGGCACGCGTGGGATTACGCGCCGGCACCCGAGGCGAGCGATCACATCAAGATCGCGCGACGCTACGAGCTTTTCATCGGCGGCGCGTGGCGTGCGCCGAAGAGCGGGAAGTACTTTGCGACATACAGCCCGAGCACGGAAGAGAAGCTCGCCGACGTGGCCGACGCGGACGCGCGCGACGTCGACGACGCGGTGCGCGCGGCGCGGCATGCGTTCGACAAGTACTGGTCGAAGATGCGCGGCGCAGAGCGCGCCAAATACATCTTTCGTATTTCGCGCGCGATTCAAGAGAAGGCGCGCGAGCTCGCGATTGTCGAGTCGATGGATGGTGGCAAACCGATCAAAGAATCGCGCGACGTCGACGTGCCGCTCGCGGCCGCGCATTTTTTCTATCACGCGGGTTGGGCCGACAAGCTCGACTACGCATTCCACGGACGTCGCGTGCGTCCGCTCGGCGTCGCGGGGCAGATCATTCCGTGGAACTTCCCGCTGCTCATGGCCGCGTGGAAGATCGCGCCGGCGCTCGCGTGCGGGAACACCGTCGTGCTCAAACCGGCCGAGACGACGCCGCTGACGGCGCTCCTCCTCGCGCAGATCCTCCAAGAGTGCGAGCTGCCTCCGGGCGTCGTGAACATCATCACGGGCGCGGGCGCGACGGGCGCAGCGCTCGTGAATCACCCCGACGTGAACAAAGTCGCCTTTACCGGCAGCACCGACGTCGGCAAGAGGATCCAGCGCGCGATCGCCGGTTCGAAGAAACGACTCACCCTCGAGCTCGGTGGCAAAGCGGCGAACATCATCTTCGCCGATGCATCAATCGATCAGGCCGTCGAAGGCATCGTCAGCGGCATCTACTTCAACCAAGGCCACGTCTGCTGCGCCGGCTCGCGACTCCTCGTCGAAGAGAGCGTGCACGATCTCGTCGTCCACAAGCTCCGCGATCGCGTCGCCACGCTTCGTGTCGGCGATCCGCTCGACAAGAACACCGACGTCGGCGCCATCAACTCCAAGATGCAGCTCGAGAAGATCAAAGAGCTCGTCGCCGCGGGCGAGGCCGAGGGCGCGGAGCGCTACAGCGCGCCGTGCAAGCTCCCGAGCAAGGGGTACTTCTTCGCGCCGACGTTCTTCACCGGCGTGAGCCAATCGTCGCGCATCGCGCGCGAAGAGATCTTCGGCCCGGTGCTCTCGATTCTCACGTTCCGCACGCCCGACGAAGCGATCGAGAAGGCGAACAATACGATGTACGGGCTCTCCGCCGGGATCTGGACGGACAAGGGCGCAAAGATCTTTTGGATGTCGCAGAGGCTGAAGGCCGGCGTCGTTTGGGGGAACACGTACAACAAGTTCGACCCGAGCTCGCCGTTCGGTGGATTCAAAGAGAGCGGCTTTGGACGCGAAGGCGGGCGGCAAGGGCTCGGCGCGTACCTGGAGGTCGAGTGATGGCGCGCGCGAAGACGGCGACGCCCGCGTCTCATGGCGTCGAGACCTCGCGCCGCGTGCGCGTGACCAAGGCATACAAGATGTTCGTCGGAGGTGCCTTCGTGCGATCCGAGTCGGGACGGTACTTCCAAGTTCGCGGCGAGGCGGGGAACGGGAGCGCGGATCCGACGCTCGTGAACATCCCGCGCGGCTCGCGCAAAGACGGACGCGACGCGGTCCTCGCGGCAAAGAACGCGGGCGACGGGTGGGCGGCGCGGACGGCGTTCAATCGCGGTCAGATTCTGTATCGCCTCGCCGAGGTGATGGAGTCGCGCCGCGCCGAGCTCTACGCGTCGCTCGTCCGCAGCGGCGAGAGTGCCGACGCGGCCGCGCGCGAGGTCGACGTCGCGGTCGATCGCTCCGTGTACTACGCAGGCTTCTGCGACAAGTACCAGGCGCTCGTCGCGTCCCACAATCCGGTCACCGGGCCGCACTTCGGCTTCACGCTCCCCGAGCCGATGGGCATCGTCGCGATCATCGCGCCCGAGCGGCCGACGCTCGCCGGCCTCGTGTCGACGATCCTGCCGGTGATCGCCGGCGGCAACACGTGCGTCGTCATCGCCGGCGAGCGCGATCCGCGGACGGCCGTCGTCTTCAGCGAGTGCCTCGCGACGAGCGATTTACCGGGCGGCGTCGTCAACGTCATCACGGGCCAGGCGAAGGAGATCGCGCCGCACCTCGCCAAGCACCGTGAAGTGATCGCCATTGACGCCTGGACGGCCGACACCGAATTGCGCGCGACGCTCGAGCGCGAAGGGAGCGGCAACGTCAAGCGCGTGAAGACGCACGCGCTCGGGCAAGGCGACATGAAGAAGATGCTCACCGAGCGAAGCGGACAAGGCATCGCGTGGATCGAGCGATTCCTCGAGATGAAGACGGTTTGGCACCCGGTGGGGATCTGAAAGGAGCGCGCTGATGGCGACGAGCATTCACGACTTCACGGTCAAGACGATCGACGGCAAAGACAAGAGCCTCGCCGATTACAAAGGCAAGGTCCTCCTCGTCGTCAACGTCGCGTCCGAGTGCGGGTTCACACCGCAATACGACGGCCTCGAGAAGCTCCACGAGCAGTACGGCGCAAAGGGCTTCGAGGTGCTCGGATTTCCCGCGAACGAGTTCGGCGGACAAGAGCCGGGCAGCGACGCGGAGATCCAGACGTTTTGCACATCGAAGTTCGGCGTGAAATTTCCGATGTTCTCGAAGATCAAAGTGAGCGGCGAGGGAATGCACCCGCTCTACGATTGGCTGCAGAGCACCGAGACGAATCCAAAGTTCGGCGGACCGGTGAAATGGAACTTCTACAAGTTCCTCGTCGACAAGAATGGGCAGGTCATCGGGCGATTTGCCCACAAGGCCGAGCCGCTCAGCGCCGACGTGAAGTCGGCAATCGAGGCGGCCCTTCTGTCATCTTGAAGGCCGGAGGCCCGAAGGATCGCCGCTGGGGGGTCCTTCGCTTCGCTCAGGATGACAGGGTTGCGGCGATTGCTTCGTCGAGCGTGAACGCGCCGGCGTAGAGCGCGCGGCCGACGATCGCTGCGGGGATGCCGTGCGCGGCGAGCGCGCGCAGGTGATCGAGCGAGCCGACACCGCCTGATGCGATGACGGGCACGAGGGACGCGGCCGCGAGGCGCGCGGTGGCCTCGACGTTCGGGCCGGCGCCGGTGCCGTCGCGCGCGATGTCCGTGTAGAGCACGGCGCCGAGCGGGACGTCGGCGAACGAGCGTACGAGATCGAGCGCGCTCACCGCGCTCACCTCGGTCCATCCTTCGGTCGCGACCATTCCGTCTTTTGCATCGACCGCGAGCACGACGGCTCCGGGGAACTCGATCGCGAGCGCGCGAACGAGCGCGGGATCCTTCACCGCCGCCGATCCGAGCACGACGCGCTCGACGCCGAGCGCGCGGTAGCTCTCGAACGCTTCGCGCGATCGTACGCCGCCGCCTATTTGCACGCCGGGCCCGAACGCACGGACGATCGCGCGCACCGCGTCGGCTTGCATCGCGCGACCCGCCTTTGCGCCCTCGAGATCGACGACGTGCAGGCGCGGCACCTTCCCCTTCCACGTCGCCGCGCGCGCGGGCGGATCCGCGTCGTAGACCGTCACCTTCGCGTAGTCGCCTTGGTGCAAGCGCACGGCCTGACCGCCCAAGAGATCGATCGCCGGCAAGATCGCGAGGCTCATAGGCGCACGAACCTCTCGAGGAGCGCGATGCCGGCGCGCTGGCTCTTCTCGGGGTGAAACTGGCACGCGAAGACATTGTCCTTTGCGATCGCGCTGACGAAGCGCTCGCCGTACTCGGTCGTCGCGGCGACGATGCTCGCGTCGCGCGGGCGGACGACGAAGCTGTGGACGAAGTAGAAGTGCTCGGCACGATCCGTCAGGAGCCCGCGCGCGCGCTCCGAAGCGGCCGGGTCGGCCTCGTTCCAGCCGGTGTGCGGAATCTTGAGCGCGCCGCCGGTCGTCGCGTCGATCCCAATCGCGAGTCGTGTGACGCTGCCTTCGAAGAGCCCGAGCCCCGCGCACCCCGGCGCCTCCTCGCTCGTCCCGAAGAGCACCTGGAGGCCGAGACAGATTCCGAGGTAGGGCGCGCCCGCGCGGATCTTTTCGCGAACCGCATCGCCCAATCCGGTCCCGAGCGCTCGCGCGCAATCGCCGAATGCCCCCTGTCCCGGAATGACCACTTTGTCGGCATGCCGAACGTCATCGGGGTCGCGCGTGACGGTGATATTTACCGCCCCACGCCCCTCGGCGGCGCGTAGCATCGCCCGCTCGACGCTTCGGAGGTTTCCGAGGCCCACATCGCAAATCGCGATACGCACGGCATTTCGAATAGCATGCGTGCGTACAAGCGTGGTATTCGGCTTCCCACGAATGTTAGCGCACCGAGGGCGGGGCGCGGATTGCTTGAGGAGAGATCGATGACTCGCAAAATCTGGCGAAGTGTTTCCTGGCCCATTCTCGTGGCCGGGCTCAGTGCACCGATGTTCCTGAACTGCGGCTCGTTGCCGAAGGTGCCCGGCGTGCCGGACATGCCCGGGACATGCAACCTCGACACTTCGAGCGCCGAGGCGATCGCCAAGTTCGACTTTGCGGGCGAGTTCAAGCTCGACGTGACGGCGGCTGGAAAGCTCAAGAACGGCATCACTGCCGCGGTCGAGCTCAAGGCGTTTGCCGACTCGATCGACGCCGACCTCAAGGTCGCTTGCGGCGGGATCGCGAAGGATCTCGGTCATGGCGGTGACTTCAAGAGCGGCGAAGAGGCCTGCAAGGCCGCCATCACGGCCATGGGCGAAGTCAAAGCGAAGTTCGGCGCGAGCGCGAAGATCGTTCTCGACATCGTTCCGCCGCAGTGCGGAATCGACATGAACGTCATGGCCGATTGCGCGGGCAAGTGCGACGCGTCGGTGACGGGTCCCAGCGCCAAGGTCGAATGCGAGCCCGGGAAGCTTCAGGGCGAGTGCTCGGCGAAGTGCAAAGGAACGTGCGACATGACCGCGGCGGCAACGTGCAGCGGCACGTGCAGCGGCTCCTGCGACGCGACCTTCTCGGGCACCTGCGGCGGCAAGTGCGACGGCAAGTGCGACGGCAAGGTCATGGACGCGAAGGCCAACGGCCAGTGCGCCGGCAAGTGCGACGGCAAGTGCGACGCGAAGGCGTCCGGCACGTGCGGTGGCAAGTGCGGTGGTAGCTGTCACCTTCAGGCCGAGGGCGAGTGCAAGGGCACCTGCACCGGCGGTTGCTCGGTCGAGATGAAGGCGCCCAAGTGCACGGGCACCGTCACCCCGCCGAAGATGAGCGCGGAGTGCTCGGCTCACTGCGACGCGCAGGTTCAGGCGAAGGCGACCTGCACCCCGGCGAAGATCGCGCTGAAGATCGAAGGCGCGGCGGACGCGAAGGCGGCCGAGCAGTTCAAGGCGGCAATCGAGAAGAACCTCCCGTTGGTTCTCAAGATCGCGATCGGCATGGGCGACCGTGCGGCGAAGATGGCCGGCAACGTGAAGGTCGTCGTCGAGGGCGTGCAGGGCAGCGTCGAGACGGTCGTCAAGGGCTCGCCGATGCTCGGCGCGAAGCTCACGGCGTGCGTCGCGGCTCCCTTCAAGGGCGCGTTCGACGCGGCGGCGAGCATCAAGGCCAACGTCAACGTCTCGGTCGACGTCAAGGCAAGCGCCTCGGCGAGCGGCTCTGCGGGCGGCAAGGCTGGCTGAGACTCTCAGCTAGTCTCCTCAGGTAGGAAGCGCCAGCGGCGCGGGTCTTCGGACTCGCGCCGTTTCGCTTTAACGCGCATCGAGCTGGGATTTGAGATTCACAGGAAGACGGTAAGACGGGAAGTTTTGTTTGGGAATCCCCTACAAACTTCCTCTCGCTTCCCGTCTTCCCGTCTTCCCGCCTTCCTGTGAAAATCTCGATCAGGCGACGAGGACGGTGCCGACGCTGCCGGGCTCGGCGACCTCGCGCGCGAGCTGGCCGCGCTCGAGGCGACCGACCACGTGCACGGCCTTCACGCCCTGCGTGATCGCCGCGAACGACTCTTCGAGCTTCGGGATCATTCCTTTGGTGACGACGCCGTCGGCGATGAGCTTCTTCCCGTCGGCCATCGTGATCCGCGTGATGCGCGAGGACGGATCTGCGACGTCGCGAAGCACCGCCGGAACGTCCGTCACGAGGAGGAGCGCCTTCGCGTCGAGCGCGATCGCGATCTGGTTCGCGACGACGTCGGCGTTGATGTTGTAGACGTTCCCCGCTTCGTCCGCGCCGAGGCACGCGACGACCGGAACGAATCCGTTGCTCGCGAGGAGCGCCATCAGCTCGCGGTTCACGCCGGTGACGTCGCCGACGTGACCGAAGTCGATCGGCTCGGGCCCACCGCCGCTGACGACGCGCGGCGGACGCTTCACCGCGCGCACCGCGAGGCTGCTCGCGCCGTGCAGCCCGACGGGCTGTGCGCCGGCGGCGACGAGCGCGCTGCAGAGATCGACGTTCACCTTTCCGGCGACCACCATCTTCATCACGTCGAGCGTCGCCGCGTCGGTGATGCGACGCCCCGCGACGACGTTCGGCGTCTGTCCGAGTCGCTTTTGCAACTCGGTCGCTTGCGGCCCGCCTCCGTGCACGACGACGACACGCTCGCCGCGCGCGGACATCTCGGCGACGTCGGCCGCGATCGCCGCGAGGTACGGACCTTGAACGACCTCTCCGCCCAGCTTGAGGACGACGTACGCGCTGGTCACGGCCATCCACCCGGATCCTCGAGCGTCAGACGCTCGTCGAGACCGAGCATCAAGTTCATCGACTGGATCGCCTGCCCGGCGCCCCCCTTGATCAAGTTGTCCGTCGCCGAGAAGCACGCGACGACGCGCTTGCCCTCGAACACGTCGCCCGCCTGGATCCCGATCTCCGCAAAGTTCGTCCCCTTCACGGCGACGACTTCAGGCAACCGCTTCGCCGGCACGCGCACGAACGGCTCGTTCGCGAACGCATCGACATACAGTTTCTTCAGCGCGTCCGCCGACACCGATTCGTCGACGTGCGCGAAGCTCGTCGCGAAGATCCCGCGCGACAAAGGCGCGCTCACCGGCACGAAGCGGAGCGTGATGTCTTTGGCGCCGGCGAAGCGGAGCGTCTCGGCGATCTCCGGGATGTGCTGATGATCGAGCGGCTTGTACGCCTTCAGGTTGTTCGAGCGCGTCGGATGATGCGTGCCGGCTTGCGGCGCGATCCCGCTGCCGGACGATCCGGTAATGCCGACGATCTCGACGGGCCCAGTGAGGAGCCCCGCTTTCGCGAGCGGAAGGAGCGCGAGCTCGATCGTCGTCGCGAAGCATCCGGGCGACGCGACGTATTTCGCCTTTCGGATCGCATCGCGATTGAGCTCGGGGAGACCGTAGACGAACGTGCCGTCGAGCTTCTCGGGGCACGGGTGCTTGGCGCCGTAGTAGCGCTCGTACACCTGTGCATCACGCAATCGAAAGTCGCCGGACAGATCGACGATGCGCGCGCCCGTCGCGAAGATCTCCGGCGCCTTCTGCGCGCTGATCTTGTGCGGCAAGCCGAGGAGGACGACGTCCATCCCCTTCGCGGCCTCTGCCGGGGAGAGACCTTCGAACTTCAGATCCGTCTCGCCTTCGAAGTTCGGGTGCACCGCGGAGAGCGGCTCGCCGATGAAGTCGACCGACGCGACACGAACGAGCTCGACCTCCGGATGACGAAGGAGTCGCCGAATGAGCTCGGCACCGCCGTACCCGCTCCCGCCGATGACGGCGGCCTTGAACCGTTTGGACATGGCCGTGCATTTAGCACGGCCAAACAGGGTGTACACTGCACCCCGATGGCCGATCGCATCGTAGAGACCTCCACGCGCGGCTACGGCTCGCGCATCCTCGAGTCGATCAAGGCGGTCCTCGTCGGGATCGTTCTCTTCCTCGTCTCGTTTCCGCTGCTTTGGTGGAACGAGGGGCGCGCCGTACATGCGGCGGACTCGTTCGATGAAGGCTCGACGAACGTCGTGTCGGTGCCGTCGGACCGCATCGATCCCGCGAACGAAGGGAAGCTCGTGCACGTCTCGGGCGCGGCGCTCGTTCACGAGTCGCTGCGCGATCCGATCTTCGCGGTGAGCGCCGAGGTGCTGCGCCTGACGCGCGTCGTCGAGATGTTCGAGTGGCAAGAGGAAGAGAAGACCGAGACGACGAAGAACGTCGGTGGGAGCGACACGAAGACGACGACGTATCTCTATTCGAAGAAATGGTCCGAGCGTCTGGTCGATTCGTCGGTGTTCAAGCAGCGCGCCGATCACACGAACCCGACGACGATGCCGTACGACGGCAAGGACATGGTCGCGACCGACGCGAAGATCGGCGCGTTCACGCTTCCGGAAGAGGCGATCAAGCGCCTCGCGAAATTCGAAGACATCGCGGTCGACGAGGCGGCGAAGGCCAAGCTCGCGCCCGAGCTCGCGGCGCGCGCGCTCCTGTCCGACGGAAAGATATTTCTCGGCAAGAGCGTGAACGATCCGTCGATCGGTGATGTACGGATCTCGTTTCGCATGATCAGGCCGCAACTTCTCAGCGTGATCGCGCAGCAGTTCGGAGCCAGCTTCCGCGCGTACCCGACGAAGGCAGGCGACGGGCTCTTCCGCGTCGACGCGGGTGCGGTCGACGCGTCGAAGATGTTCGCCGAGGCGCGCTCGGAGAACGTCGCGCTGACATGGGGGCTTCGCGGCCTCGGGTTCTGCTTGATGGTGCTCGGTCTGTCGCTCTTCTTGAGGCCGATCGCGACGGTCGCAGACTTCATTCCGAAGATCGGATCGTTCGTCGGCTTCAGCGCCGTCGTCTTCTCTGTCGTCCTCGCCGGCGGGCTCTCCGCGATCACGATCGCCGTCGCGTGGATCGCGCACCGTCCGCTCCTCGGCATCGCGGTGCTCCTCGGTGGCGCCGCGGCGCTCGCCGGCGTCGTCTTGATGATGCGCGCGGCGAAGCGGCGCAGACGCGTCGCCGCGTGACGTGCAGTCCGGCG
>JAYVXB010000742.1:0-29898 GCA_043785585.1 Deltaproteobacteria bacterium | reverse complement strand
ACGTACATTCGCATGGATCCTACGAGCGGAGCGATCACCAAGTTCGGTGACCTCGGGGGCGGCTACGCCTCGAGCGGCGACATCGTGTCGGTCATCGGCGGCGGCACCTACCTCACCGTCAAAGGGAACAGCTGCGCCGACTGCATCGTCGAGATCAACCCGGCGACCGGCGCGCTCGTGAAAAACTGGGGCACGGTCGGTCACGCAGACGTCTTCGGTCTCGCGTTCTGGGCCGGCACCGCGTTCGGCTTCGACAACGCTGGCGAGCTCTTCTCGATCACGTTCGGCGGGAGCTCGGTCACGACCGCGCCGATCGCGATCCCCAACCGACCGGCGAATCTTCAGTTCTACGGCGCGGGGTCGACGACGTCGGCGCCGCCCGGACCGCGCTGACGCGCCTCCGACGAGCTAGCGCTTCTCGGCGAGGATGAGCGTGCGCGGCGACTCGGCGCCGAAGAAGACGCCCGGCGTCGCGGTGCGACCGCTCACCTCGGCGACGCGGAAGCCCTGCTCGTGGAGGATGCGACCGAGCTCGTGGAGAGCGTAGAGGCGGATCGAGTATTCGATTTCCTTCGAGCGACCGTCGTCCATCATGAGCGTGCGCTTCACGCGCATGCGGCTCGTGATCCAATCGATCTGCATCTCGTCCATGCACACGCAGCCGTCGCCTTCGAACCACGCGAGCGACGGCGCCTGCTTCGCGACGAAGTCGCGGTTGGCGACGTCGAGGACGAGCTGGCCGCCCTTCTTCAGCGCCTTGTGCACCTTGCCGATGACCTTCGCGTTCGTCTCTTCGTCGAAGAAGCCGAAGCTCGTGTTCCAGCAGAAGACGCCGTCGAACGCATCCTCGAACGTCATCTCGCGCATGTCGCCTTGCACGAAGTTGAGCTTCTGCTCGCCGGCCTGCGCGTCGTCGGCCGCGCGCGCGAGCATCGACAGCGAGAGATCGAACCCGACGACTTCGTAGCCGCGACGCGCGAGCTCGATCGCGTGCGCGCCGGTGCCGCAGCCGAGATCGAGCATCGTGCCGCCCTTCGCGACGCCGAGGCTGTCCTCGATGAAGTCGGCCTCGGCGCTGATCTGCGCGTCGGTGACCTTGGCCATCGTGCGGATGTAGTCGTCGTTGAAGAGGTCTTCCCACCACGGACGCGCTTTGCGGCGCGCGGAGATGTCCATGTTCGGCGCGGCGACGCCGACGTGCGGTGGGACGATGACGAGCGGCGGGCGTGGCGTGGCGCGCGAGCGAGACTCGGGCGTTGGGAGCGGCGCGACGCCGGCGGGAACGGGCGGCGGGACAGACGCCGCGCGCGCGCGCATCGGCGGAGGCGCGTACGCGACCGGCGGCGTCGGCATCGAGAGCGACTTGCTGAGACCGGACGTGGGCGGCGCGTGCGGCTGCGGAGCAGGCGCGGGCACCGACTCGACCGACACCATGTCCTCGGCCGAGATCTCGGCGGTCTCACCCGGCTCGGACAGACGATCGGCATGATCGACCGGCGGCGCGATCGGTGTCGGCTCGTCATCCTCGAAGCGAACCTCTTCGCCTTCGGGCTCGGTCGGCGCCGTCGCGCGCGCGGGCGGCGGTCCCGAGATCGCGCGCTTCGGAGGAACGGAGACAGGCCGCGGCGGAGGCGGGCGCGACGAGAGGAGCGCGTGCGACTCCGCGTCGTCGAGCTCGAGAGGCTCGCCCGACTCGGGGCCGCTCACAGGCTCGAGATCCGTGTCCGACGTGATCGGGATGAGCTCTTCGGACGACGCCGACGTCGCTTTATCGAGTGCCGTATCAGCGATCTCCTGCGTGCCGGAGCGCGCGTACGCATCGGGAGCTTGGTCCCCGACCGTGGGCTGGAACGGCGTCCAGCTGTCTTCCCCGCCCCTCGTGCCCGGCGCCGGGACGCCGCGCAGGATCGCCGGAACCGCGACCTCCTGCGTGCTGTCCGCGTCGACCATCCTCGACGGCGACGCTTCGATCGAGATGATGCGCATCGGCTGCATGGGCATCATCGTGACGGGCGGAACGTCGGCGGCTCTCGCTTCGACCGGCGGCGGCGAGGCCGAGTGATTGCGCGCAGCGACCGCGGGTGGCGGTGCCGACGCGGACACCGCAGGGGTCGGACGCGAAATCTCGTCGTCGGGAATGCGGATCCCGCGTCGACCGCGCTTGGACGCGCTCGCCGACGAATCGCGCGAGCCCGCGCGCGCAGGCGGAGTGCTCGGCGTGACGCTCGACGCCGCGTCCGGCTGCGACGCGATGGACCTTCGCACCGGCGGCACGCTCGTCACCGGCACCTCTTCGAGCTCCGCATCGTCGAGCTGCTCTTCGGCAGCATCGGCGGCGTTGGCGGTCGAAGCGCCGGCTTTCGCAGCGGCGTCCATCGCAGGCTCGGCGCGACGTTCTTCCGTCATTCGCCGCCCCCGTTCACGCGCGGCGTCGCTGTCACACCGCTCTCGCCGGGAGGCCGTGCGAGCGGCTCGCCATAGCGGATCGGCCCCTCCGCCGAAAGCCATCGCCCGGCGGCGCACTTCTCGAGGAACACGACCGCGGTCGATCCGAGATGAAACATCCCGAGCTCGCCACCGCGCTCGACGCGGAGCGGAGGATTGAACGTGTGATCGCCGAGCGGCACGTCCCACGCGTCGACGCCGGTCACCGTGATGCGCCCGACGATCATCGCGACGACCATCACGACGGTGCAGCGCCCGAGGCCGCTCTCGGGCGGCGAGTCGATTTCGATCGCGACACGCCGATTGCGCGCGAAGAGGTTGGGCACGTGGTCGAGCCCGATCGAGTTGACCGGGAAGTAGTCGCCGGGGAACGATCTCACGCGGCGGATCGTCCCTTCGATCGGCGAATGCACGCGGTGGTAGTCGCGCGGCGACAAGTACACGACGCAGCCGAAACCACCCGCGAAGCGCCGCGCCTCGTCGGCGTCGCCCACGAGCTCTTCGACGCGGTACGGGCGACCTTTGACGGTGAACGTGCTCGTCTCGTCGACGCGCCCCATCGACTCGATGCGACCGTCGGCGGGGCTGACGATGACGCGCGGATCGCGCGCGACGGGCCGCGTCCCTGGACGAAGCGCGCGCGTGAAGAACGAGTCGAAGTTTCGCCAGCCGTCACGCTGCTCGCACTCGCCGAAGTCGACGTCGTAGAGACGCGAGTAGAGGCCGACGACCGCGCGACCGAGCGGCGCGGACCAAACATGATCGGCGAGCTGCCCAGCCGCGCGACTGATTCGCGCGCGCGGGAGCACCCGCAGCACTTGCGCGGTGGCGAAGGTCAGCGCGCTCATGGAAAGACGCTGCCGCGACATCGCTCGCGATGCCTCGGGGAATGTCGGCAAGATGCGGTCAACACGCAGTTTTTCTCAGCAGAACTCGCTCCTTGTGAATGCTACCTGCGGCGCGAGCGACGGGTCAACGGGACTAATCGCGCGTCAGTCGCGTCCGACGGGCGGATCGCCTCGGCCGCGCGCTGCGTCACAGAGCGGCTTGGCCGCGGGATCGCCCGGAGTCGCCGCAGCGGCGAGGCCTTCGCACGCCGCCTCGACGTCGAACGGATCGGCCGCGACGGCCTCGAAGAACGACGATCCGGCCGTCGCGTCATCGCCTCGCGCGCGGGCGAATCGACCGCGGATCGCCCACCAGGGCCCGTACGACGAGAGGAGCGCCTTGGGGTCCGCGAGGAGCGGCTCGCCGTCCTTCGTGCGCTCGAGCGCCTCGAAGATGCGTGCGCGCAGGTAACGGACGCTCGGATCGTCGAGGGCGACCGGCGATTTCACGCGATCGAGCTCGAGGAGCGCCTGCGCGGGGTGATCACGTCCGAGGAGGAGCTCGGCGAGGCGAACGCGGTCGCGAAGGTCTTTGAGATCGCCCATGCTCGCGTCGCTGCCGAGCCCGAAGAGCGCCGGGAGTGGCTCGCGCGGCTTGCTCGCGAGGAACGCGCGCCACTTGGTGTCCCAGCTCGGAAGATCCGAGCCGCTCGCGTCGCGGAGCGCGGCGTCGACCTTCTTGTCGGCACGCAGCTCCTTGAAGAGGTTGGGGAGCGCGTCGGGGCCGACGGTGTTCGCGAAGTAACGGACGAAGCTCGTGACCTCGGCGAACGCGACCATCGCCGCGTCTGCGCTCGGGAGCATCGCGATCGACGGACCGAGCTTGTCGAGCGGGATGTCGAGCTTGAGCTCCATCCCGCGCATCACGACCGCGTCGGGCGTCGGACGATCGTCGAACGGTCCGGGCTCGCGCCATCGACTCTCTTGCCGCTTCGCGACGCCTTCTTGGAGCCAGAGCGGCGCGCGGTCTCGCGTGGCGCGCGTGACCGCGAGGTGCGTGAGCTCGTGCGCGATCGTGTCGCGCCACCCGTAGCCGTGGTGGCTCGCGCGCGGCGAGAGGAGCGTCACGCGCCCCCACTTCGCGACCGCGACGGTCCCCGTCGTCTGCGCCGCCTTGTACGGGAGACCGGTCATCGCGCTGAGCGAGAGCAGATCGCGCACGACGATGATGCGCGTCGGGCTCGGCCACGAGACGCCGAGATCGCGCGTGAGCTCGTCGCGCGCCTTGACCACGGTGTCGACGATGAGCGGCGTGAGCGCGCGATCGCGCTCGTCTTGGTAGCGGAGCTCGATCCCCTTCGCCTCGTCCTTGTCGACGACGAGCGCCGCCGTGACGCGCGCGCACCCGCGCGCGATGTCCGCGAGGAACGCGCCGGCGTCCGTCTTCACGACGTCGGGATGCGAGAACGTGAGGAGCGCGCCGTCGCAGTCGGCTTCGTAGAGCGCGACTCGGCCGCGCTCGATCATGATGCTCGGATCGGCCGGGTTCCCCTTCGCGAGCTCGGCGCGCGCGGCGTCGTAGTCGTGGCCGAGCGTGAAATCCTGCGCACGCTGCGCGTGCCCGCCCGAGTCCGTGAGGAGCTCCGCCAACGCCGACGTCGCGCCGCCGTCCTCGGCGCGGAGGACGCGCGCGTCGAGCACGCAAGCCATCGCGGCGGCAAGTACGAGCAGCGCGGCCCTGCGGAGGCGAGATGCCTTGATCGCGAACGTCGTCATCGAAGAAGTCCCTCCGCGTACCGGCGCACGGCGTCGCGCATCTTGCCGCCTGCCGGTTGGCCGAGCCCCTTGATGACGCGCTTTCGGAACTCTTCGGGGCCCTTGTGCGCGTCGGCCTTCGGGATCTCTGCGTGATCGCGCGACGGTGGGCCGTCGTCGTCGCCGCCTTTGTTGTTGTCGTCGCCGTCGCCTTCGCCGAGCTGCTGCTTTGCCATCTCGAGCTTGCGCTGCGCTTCGCGCTGCCGATCGAGCGCACGCTCGGCGTCACCGCGCTTGAGCGCCTCGGCCGCTTCCCGCGCGGCGCGCTCCGCGTCGTCGAGCGCCTCGAGCGCGGGCTGCGGCAGCCCCGCTTTGTCGCGCCCCTTCTCGCCGAGCTTCTTCGCCCGGTCGGCGATCTTGTCCTCTTCCTCGCCTTGCTGCTCGAGCTGCTTCTTCGCGCGCTCGGCAGCGCGGCGTCGCATCGCCTCGAGCTGTTGCTCGGCCCAGCGAACCTCGCCTTCGAGCTTCTTCTTCGTGTCGTCGATCTTTCTCTCCGCGTCCGGATCGCCGGCACGCGACCACCGCTCGCGCGCCGCGATCCGCTTCGCCTCTTCGAGCGCCTGCAGCGCGTTGCGACCGCTCGACACCGCGTCGGCTGGATTTCCCCCCTCCAGCGACTTCGCCATCTGCTCGGCGTGCTCCTTCGCCGCTGCGCCCTTGCTCGTCCACGAGTCGCTGCCCCCGCCGACCGACGGAAGCCCCCTCGTCGCGTCACGGATCGCATCGGCGTGCTTCTTCGCTTCGTCCATGAGCGCCTTGCGCTCTTCTTCGCTCTCCGCGCCGTTGAGCGCCTGCTCCACCTTCGCCATCTCACCGGCGTGATCTTGCGCGAGGCGTTCGAGATCGCCCGCCGCTTCGTTGAACGCGCGCTGCGCCTCGTCGGGCTCTTGTCCTTCGTCACCCGGCGTTCCGCGCGCGCCTCCCGACTCGCCGCCGCCGCGCCCGGCGCGTCCTTGCGCACCGCCGAACGACGGATCGGGTTGCCGCAAGCGCGCCGCGAGATCGCGCGCGGCGAGCTCAGCGTGAAACATGTCACCCGCATTCGTCGCGCGCGCGACACGCGACAGATCGCCGTCGACGATCCCGCCGAGGTCACGCCCGAGCGCTCCGAAGCGCTTCATCGCGCCCGCGCCCCCTTTGAGCACGTGCGTGCTCGCCAGCATCCGTACGACGCCGCGATCTTTCTCCGCCGCGTCGGGGCGCGCGCGCTGCGACGCGCCGTGGGCGAGATCGTCGGCGACGTCGGCGAGCTGCTTCGCGGAGTCGCGCGCGTCGCGCACGCCGAGCCCCTGAATGACGGCGTCCGCGACGAGGGCGAAGCGCTCGCTCGCTCCGATGACGGCGACGTGCGTCCCGGCCGCGAGTCGCTTCGACTCCGCCTCGATCGCGTCGCGTACCTTGCGCATCTGCCCGCGCAGCATCGCCGCGAGCTTCGACGGAATGCGCACGCCCGCGTACGTCGCCGTCAACGTCACCTCGAGCCGCTCCGAGTCGTCTTCCATCCCGCGCCGCTCGTCGGCGAGGAATGTGCGCCGCGCGCTCGCTTCGTTCGGGACTTCGCGCGCGATCCGCGTCGCAAGCGAATCAACGAGCGCGTCGCGCAGCTTTCGAAGCGCGTCGAGGCGGTTCGCCTCCGGCTCCCCGACGTCCGGCGGCACGATCGTGATCGCCTCGCTCGCGCCCCACTTGGGTCCGGTGAGCGGATCGTTGTCCTTCGCCTCGACGCGCACCTCGACCGGCGCGTGGCTCCTCTTCAAGAACGGATCGCGCGCGCGAAGCACGTGGCCGCCGCGGTCGTAGCGTGTCTCGCCATCGAGGCGCGCGAGCACGCGACGCTCTTCACGCGTCCCGGATCGCAGCACGAGGTGGACCTCGCGAAGCCCGTGATCGTCGGTCGCTTCGTAGCGGATCGGAATGTCCCCATCCTCGGCCTCGACCGGTGGAGTCGCCGCCGGATCGCCCGCGAGTCGAATGGTGCGCGGTGCGCCTTCGAGGACGACGAGTGGAGGCGCATCGGGGATCGACGTGACCTCGGTGATCTCGCTCTCCGGGATGACGACGCCGCCGAAGCGCGCCACGACGCGGAGCTTCACCGTGTCGACGAGCGGCCAGCGCGCGACGAGCCTTCCGCTGCCGTCGTCGACGAACGGCACTTCGCTCTCCCCGTCGGTCAGGAGCACGCGCCGCCCCGGGTGCGCCGGCTCACCGCGAAACGTGAGGAGCGTCCCGCGCGGCAACGCCATCGCCGTCGACGGCGCGTACGGCCTCTCTTCTTGGTGCAAATATTCCGGCGGACGCGCGCGCAGCTCGACGTCGTCGAGCCACTGCATCGGAACCGGCGCGATGCCGTGGCGCGCGACGAGCACGTCGGCCCCTTCGAGGACGCTCCACGCGCGCACGGCGCCGACGACGAACGCGCACGCGCCGACACCGATCGCGACGAACCCGACGATGCGCCCGAGCTGCGCCGCGCTCGCAACGATGCGTTGCGCGGGAAGCGACGCGAGCGAACGCGCGATGTGCAGCCGCGCGAGCTCCGCCGACGTGCCGTTGTCGCGCGTGTCCCCGTCGGATCCGAGGAGCGACAGCGCACGCAGCGCCGTCGCCGCGCGCTGCGGATCCGCGCGCCCCGCGAGCCGTCGAATCGCCCGCGCCGGATCGCGCCACACGCGCCGCTCGATCGCCGCGTACAGCGCGAGCACCAAGCCGATCGTCACGAGCGCGACGGTCGCCCCGACGCGCGCGCGTGTCGTCCCTTCGCGCGCGACGAGCAACGCCACCACGATCGCCAACGCGACGAGCGCCGCCACCGCGCGCCGTCGCGGCGTGCGCACCGCGCGGAGCCAATCCTCGGCGAGATCGCGCAACGGCTCGGGCAACGACGAACGCACGCCTGCAATCTAGCGCGCATTTGCCGCGAGCACGCCAGCGGGCGCGATGAAACGCGTCGCTCTCTACGGTTCGCTAGTTGTTCGGCGCGCCGGCGTGGATCCACGCCGCGATTTCGGTCGCCGCCGTCGCGTTCTTCGTGAGGGCGTCCTGGGGCATGTTTCCGCTCGAGCTGAACCAGCTGACGGGCGAGTTCGTGGCATCGAGAAGCACCGACTGCGCCGGCGTCGTGACGTTGACCATCCTGCCGCCGACGGCGGTGTTGTTCGCCGTGATGCTCGTGTAGCAGTTGGCCTTGCTCGCACAGAGAAAGCCACCGCGCGAAAAGCTGTGGCAACCGGCGTTGCCGCAGTGACCGGGCGTGCTCGCAGCGAAGTACGCCCCGTAGATGTACGTCCACGTCAGTTTGTCGGCCGCACCGTCGGTGCCACCGTCGTCGCCCGCGCCACCATCGTCGCCACCGTCGTCCGTCGACGCGTCGCTGCCGTGACTCGTTCCGCCGCCGTTCGTTCCTGCGCAGCCGACGAAGATCGCGGCCGTCATGCAACCGACAAGCAACCAAGCTCTCATGGACTTCACCTCGCCAGACGGGACGAAGTTCCATAGCGGAGCGCGCGCGGGCGGCAAGCAAAACCAGTCACGATCGCCCGAGAATTCGGCTGTGATCGAGAATTGATCAGTAGCCCGGGCTCGACGGAAGCGGACCGGGGTGCGGCACCGTGGGTGCCGGCGTCGGCGCGGGTTGTGGCGGAGTCGGGATCGGAAACGGAAACGCGCTCGGCCACGCGGTCGGGAAGCCAGATGGGAACGGCGGGAGCGTGCTCGGAATCCCGGACGGAAACACGTTGGGGATGCCACCTCCGTCGCTCCCGGGCATCGGCGGAACACCCGACGGATGCGGCGGCAGCGGACCGGTACCTCCGGTGTGCGTCGACGTCGCGGACGGACTGAACGGCGCGAGAGGATCGCCGGAGCCGGGCGGCGCCACGGACGCCGACGTGCTCGGCTTCGCGGTCGGCTTCGCCGTCGTCACCGGTTTCGTCGGCGCGGGCGGTACATCGGATGACTGCGACGTCATGACGAAGACGCCGACGAGCCCCGCGCCGAGCAAAAGCGGAATCGCGATGAGCCAAATCATTTTCGACGAACCGCCGCCGCGGCGGCGCGTGTCGTGCGGTCCCGGCGGGACGTGCGCTCCGCCGATCGGACCGGGCGACATCCCGTGCGCGCCGACCGGCGGGTTGCGCACCGTGTCGACGCGCGGCTCGTCCGCGATGCTCGTCGCCTGCGCGGCCATCGGACGCCCGTGCTCGGCGTGCGTCATCGACGCGGCCGCGAGCACTTCCTTCGCCGGTGCGCCCTTGAGCGTTCCGGTTCCCAAGTCGGCAGGCGCGGGAGCCACCGGCGTCGCCGCCATGACGCCCGTCGGCGGACGCTTGCCGCTCAACGCATCCGCGAGCGCGAGGCGCATCTCCGCCGCGTTCGCGAAGCGGAGCTCGGGACGCGCCGCCATCGCGCGGTGCACGAGCCCCGCGAGCTCGCGCGGCACTTCCGGCGCTGCCTTCACGAGCGGCGTCACCTCGCCGCGCTCGACCTTCAACGCGATGACGCGCGCATCGTCGCCGAGCACCGGACGCGTCCCCGACAACATCTCGTAGAGCATCACGCCGACCGCATAGATGTCCGCGCGCGCGTCGACCTGCGCCGCCGAGCGCGCCTGCTCCGGCGCCATGTACTCCGCCGTCCCCATCACGACGCCCGCGACCGTCAAGTTGCGCGGCTGCGCTCCCTCGGCTGCGCGAAGCTTCGCGATCCCGAAGTCGATGAGCTTCAGCACCGGCTTGCCGCCGAGGTGTGTCACGAAGACGTTCTCGGGTTTGAGATCGCGATGGATGACGCCGAGCGCGTGCGCGCTCTCGAGCGCCTCGAGGATCTGCATCGTGTACTGGCACGACGTCGTCACCGGGAGCTTGCGCTGGCGATCGAGGAGCCCGGCGAGCGACTCGCCTTCGAGGAGCTCCATCACGATGTACGCGTGCCCGCCCTCGACCGTACGATCGACGTCGGTCACCTGGACGACGTGCGGGCTGCGAATCTTGGCGGCGACGCGCGCCTCTTGCAGGAAGCGTTCGACGAGGCCGGTGCGCCGCGCGAGCTCCGGATGCAGCACCTTGATCGCGACGCGCGTGCCGAGCACCTCGTGAAGCGCTTCGTACACCGAGCCCATCCCGCCATCGCCGAGCAAACGGACGAGTCGGTACTTACCGCTGACGAGGTCTCCGGGGCCGATCACGTGGCTTCTTCATACCGTTGGACGTACGAGCGTGCCGAAATAATGGGCAAGGGGTAACGGAGACGACGAAATCTGCTGCGCCGCGTCGGTCGATGTTGGTTGCGCCCGCGCGGGGAAATCGGGCAAACCCGCCGGTCATGCAGCAAACACGCTCCACCATCCTCGGCATCGGCCACTACGTCCCCACCAAGATCGTCACGAACGACGATCTGTCGAAGCTCATGTCGACCACCGACGAGTGGATCGTGCAGCGCACCGGCATCAAGGAGCGACGCTTCATCGAGCATACGGGAATCGGCGCGAGCGATCTCGCGATCCCCGCGTGCAAGATGGCGCTCGAGCAGGCCAAGCTCGACGTGAAGGACATCGACGCGATCATCTTCGCGACGCTCTCTCCCGATCACAACTTCCCCGGCTCGGGATGCTTCCTCGGCGACAAGCTCGGCCTCCCGGGGATCCCCGCGCTCGACGTGCGAAACCAGTGCTCCGGATTTCTCTACGGCTTGTCGATCGCGGACGCCTGGGTTCGCGCGGGCGTCTACGAGAACGTTCTGCTCGTCGGCGCCGAGGTCCATTCGACCGGCATCGAGCTCGCGGATCGCGGGCGCGACATCGCCGTGCTCTTCGGCGACGGCGCCGGCGCCGCGGTCATCGGACGCGCGACGCGCGAAGGGCAAGGCATCAAGTCGATCAAGCTCCACGCCGACGGCAGCGGTGCAAAAGAGCTTTGGCTCGAAGCGCCCGCGAGCGCGTACGTCCCGCGGCTCACACCCGAGATGCTCGTCGAGGGGAAGCACTACCCGGCGATGAACGGCAAGCAAGTGTTCCGCTGGGCGATCGAGAAGATGCCCGAGGTGGTGAAGGAAGTGATGACCGAATCCAAGATGACGATCGATCAGATCGACCTCTTCGTCCCGCACCAAGCCAACCTCCGCATCAACCAAATGGTCTGCCAGAAGCTCGGCATCCCCGAGGCGAAGACCGTCGCGAACATCGAGAAGTACGGCAACACCACCGCGGCGACGATCCCGCTCGGGCTCAGCGAAGCGTGGCGCGAAGGGCGCTGCGATTTCGGATCGAACGTGCTCTTCGCGGCGTTCGGGAGCGGCTTCACGTGGGGCGGCGCCGTCGTCACGCTTTAGTGTTGTCGACGCGGCGAAGCGGTTACCCTCGCTCGCGTTCCACAGGGGAGGGGTCATCATGAGCGTTCGCATCGTGTCGTCCGTCGTTGCCGCCGCGGTCGTGGGAGTCCTCGCGTCCGCGTGCAAGCCGAAGGTGCAGCCCTGCCCGGCGAAGTTTTCGGCGATCTCCGCCGACAGACTGGTGCTCCCCGAGGTGCAGTGCTCGTGCGACGCGACGAACGCGGGCGGCAGCGTCTGGGGGAGCGGCGTCTACACCACCGACTCCTCGGTGTGCGCAGCCGCCGTTCACGCGGGCGCGCTGCCGGCGACGGGCGGGATCGCGAAGATGACGAAAGGTGCAGGGTGCAAGCATTACACGGGGAGCACCGCGAACGGGATCACGTCGTCGGGCTGGGGCGATTGGGGAACGAGCTTCTACTTCACGGGCCACGGCGACGGCGCGTGCCCGAAGATCGGCGACGGCGGGATCTGCCCGGCCAAGATCAAAGACGTGCCCGAGCAATCCGAGATGACGTGCACCTGCGACAAGGACGGGACGGTCGGATCGGTCTGGGGCAGCGGGATCTACACGACCGACTCGAGCATCTGCGCGGCGGGCGTACACGCGGGCGCGATTCCCGCGACCGGCGGCAAGCTGCACGTGAAGAGGACGACCGGCTGCCCCGCGTACGCGGCAAGCTCCGCGAACGGGATCTCGGCGTCGAGCTGGGGATCGTACGAGGCGAGCATTTATTTTCCGGAGAAGGGCGATGGCAAGTGCGTCGTCGAGAACCCGGACGCGCCGTGCCCGTCGCGCTACGCCGACATTCCCGGTTACGCGGCTCTCACGTCGTTCACCTGCAAGTGCCCGCCCGGGAAGCCGTCGGGATCGGTCTGGGGCACGGGCGTCTATACGCATGACTCGAGCGTTTGCGGCGCGGCGGTGCACGCGGGCGCGATCCCGATGTCCGGCGGCAAAGTGACCGTGAAGTCCGCCGCGGGTTGCCCGAGCTACAAAGGATCGCTCGGGCACGGGATCACGTCGTCGAAATGGGGCAGCTACGGCGGGAGCTTCTACGTCGCAGGAAGCGGCGACGGGACCTGCTCGAAGTAGCGGTCGGCGCGCGCCTTCTCGCCGCACGTCGTGGCATCGCGCCACGGGAAAGACCCCGCGATTCCACGGCGAAACGACGATCTCGCGTTGGCGCGAAGCTCGCACTAGGTGAGCTCGTGAAAACCGAGCCCATCATCGATCTCCAGCGCCGCAAACATCCCCAAGCACTTCCGTCGACGCCGCCGTCGTCACGCGACGTGATCCCCGGGTTGCGCGATCCTTTCCGCAGCCGCGGCGGGATCACCGGCGTGACGTTTCGCGTACCGAAGCAGCACCCGGTGCTGATCAGCGTCGCGGGCTTTCTTGCGATCGGCGCGGCTGTCGCGGGCGCCGCCTTCGCGCTCAATCGACCGGCGAGCTCTCCTGCCTCGCTCTACGCAGAGCCACCGGCCGTCGCTCACCCGGCGGTGCCGCCGCCTCCGCCCATCGTCGCGTTGCCGCCCGTGAGCGAACCGGTCAGCGCGCCATCCGCGTCCGCGGTCGCGAGCGCACAGGCGACGCCGAGCGCACAGGCGAGCGCGAGCGCCAAGCCTCGCTGGGTCGCTGCGCCTACGGTCCCTGCAGCCGCGGCGACCGACAATCCGTACGACAACGCATCCGCGCCCGCGTCGACGACGATCGCAAAGCCCGATCCGACGATGAGCGCGCCAGGCACGCCGAGCCCGAGCCTCGGGTTCTGACCGCGGATCGTCGCGCGAGCAGGCGCAGCGTCGAGATCGTTAACGGTCGCGCGGCACCGGTCAGGCCGCCTTTCGAAACGGCCTGCGCTCCGCGAGAATTCCGTTAACTGTCTCCGCATCGACAATCGCGGAGAAGACGGGCCTCAGGACGCCGGTCTCTTCGCCTCCGAACGCGCCGCTCGTCGCCATCGCGCGCGCCTGCGGGCCGTCGAGCACCAAGAACACGTCGTGGAGACCGCCCGCGTCGTGCGGCGCGGCGCCGCCGAGCGGCGCGTCGATGACGTACGCGATCCGCGCGCGATCGAGGTGCAGCTCTTCGTTGCCGCGGCGGATCAGCACGCGCGCGTTGGTGACGAAGTAGCGCGTCGCGCGGGCGATGCGCATCGGGCGGATGAGCGCGACGTAGCCGACGGCGATCGCGACCGCGAGCAAGAGCAAGAGGCCGAGCGCGGCGCCGGCGACGAGCACGCCGAAGGTCGACGCCGGAAGCGCGTGCAGGCGAAGGATCTTCGCGAGGTTCGGGATCGACTTGGCGAGCGCTTGGACGAACGCGCCCGTCACGAGCGCACCGATCGCCGCCGTCGCCGCGCGACGCGGAGTCCACGGCGACGCGAGCGGGATCGCCGACCAGAGGACGCGCTCGCCTTCGTCGAGGCGCTGCGAGAGCGGTCGCTCGCCGTCGCCGAGCGGCGCGCTGGGCGTGACGCCGCGCACGATCGCCCAGAGACGATCCGGCGCCATCACGTCGGAGAGCGTGAGGCTGAGCGTCCGACGGAGCGCGCCGGTCGGCACCGCGCGAATGAGCACGAGATCGCCGACCGACGGATCGCGCGCGCTCCAGCGAATGAGCGCGTAGCTGATCGCGCTGATCTCGATCGATCGACGCAAGCGACCGCGCCGCCAGATGACGTGCTTGTCGGTGACGATGTACTCGACCTGCGCGCGCCACCAGAGCGGAACGCGCCACGCGCCGACCGCGAGGATCGCGAGCCACGCCGCGAACGCGAGCATGCCTCCGACCGGAACGCGCAACGCGAGCGCGAAGACGATCGCGTAGCAGAGCGTCACGAACGAAACGATCGCGGTGACGAACGCGGTCACCTTGTAGAGCACCGGCACGGTGACGGTGCCGCTACGTCCCGACCAGAGGATGGTCTCTCCGTACAGGGATTCGCGCGCCATGCCGTGCCGATTAAACGTGCGCCCGCGCCACGACGCTGTCCAGGGCACAAGTGGCGTTCACATGGATGAAACGCTCAGCGTGGCAGTGGTCTTGGAGAAAAGCGACGTGTGGGGCCGCGTGCGTTTGCGCGTCGCGCGAGCGCGTCGCAGAGCGTGGGCATAGGAAAGCCTGCGATCCCGGCGGCTTCGGGGAAGAGGCTCGTCGCGGTGAAGCCGGGGAGCGCGTTCACCTCCAACAGAATCACGGAGGCGTCGTCGCCTTCGTCACCGACGACGAAATCCGCTCGGGAGAGATCGCGGCAGCCGAGCGCGCGATGCGCGGCGACGGCGACCTGTTGAACGCGCGCGGCGACGCCGGGCGGAAGCTCGGCCGGGCAGACGTGACGGCTGCGTCCCGGCGCGTAGCGCGCTTCATAGGTGTAGAACGCATCGTTCGGCGAGAGGATCTCGGTCGGCGGGAGCGCGGTCGGCGCGTCGAGGTCGAGAACGCCGCACGTCACCTCGCGCCCCTTGGCGAAGTGCTCCACGATCGCGACGTCGTCGATCGCCCACGTCGCATCGATCGCGCGCGCGACGTCGTCGTCGGTCGCGTCGGCCTCGAGGCGCATCACGCCGATCGCCGATCCGCTCGACGCCGGCTTCACGACGAGACGCGCGCCGATCTCGCTGCGCGCGCGCGCCGTTTGCTCTGCAGCGCTCCCCTCGCCTTTCACGGCGGCGAGCCCCTTCGCGACCGGCAACCCCTCGAGCGCGAAGATGCGCCGCGCGAGCCGCTTGTCCATCGCGAGCGCGCAGGCGAGCACGTTCGACCCGACGTACGGCACGTCGAGCACCTCGAAGAGACCCTGCAGCGCGCCGTCTTCGCCGACCGCGCCGTGCGTCACCGGAAACGCGACGTCGAACGCGCCCGTGCGCAGTGACTCCGCGAGGAACGCGTCGAGCTCGAGCCGCACCACCGCGTGCCCGGCGTCCGCGAGCGCCTTCGCGACGCTCGTCGCCGACGCGCGGCTCACCTCGGCCTCCGTCGACGGGCCGCCTTGAATCACCGCGACCGCGAGCCGCGATGGACGCGTCGGCATCACGCCGTCTTGGCCTTCGACATGTCGACGAGCTCGATCCCGAGGCGCTTCGCGACGTCGAAGATCTTCTCGTCGCGGTAGAATTCGCCGAACGCGACGCGCGTGATCCCACCGTTGGCGATGAGACGGAAGCAACCCCAGCACGGCGACGCGGTCACGTAGATCGATCCGCCGTCGATGCGAATGCCGTTGCGTGCGGCCTGGACGATCGCGTTTGCCTCGGCGTGGACGGTGCGCACGCAGTGCCCGTCCTCCATCAAGTGACCGTCCTCGTCGCAGTGAGTCAGCCCGCGAATCGAGCCGTTGTAGCCCGTCGTCAGGATGCACTTGTCGCGCACGATGACGGCGCCGACGAACTTGCGGTCGCACGTCGAGCGCGTCGACACCTCGCGCGCGATGTTCATGAAGTAGTCGTCCCAAGATGCGCGCGGGCGGGTCATGACGTGCGCTTCTACCACGGCGCTAGTCGCGCTTGAAGTCGTCGTACAGCGACGAACGTGGAGCCAAACGCGCTTCGAGCGCGCGCTGCTCCGTGTCGGTCATCGGCGAGAACGCGCGACCGACGGCGAGGTTCGCCGCGATCTCCGCGGGCGACTTGCATCCGACGATCACGGTGTCGGCGTGCGTCGCGGCGTAGCGAATCAGCTCTTCCGGTGTCGCCGCGCGATCGGCAACGAGGCGGCCCGCCGCGAGCGCCTTCATTCCGATGACGCCGACGCCGCGCGCGCGCGCTTCACGCACGACGGTCGTCAGGAACGGAAGGCGCGCCGGATCGGCGGGGTTGATCGCGCAGAGGACGGTGTCGAAGGCATACCTTCGCATCGCCTCGACGAGGATCGCGGGATCGTGATGACCGGTGAGCCCGATGAAGCGGACGCGCCCATCGGCCTTCGCGGCTTCGGCCGCCTCGATCGCGCCGCCCTTCGCGAAGATCGCGTCGAGATCGCGCGTCGTACGGAGATCGTGCATCTGCCAGATGTCGACGCGGTCGGTGGCGAGACGCCGCAAGCTGTCGTCGAGCAACCGAAGCGCGCGATCGCGCGATCGCTCGTGCGTCTTCGACGCGAGGATCACGCCGTCGCGCGCGGCGGGGCCGGCGGATCGAAACGCTTCGCCGTAGTAGTCCTGGCTCTCGTCGTACGCAGGCGCAGTGTCGCAGTAGCGGACGCCGAGGCGCAGCGCTTCGAGGATCATCGGGACGGCGTCGCGCGCGCGTCCGTGCGTGCGGAGGATCCCCTCGCCACCGAGCGACACCGCATCGACGTTCAATCCCGTGCGTCCGAGCGCTCGTGTCATCGGCTCGCAGCGTAGCGTATGCTCGGCCGATGCGCCCCGCGCTCCTCGCCCTGCTGATGGTCGTCGTCACCGCGATTGGCTTCGCGTCGCCGCGTCTCGCGCGCGCCGGCTCGGGCAACGTGCAAGCGGACCTCGAAGCTGCGGAGACCGCGTACGCCGAGCTCGAGTTCGACACGGCGAACAAGCTCTCCGCCGACGTCATCAAGCAACGCGGCCTGACGCACGATCAACTCGTGCGCGCGTATCGTCTGTTCGCGCGGACGCACGCGGTGCTGGGCCACGACAAAGACGCGCGCGCTGCGTTCGTCGTACTGCTGACGATCGCGCCCGACGAAAAAGAGGATCGCGGGCTGCCGCCGAAGGTGACCGACCGCATGATGGAAGCGCGCGGCGTGCTGAGCGGCTACCAAGCGAAGCCGGGCATCGAGGTCACGCCGGTGCTTCACGCGCACGAAGCCGGGACGCTTCGCGTGACGACGCGCGATCCGACGCGGATCGCGAAGAAGGTCGTCGTCGGGTGGCGGTGGGGCGCAGCGGGGAAGTTCACGACGAGCGACATCGCGACCGGCGACGTGACGGTCGACGTGCCGGTGTCGCCCGCGAACGTGTCGCGCCTCGACTACTACGTTCAGGCGTTCGACGATCGCGACGACGCGGTCTTCGAGGTCGGCAATCCGACCACGCCGAAGACGATCTCGCTCGCACCTCCGACGCGCGACGAGGCGCCGCCTCCGCCGAAGCCGCGCGACACGAAGGACGAAGCAAGGCCCACGGGGAAATCGATCTTCGCGAGCCCCATCTTCTGGGCGGTCGTCGGCGTCGTCGTGATCGCGGGGAGCGTGATCACGTACGCCGCGACGCGCCCGGGCACCGCGACGTCCGCGAGCCTCTCGCCGTCGCTCGTGTGCGGCACGGCGCGCTGCAACTGAGCGTCGTCAGCAGCCGCCGCCGCAGTGCTGCGACAGCGACGTGCAGGTCGTCGCGGGGATCTGCGTCCCCGGTACGAGCGCGACCTCGACGGTGATGCTCGTGACGTCGGCGCTGAAGCGCTGGGTCGCGCAGCCACGCGCGAGATCCGTCGCCTGCCCCTTCGCCTGCCCCAACACGAGGACCGCGATGCTGCCGAACGGCGCGTTGAACGATCCGCCGCCGTTGCGGAGCCCGCACGACGTCGACGCGACCTCCGTCATCGCAGGCGGAAGCGCCTGGTTGCTCGCGCGGAGCGCCATCAAGTGGACGCACGCCTCTTGCGCATCGATCGTGCTCGTGTCGAACACCATCACGCGAAGCGATTCGACCGCGACGGCTTCTTCCGTCGATTGAAACGCGACGGTGTACGTCCCCTTCGACGTCGTGCTCCCACCGCACGCCCCCAACGCAACGAGCGCGATCGCCACGACGCGCTTCATAGATCGGTCGCCTTCACGTGCGCGATCGTCTCGAACTTCCCGTTCTTGACGTGCCACACGATGTATCCCGCGAGGACGTTGCCGCTGTCGTCGATGTCGAGATCGCCCGACGCGCCCGTGTAGTGAATCGGCCCGCCACGACGGATCGCCTCGAGCGCCGACAACAAATCGCGCGGCCCGTACGCGCGGTTCTCTTTGCGCGAGATCAGGTAGAGCGCGTCGCGCAGCTTGACGGGATCGGTCGTCGTGCCGGCCTGCTCGATCGCGAGCGCGACGAGCACCGCGGCGTCGAACTGGTTGGCCGTGTACGGATCGATGTCGGCGACGCCGGGCGCGAGCGGGAACTCTGCGACGTAGAGGTTCTTGAAGTCGTTGTACTGCGCGGTCGGCGGGTTCGTATCGGGGTTCGTGCCATAGACGCCCTCGACGACCGTCGGCGACATCGGGTCGGCGCGGTTCTGCCGCCCGTTGACGAGGTAGTCGTCGGTGTACACGCCGTCGGTGCCGATGACGAAGAACGCGGGGTTCCATCCGGCGGGCGGCGTCGCGATCGCGGCCTTGAGGTTTGCCATGAACACGTCGCCGACGTCGTCGTAGATGATCGTCGCGAGGCAATCGGGCTTCGCGTTGACGATCGCCATCACCTCGGTGGCGTAGTCGCTGCGCACGTCGGTCGTGACCATCACGTCGGCGACGATCGTTCCGCCGCCGGACTTGGTCGGGAAGTTCGCCTTGATCACGTCGGCCATCGCCTTGCCGTACGTGTTCGTATAGTAGAAGAGCGCCATCTTCTTGCACGCTGCGGCGCCCCCCGCGTCGGCGCCGATCGCCGCCGGACCGAGCACGGCGAAACGAACGACGGCCTTTCCTTGGAGCTCGTCGGGCGGGACGGTTCGGAAGAAGTAGCGATCGTGTAGCGGCTGAAGCTTCGACAGATCCGGCGATGTCGCCGTCGCGGAGATCTGCAGGACGTGCTGCTTGAAGAGGATGTCTTGCACCGCCGCGACTTGACCGCTGCCGTTCGGACCGATGATCGCGATCGCCCCCTGCGACAAGAGCGACTTCACCGTCTGCTGCGCGATCGCGCCTTCGTCGCTCGTGTCGTCCGCGATGACGAACTTGAGCTTGCGCCCGAGCACGCCGCCCAAGCTGTTGAGGTAGTGCTCCGCGACGCGGATCGAATTCTGAAGCGGATTGCCGATCCCCTTGAGCCCGCCCGTCAGCGAGTCCGACACGCCGATGACGATCGGCTCGCCGGACGCGCTGGTCGTCGAGCTCGTGCCTTGGCCGGGCGAGCTCGCGGTCGAGCACGCGAGATCGCCCACGGCTACGCCGAGCGCACCCGCGACGACCACGGCCACCGCAACTCCCCTCCTCCGATTCATCCCGCCTCAGGTTACTTCGAGAGGCCGAGGCGCATCGCGAACGTTTCACCGCTCTTGATGGTGACGACGTAGGTCTTGCGGATCGCCTGCTCGTTGTTCTCGAGGAGGAGTGTATGCGTTCCCGCGGACATCGGGACCTTGATGAGCGGCGTCGTCCCGAGGAGGCGGCCGCCTTCCGTCACGCGCGTCCAGGGATACGTATCGAACGTGAGAAATCCTGGGCCGTTGTCGTCCGGGCCCGGGACGTTCGGAGCGACTTGGTTGCGCGTCGGCGTCGGTGACGGCGTGACCGGCGCGCGCGTCGGGGCGACGGGCGTCGGTGCCGTCGCGGTCGCGCTCGGCGCGGCGGTGGGCGGCGAGTCGATCGGCGGCCGCGCGCTTGCGCTCGCGACGGGAGTCGGGAGCGTCCGCGCGCTCGCGCTGACCGGAAGGCGCTCCGCGACGAGATCGTCCTTCGGTGCGAACGCGAGCTTCACGAGCAGAAACGCGGCGAGCACGACCGCAAAGAGGAGAAGAAGCACGAAGAGGAAGATCGCGCCGCGACGCCGTCGTTCGGGCTCCGGCGACTCCTCCGACGAGGGCGGCAGGGATTCGGCGAGCTTGATGACGCCGCTACCGCTGCCGCTGCCGACTCCGATCTCGGGGAGGCGTTGACGCGCGGGCTTCGCGTTCGCCGTGGCCGTGCGTCCACTCTCGACGACGGCGGCCGCGACGTCGCCCGACGAGCTGGCGTTCGCGGCCATCGCCATCTGCTCTTGCACCTGACGCTTCACTTCGTCGCGAACGTCGTGAAAGAGGTGCGTGATCTGCGCGCCGATCTCTTCTTGGCGGACGTCGCGCCCCGTGACGCGAATCCACGCCTCGATCGCCTCGCGCATCTCCTGCGCCGATTGGTAGCGGCGGTCCGCCTCCTTCTCGAGCGCGCGCGCGACGATCGCCGCGAGGCCGGCGTCGACGTCACGCACCGACGAGATCGACGGGATCGGCTCGTTCAAGAGCCGATGCAGCGTCGCCGCCGCCGTGTCGCCCGCGAGGAGTCGCCTGCGCGCGAGGAGCTCCCACAACACGACGCCCATCCCGAAGACGTCCGCGCGGCAATCGACCGGCGCGCCCATCGCCTGCTCCGGCGCCATGTACGCGACCTTGCCCTTGAGCACGCCGACCTCGGTCACAGTCGAGCTCGACGCGGCCTTCGCGATCCCGAAGTCGACGAGCTTGACCTGCCCGTCGTACGTGACGAACACGTTGTGCGGCGAGACGTCGCGATGGACGATCTCGAGCGGTTTGCCGTCGTAGTCGCGGAGCGTGTGCGCGTGATGAAGCCCCGCGAGCGCGTCCGCGACGATCCGCGCGCAGACTCCTTCGTCGAGCTGCTCTCCGCGCTTCGCGAGATCCTTGATCACGCGGTTGAGCGACTGCCCTTCGAGGTACTCCATCGCGATGAAGTACGAGCCGTCCTGCTCGCCGACCTCGTACGTGTGGACGACGTTCGGGTGGTTCAAGCGTGCGGCGAGGCGCGCTTCGTCGAGAAACATGTTGAGGAACGACTCGTCGTCCGCGAGCGTCGTTCGCAGCCGTTTGACGACGACGAGCTTGTTGAAGCCGAGCGGTCCGCGCGCGACGGCGAGGAACACGTCAGCCATGCCGCCGCGCCCCAAGCTCGCAAAGAGCTTGTATTTGCCGAACGAGGCCGTCGCCCCCGCCCCCAACGGCGGGTCCGCCACGGCGCCCGCGGTCGGTCGCTCGCTCCCCACCCTCGACATGGGGGAAACCTATCGGCGGGCCCCCACAGGGTCAAGCGAGGGGCCCCGTGCGCGTTCGCGGGGTGTGTCCTCGCCGACGAGCCCGTTGGCCCCGCCGGGACGTTTCGATTGACAAGGGTGTCGCCGATGCGGCACGCATTCCGCCAATGAGTCGTTCGCTCCGCCGCTACGGCGCCGTCTTCCTTGCTCTGTCCTGCCTCGTTGGCCTCGCCGCCGCGCCCTTCGCGCTCGCAGGCGACGCCGACGATCGCGCAGTCGCGGAGGCGGTCCTGCAGGATCTCGATCGCGACGCGGCTCACAAGGCGCTCGTGGCGTCGACGGTGCAGAAGTCGCGCGACGCGCTCGAGCGCGCGAAGCGGATGCACGCCGCAGGAGACGATCCGCACGCGAAGCTCGCCGAGGGTGTGGCGCGCGAGTGGGCGGAGATGGCGCGCGATCTCGCGAAGGCGGCGGATCTCGAGCAGGCGGCGGCGCAGGCGCGTCGCGACGCGCTCGACGCGGGGGCGCTCCTCGATCGCGAGCGCGCGCTCCTCGAAGAAGGGATCGCGCGGACCGGACGGCTGCGCGCGCAGCTCGAGGCGGCCGAGCGCGAAGCGAAGGACACGAACCGCACCGCGGCCGCGGCGCTCGACGGCGGCGCGCCGAAGAGACCGAAGCCCAAGCCGACCGATGCAGGCGCGGCACCCGTCGCGACGAAGGATGGAGGCGCACGATGATCCGGCGAGGCTTTGCAGGGCTCGCGCTCGGCGTCTCGATGACGCTTCTCGCGGCGTGCGGCGGCGCCGACCAGCGCCCCGCGCTCACGGCGATGGCCGACATGGAGCGCGTCCGCAGCGCTCCCGGCGCGAAAGAAGGCGCGGATCTCGCGCCGCAAGCGTTCGCCCAAGCGGAGCAAGAGCGCGTGCTGTCGAAGAGGGCGTACGACGCGGGCGACGACACCGGCGCGTCGCTTCACGCGGATCGCGCGATCGCCGCGTACAGCCACGCGCTCGTGCTCGCGCGAATGGCGCGCGCCACGCGCGATCTGGCCGAGGCCAAGCAACTCCTCGACACCGCCAACGATCAGGCGTCGAAGCTCGCTGCCTCGCGCACGCAAATGGACCGTGAGGCCGAGGCGCTCGAGCGGCAGGTGCAGGTCGCGCGCGAGCTCTTGTTGCCCGCGCCGTCGGGGCCGACGGATCCGGCACGCGAAGAAGCGCGACGCGTGGCCGCGCGCACGCTCGCGATGCAGGCCCGCCTCTTGTGCGGATCGGCCAAGCTCCTCTCGCCGGATCTCGCCGGCCTCGCGGATGCCGAGCAAGAGATCGCGGCCGCCGAGAAGGCGATCGAAGCGAAGGGCCCGCCGGCGAAAGGCGCGACCGCGCCGATCGACAGCGCGGGACACGCGCGCGCGACGTGCCTCTCCCTCCTGACGAAGGCGCGGCGCATGAGCGATGCGTCGGCGTCTGGGCAGGCAGATACGCTGCTCGCCGAGCTCTCCGCGAGCGGCGGCTGGGATCCGTCGCGCGACGAGCGCGGTGTGGTCGTGACGCTGCGCGAAGCGTTCAACGGGACGTCGCTGACGGCGGACGCCGAGAAAAAGCTGCGCGAGCTCGGTCGCGTCGCGAGCGCGCATCCGACGTTCGCTGTGCAGATCGTCCTTCACGACGCGACGACGCCCAGCGCGGCCGACGTGAGCGCGGACGCTCAGCGCGCGGATGCGGCGGCGAAGGCGCTCGTCGCGGGCGGCGCGACCGCGGCGAAGGTGAAGTCGGAGACCGCGGGGGCCAAGTCGCCGATCGTGGATCCGACGGACGCGAAGGCGAAAGCTCGCAACGCGCGCCTCGAGATCGTCTTCGTCACGCCGGGGATCTGATCACGTCCCGCCGCACCCCGGCCCCGATCCCGCGCACTGCAAGAGAACGAGCGTCCCCGGCACGGGGACCGATCTCGGCGAAAAGACGACCGCTTGCGGGCATGTCCCCGCGGCAGCGCCGCTGACGTAACACCACCCCGCGCCGCTCGCCGCCGTGCACGAGCCGTTCACGAGCTCCGCGCCCGACATCTGATGCACCTCGCAGACGGTCGCCGTCGCAGCGGCGTCACCGATCGACTCACGAAGCTGATCGCGCATCGCCTTCGCGATCGCCGGTGACGCGGGTGTACTGCCTTGCGCCGCGTCGCACGCACCGCCCGCCGGCGGAACCTCGAGGATCGAGCACTTCGCACGGCCCGCATCGTCGCGCGGCAGCGGCTGCGGCAAGCACTGGTTCGACAGCGCCGAGCCGAGGCGCTCGACGAGCGACGACATCGCGGGCCGAAACCCGAAGAGCGGATCGCCGGGCGACTCTTCTGTCGCGTGAATCGGACAGATCGACGACACGATGCCCTGGTGATTGAGGAGCCGCGCGAGCAAGGTCTCGCGGATGGTCGGATACGACTTCGCGCGTATCTGCCTCGTCGGATTGTTCGGGTCGCACAGCGGAGGAATCTGGTCGTGCGGCGCGCCCGCCGACGACGGGCAATCGCAGATGTCCGCGTTCGACGGGAGCGAGCAGTCGCGCGGCGTCGCGAGCGGGAAGGTGCACGCGAATTGACGATCGACGAAGTTGGCGCTCGCGTTCGTGATCCACTCACGGCCATGAATCGGATCCGCGTTGTCCGCCGACGACGGCGGCGGAAGACCGGGGCGCGGCGCGAACGACTCGACCATGTGCGGATCGATCCCCGTGTAGTCGTAGTGCTGCGGATCTCTCCCGAGGATCTTCGTCCAGTCGCCGTCGTCGAGCGCGCTCGCGCTCGCGTTGCCCGGCGTGTAGTGGAGGAGCTGATTGGGCACGCCGCCGATGTGCGCGTAGAAGACGAGATCGGGCGTGCGCTCCCCGCGCGGCAGCTTGCACAACGTATCCGCGTCGAGCCGCGATCCGTCGGGCAGCCCGTGCGCGAACAGGGGATTGGTGCAGTTGTTCGTTCCGAGGTAGTTGGCGATTCCCGCCGGATACTCCCCGTCACGATTCGGCACGGTCGCCGACGTCAGGCCATTCACGTAGCGCTGCATCGGAAACTGCACGTCGACGCCGTACTTTTGCTTCATGTGAACGTGGCGCAGGTTCAGGTTGAAGCCCCAGTCGTTCTGCCCAGAGAACGGCGCGCCGCAGTTGGGATCGCCCGCGCCGTGGTTGGGCGCCAAGAGGCACGACGTGCACGCGGGATCGTTGGGGTTCGCGTTGCACGCCGACGTGCCGTGCGGCGGCTGGAACCCGCTGCTCATCCAGTTCCAAGCTTGTTGGCCGAGCGCGCGCACGTCGATCTCGCCGTCGTTCTCGTCCGTCAGCGAGATGATCGCGACCGCGGAGTCGGGCCGCAGGAAATCGTGCCGCTGCGCGAGGATCGTCGCGTCGACGTCGACCCACGACGCGCGTCCGCCCTGCTTGTCCAGGTGGTCGTACGGATCGGGCTGGATGAGAAAGCGGTACCAACTCTCCATCTGCGACTCGATCCCGCAGCCGAGCTGGTGCACGCCGGCGACGAGATCGCGAAAGTCGCTCTGCAGCATCGCGAGATCGCGAAGCGGAGTCGCGCCGCTCCCGGCCGTGTGCCCGGTGTTCGCCGGCACGTCCGGAAACCACGCGAGGAAGCTCGACGGCTGCGCGTCGGCGAGCGTGTGCTCGTCGTCACCGGCTCGGTTGACGAGATGCCCTTGGTCGTCGTTGTGCTTCAGGAGCCCGGTCTGCGTCTTCTCGGTCGGATTGCACGCGTCGCCGAGGCGCGGTCCGAGCGCCGACGTGACGACGCCGATGTGCATGTCATGGACGGGCGCGAACTCCGGATGGCCCTGCGCGCACGAGCCCACCGCGTCCGTCTGCCCGACCACGCCGCCGTTGCCGTCGACGCAGTTCGGCTGGACGAGCCGCCGGATCAAGTCGGGCACCGCCTGCTTCAGGTAGTCCTGCTTGTCGCCCATGGACGCGGAGTTGTCGATCATGAAGAGGATGTCGATCTTGTCGATCCCTTGCTGGCGCACGATCGCCGCCGGTCCGAACGTGCACGACGAGCCGCTGTCGCCGGCACGATCGTTCGTCGTCGTACCGCCACATCCGAGGAACGCGGAGCCCGCGAGCGCTGCCAAGACGAATCGGTTTCTCATGGTCTCTGCGAACATGGCCGCGCGGAGCCCGACCCGTCAAACGCCAGCGCGTCATCCATTCGGACGACGCTCCCGTCACGATTCAGCGACCGAGCGCGCCCGCGTTCTGCGTGCACTGCAGGCTGATCGTCGCGCCGTTCACCGGGCTGCCCGTCGGCGAGAACAGAATCGCCTGCGGACACGTGCCGGCCGCCGCGCCCGTGACGTAGCACCAGCCCGCCTTCGTCGACTGCGCGCACGAGCCGCCGACGAGATCGTCGCCCGTGAGCTGCTTCACTTGGCAGATCGTGTCGAGCCACGGATCGCCCGGCTGCCCCGTCCTGATGCTCTCCTTGAACTTCGCGAGAACGTCCGCGGGAGGATCCGAGAGACCGCGGCGGGCGTCGCACGTCGAGGTCGCGTCCGGAAGAACTTCGAGGATGACGCACGGCACGTTCCCTTGTGCGTCGACGGCGAGCGGCTGCGGCAGGCACTGGTTCGCGAGCGCGTTCTTCAGTCGGTCGACGATCGCGCTGACGGCTGGGCGGTAGCCGTAGAGCGGATCGTCCGTCGCCGCGTTGTCCGTCACGTGGATCGGGCAGATCGACGAGACGATGCCCTGCGATCCCATGAGCCGCGCAAGGAGCGTCTCGCGAATCGTCGGGTACGCCTTCGCGCGGATCTGCTGCGTCACCGTCGTCGCGCTGCACACCGGCGGCACTTGATCGTGCGGCGCGCCCGCGAGCGCAGGGCAATCGCAGATCTCCGCGTTCTCCGGCAGCGAGCAGTCGCGCGGCCGCGCGAGCGGGAACGTGCACGCGTACTGGAGGTCGACGAAATTCGCGTTCGCGTTCGTCACCCACTCGCGACCGTGGATCGGATCCGCGTTGTCGGCAGCCGGCGGCGGAGGGAGCCCCGCGCGCGGCGAGAACGACTCGATCATGTGCGCGTCGATCCCCGTGTAGTCGTACTTCTGCGGATCCCTGCCGAGGATCTTCACCCAGTCGTCATCGGTCAGCTCGCTCGCCCTCGGATCGTTCGGCGTGAAGTGCAAGAGCTCGTGCGGGACGCCGCCGACGTGCGCGTAGAAGACGAGGTCCTTCGTGCGGCTACCCGGCGGGAGCTTGCACAGGGCGCCCGTCTTCTCGTTGAAGTCGAGGTTGCTGCCGTCGGGGAGCTGCGCCGCGAAGAGCGGGTTCACGCAGTTGTTCGTGCCGACGTAGTTCGCCTTGCCGGGCGGGTACTCGCCATCGCGGTTGGGAACCGCCGTCGACTGGAGGCCGTTGACGTAGCGCTGAATCGGAAACTGCACGTCGACGCCGTACTTCTGCTTCATGTGCACGTGGCGCAGGTTCATGTTGAACCCCCAGTCGTTCTCCGCGGTGTACGCCGTCGCGCAGTTCGGATCGCCCGCGCCTTTGTTCGGCGCGAGCAGGCACGACGTGCACCCCGGATCCGCCGGGCTCGAGTTGCACGCGGTCGTCCCCTTCGGCGGGCGGAAGCCGCTCGACATCCAGTTCCAACCTTGCTGACCGAGCGCGCGCACGTCGATCTCCGAGTCGTTCTCGTCGCTGAGCACGATGATCGCGACGAGCGAATCGGGGCGGAGAAAATCATGGCGCTGCGCGAGGATCGTCGCATCGACGTCGACCCACGTGGCGCGGCCGCCAGGGTTGTCGAGGTGATCGTACGGATCCGGCTGAACGAGGAAGCGGTACCAGCTCTCGAGCTGCGACTCGATACCGCACCCCTTCTCGCCGACACCCGCGACGAGGTCCGCGAAGTCCTTCTCGAAGACCGCGAGGTCCTTCTGCGGCACCGCTCCCGCGCCCGGCGACCTGCCCGTGTTCGCCGGCACGTCAGGAAACCATGCGAGGAAGTTCGACGGCTGCATGTCCGGCAACACGCTCTCCGCGTCCGTCGCGCGGTTGATCAAGCGGCCTTGATCGTCGTTGTGCTTGAGGAGACCGCCCGCAGTCTTGTCGTTCGCATTGCACACGTCACCGAGGCGCGAACCGAGCGATGACGTCACGATGCCGACGTGCAAGTTGTGCACGGGAGGAAACTCGGGCTTCCCGATCGCGCAGTTGCCCAGCGAGTCCGTTCGCCCCACGACGGTCGTCGGATGCGACGAGTCGACGCAGCTCGGCTGAACGAGGCGTCCGACGAGATCCGGAATCGCCTGCCGCAGGTACGCCTGCTTGTCGCCCATCGACGCCGAGTTATCGATGTCGAAGAGGAGATCGATCTTGTCGATCGCCTGGTTGCGAACGCTCGTGCAGAAGACGCCCGGCGGGCACTGCGGCTGCGTCGTCGGTTCGGTGTGTACGGCGACGAGCCCGTCGCAAGCGCCGACTGCGAGCGCTCCGACGAGGAGAGGAATCAACGGCGCGATTCGCATGCACGTCATCAATGCAATCGCACGGCCACGCGCGATCACATCACGAGCTTGTACCCGAACCCGTACACCGTGAGGATGTGCGACGGCCTGTCCGGGACCTTCTCGATCTTCTTTCGCAGCTTGACGATGAAGTTGTCGACGGTGCGATTCGTCGGAAGCGCTTCGAGCCCCCACACCTTCGACAGGATCTCGTCGCGGCTCACCGGCTGACCGACGCGCTCGACGAGCAGCCGCACGAGCTCGACCTCGTAAAACGACAGCTGATGCTCTTGCTCGCGCACGCTCATCGTCTGCGCGGTGAAGTTGACGATCGCGTCACCGATGTTGACGATCTCCGGAGTCGCCGCGCTGCCACGCGCCGCGCGCCGGAAGATCGCGCGCATGCGTGCGATGAGCTCGTTGACGCTGAACGGCTTCGTCACGTAGTCGTCCGCGCCCGAGTCGAGCCCGCGGATCTTGTCGCTCTCTTGCGAGCGCGCCGTCAGCATCACGATCGGAACGAACGCACTCCAGCGACGCAGCTCTTCGCAGACGGCGTAGCCGTTGATGTCGGGGAGCATCAGGTCGAGGATCACCGCGTCGGGGTTCTCGGCGCGCGCGAGCGCGATGCCGTCTTTGCCCTTGCCCGCCGACAGAACGCGAAACCCCTCGAACTCGAGCGAGTCGCGCAATCCCATCACGATCTGCGGCTCGTCCTCGATGATGAGGATCGTCTTCTTGGGAGCGGCCATCGTCGAGCCCCCGTATATAGCAAAACGGCGCGGAGGCCGAAGCCTGCCGCGCCGTCTGTCATTACAGCCCGTTTACATCGCGCCGAGGTCAGCCGCCGTCGGCACCGCCTGCGGTCTGGATGCACTGCAGGCTGATGGTCGCGCCGTTGATCGGGTTACCCGATGGCGAGAAGAGGATCGCCTGCGGACACGTGCCGGCCGATGCGCCGGTGACGTAGCACCAGCCCGCCGCCGTCGACGACGTGCACGAGCCGCCCACGAGCTCGCTGCCGACGAGCTGCTTCACCTGGCAGATCGTGTTGAGCGACGGATCGCCCGGCTGCCCCGTCTTGATGCTGTCCTTGAACTTCTGGAGGATGTCGGCCGGCGGAACGCTGAGGCCGAGCATCGGATCGCACTTCGTGTTCGCATCCGGGAGGATCTCGAGGATGAGGCAGGGGACCTTGCCGGCGTTCGGATTCGGCGGCTGGCCCGGCGGGTTCTCGGGCTCCGGCGTGAGCGGCTGCGGGAGGCACTGGTTCGCGAGCGCGTTCTTCAGGCGGTCGACGATCGAGGCGACGGCCGGACGGTAGCCGTAGAGCGGATCGTCGTTCGTCGCGTTGTCGGTCGTGTGCTCCGGGCAGATCGACGAGAGGATGCCCTGCGTGCCCATGAGGCGCGCGAGGAGAGTCTCGCGGATCGTCGGGTACGCCTTCGCGCGAATCTGGTGGGTCACCGTCGTATCGCACACCGGCGGAATCTGATCGTGCGCTGCGCCCGCCACAGCCGGGCAATCGCAGATGTCCGCGTTCACAGGAAGCGAGCAATCGCGGAACGGCGCGATCGGGAACGTGCATGCGAACTGGCGGTCGACGAAGTTCGAGCCCGCGTTCGTCACCCACTCGCGACCGTGGATCGGGTCCGTTCCGTTCCCAGGGTCCGACGGCGGCGGGAGCCCCGCGCGCGGCGCGTACGACTCGATCATGTGCGGGTCGATCCCCGTGTAGTCGTACTTCTGCGGATCCTTGCCGAGGATCTTCACCCAGTCGTCGTCCGACAGGATGCTCGCCTTCGGGTTGCCCGGCGTAAAGTGCAAGAGCTCGTGCGGGACGCCGCCAATGTGCGCGTAGAAGATGAGATCCTTCGTGCGGCTACCCGGCGGGAGCTTGCAGAGGGCGCCCGTCTTTTCGTTGTAGTCGAGGTTGCTGCCGTCGGGGAGCTGCGCGGCAAAGAGCGGATTCACGCAGTTGTTGTTCCCCGTGTAGTTCGCCTTGCCCGCCGGGTACTCGCCGTCGCGGTTGGGGACCGCCGTCGACTGGAGGCCGTTGACGTAGCGCTGAATCGGGAACTGCACGTCGACGCCGTACTTCGCCTTCATGTGCAC
>JAYVXB010000741.1:0-3368 GCA_043785585.1 Deltaproteobacteria bacterium | reverse complement strand
CGGCACGTGCACTATGGAGTCCTCGCGCTGCGCGAGTTCTACGTGAACGACGGCGGCGCCGATCGCGAGCGAGAGGACTGGGCGTTCGAGATCTCGCTCATGCTCCGCAATCGGTTTCTCGCGCACGAGTTCTACGAGGAGTTCTACGCACACGCGATGTCGCGGACGGCGTGGGACGAGCTCGTGCTCGGATCCGATCTGATGAAGTTTTTTCGGAAGACGATGTTCCGGAGAATCATTCCGAACTTGAAGCGCATCGGCCTGCTGAGTGATCGCGTGCGGCCTCTCTACGACGCGCTCGGGCTCCTCGAGTACGAGGGCGGGAAGGCCGCGCCCGACCTGACGGCGAACGACCTCCTCGAAGACGCGTGAGTCAGATGTCTTCGTCCGCGTCCGTGAGGTGCCAGTTCCGTGCATCGCGCACGAACGGCCCGTCGCACTCCGTCGCGCCGCCGACGTCGACGATCACCGCGCGTGTCGCTTCGCGCACCGCGAAGCCACGCGACGTGAGCTCCGCGATCGTCTCGTCGCTCCCAATGCAATTGAACGACACCGACGAGGGACCGTGCCGCCATAGAGCAGGCAAAAGCCGGTCGAGCAGCGGGCCGAGAGCGTTCTTGTGCCCGAAGAGATCCCGAATGTGGGCGATGTCGTCGCTGACGTGGACCGCCGCGTAGGCATGCAGTCGCGGCCGACGGCCGCGCTCGACCAACGCGGCGATTCGACACCGCGCGATCGGGTGCTGAAGCAGACGCCACTTCACGAACGCGGCACTGCGCTCGGCGACGATCGAGTATTCGCTCCGCGCTCGGCTCCACAGATCGTCGAAGCGCTCGTCGACGTCGTCGAGCCAGACGAGCTTGAACGTCCGCATCGCGCGCGCCTGCGCCGGCGCGCCGCGCGCGAGCATCGCCGCGTCGACGACCACCGCACCGACGCGGGTCACGAACGGCAGATCGACGTACTTTCGCACGAACCTCTCGTGACGGAGGACACGCGCATACCGCTTGACCATCGCGAGCTCGGCGAACCCGACGCGGCGGCAGACGCCGACCGCTTTCGCGTTGGGAAAGCCGTACACCACGCCGTAGCGTTCGGTGGCGCGAGCGCGCACCGCGCGCATCAGCGTCATCGCCGGCATCAGCGTACGGTGGGACGCATCGACGGCGAAGTCTCCGAGCAGTGCGGCGTCGAGCATCCGCCCGCTGACTTGCACGCGGCGAACGAGGATGCCCGACGTGCCGACGACCGAGCTCGCGCCTTGGAGCTCGGACGCCAAGAGAAATACCTCGGTCGCCTGCACGGGCGCCGATCGATACGTCCAGTCCATCTTGATGCCGACGTCGCACCCGATGGGAATGTTGTTCGTCCAGATGCGCCGGAGATCGGCCTCCGCGTCCACTGGCGAAGCACACCGCACGCTGTACTGCACCGTCATCCGATCGGCGAGAGTAGCATGGGCGCCATGGGCAATCGTCCGGATGAGCCGAAGCGGGGCGTGTCGCGACGCGCGGTTCTCGTTGGCGCGGGAGCGACGGCGATCGGCGCGGTCGTCGTCGCACGGAAAAGGATCAAAGGCTTCCTCGCGGCGCGCACCGTGACCGCGTCGTTCAGCGCGACGCCGCCCGCGCCCACGTTCGATCCCCTGCGCGACAAGACGGCGATCCACGTCGCGCGAGGCGGCACACCCGCCGAGAACATCGACGGAGCGATCACCAAGCTCGGCGGCCTCGAACGTATCGTCCCGCTCGACGCGGTCGTCCTCATCAAGGTGAGCGCGCAGTGGTGGAACCAAGGAATGACGAACGTCGCCGCGGTGAAACGCGTCATCGAGCGCGTCCTCGCGGTCCCCGGGTTTCGCGGCGAGGTGATCGTCTTCGAGAACGTGCACTTCGTCCTCGCGAACGGTTCGGGCCTCGCCCGCGCCTGGACGCGCCCGAGCGATCGCAACGTCGACGTGCCGGGCTGGACGAAGATGGGCGACCTCGTCACGCACTTCGCAGCGCTCGACGCGCGGGTCAGCTTCGTCGGCCTCATCGACGCGGGGAAGAGCGATCTCGCGAACGACCATTGGCACGATCCGACGCACGAGCACGGCGTGTACGGCGGCGACGGCCGCGGACCGATCGCTCTCGGCGATCCGCGCGACGGTTACCACTGGGACTTCTCGAACGTGTTTCGTCTCAAGCGCAGCCTCGTCGACCACGCGGAGACGCCGCTCACATGGCCACGCTTCACGTCGCCGAAGACCGGCCTCGTCGTCGATCTCCGCGACGGCGTCTTCGAGCGCAAGGACGGAGCGCTTCGTCCGGTCGAGAACAAACTCGTCTGGATCAACATGACGACGTGCAACGAGCACGAGGCGACCGGTTTCACGGGCGCGTGCAAATCGCCGATGGGGGTCGTCGACATGAGCGCGGGTCGACTCGGCAGCGATCCGCGCGTCCGCGACTACCGCGCCGTCCACTACTTCGGGCATCCGGAGGCGTCTTGGCGGATGGCGGGACCGCTCGCGACGTTCGGCCGGCTCGTGCGCTCGCCGGATCTCTACTTCACGGTCGCCGAGTGGATCGCCGTGACGCCGGCCGGAGCATGGAACTCCGAGCGCGGGGACATTCGCATGGAGGCGGCGTCGGCCGTGCAGACGCGCACGGTCGTCGCGGGGACCGATCCGATCGCGATCGACACGTGGTGCGTACGAAACCTCATCATGCCAAACGCGGGAGCAAAGAAGGCGATGGTCGATCTCGACAGCGAGGATGCAACGGTGGTGAAGTTCCTACGCTACTTCCGCGAGGTGCGCGGTTCGGGGACGATGGATCTTCGCCTCGTCGAGGTCACATGACGCTATCGCGCGACGTCCTCCGCATCGACGCAGCCAACGTCGCGAAGACGATCGAAGAATCGCTTCGCGCGCAGGTCCTCGGCACGCTCAAGCGCCGCGGGATCGTCCTCGGCCTCTCCGGCGGGATCGACAGCTCCGTCGTCGGCGCGCTCGCCGTACGCGCTCTCGGCGCCGAGCGCGTCTTCGGGATCTTCATGCCGGAGCGCGATACGTCCGGCGACGCGCTCCGTCTCGGGAGAGTCGTGGCGGAGCACTTCGGCATTCGCGCCGTCGTCGAGGACATCGCGCCCGCGCTCGACGGGCTCGGATGCTACGCGCGGCAGAACGAGGCGATCCGCGAGGTCTTCCCCGAGTACGGCGACGGGTACAAATGCAAGATCACGCTCCCGTCGATCCTCGACAGCGATCGCCTCAACGTCTTTCGTCTCACGATCGAGACGCCGACCGGCGAGCAGAAATCCGCGCGGATGCCGCTCGGGGCGTACCTGCAGCTCGTCGCGGCGACGAACTACAAGCAGCGCGT
>JAYVXB010000740.1:0-10861 GCA_043785585.1 Deltaproteobacteria bacterium | reverse complement strand
GCTCGATCGCACGAAGCACTACGCGATCCGCATCACCGACGACACGAGCGGCGACTGGGGACACATCAACATCGACGACATCCAGTTTCTCGCGGCGGCGCCGAACGCGGCGCCGGTGAGCGTCGCGCTCGCCGAGATTCGTGACTTGAAAGCGGGAACGCGCAACCTGTCATGGGTGGATCGCACCCTGCAGCTCTGGGGCAGCGCGGATCTCCACACGCACCCGATGAGCCACCTGGCCATGGGCCGCAAGCTGGTCCACGGCGCGCCCGACGTCGGGAGCATCATCCCCGCCGGCACGCGCGACTGCAACCCGACCGATCGGCGCGCGACCTCGGCGGCGGACGCGCTCGGACACTGCAACTCGACGCACGGAGGCTGGGGCACCGACAACATGTGCGGGAACTACTTCCGCGCCGGCATCCTCAACTACGCATTCGACACCGACTACGTCCACCGCGTGCCTCTGGAGCGCAACCTGCACGGCGACCATCCGCACGCGGGCTATCCCGCGTTCCGCTTTTGGCCTCACTGGTCGTCGGCTAGCCATCAGCAGATGTACGTGGATTGGATTCGCCGCGCGTACGACGGCGGACTCCGCGTGATGGTCGCGCTCTCGGTCAACAGCGAGCTCTTCGGCGAAGTGTTGAGCGGCGACGGGCCGAAGGACGACAAGGCCGCGAGCGATCTGCAGCTCACCGAGATCGTCTCGTTCGTGCGACGTCACGGTGACTTCATGCGCTTGGCGCGATCCGCGGAGGAGATCCGGCAGATCGTCCGGAGCGATCGCCTCGCGGTCGTGCTCGGCGTCGAGCTCGACAACATTGGAAACTTCAATTACGCGAACGTGCCCGCGACGGACGCCGCGGTGAGGGCCGAGATCCGGCGTCTCCACGACGACAAGGACGTTCGCTACATCTTCCCGATGCACGTCGTCGACAACAAGTTCGGCGGCGCCGCCATCTACGAGAACCTGTTCGTGCTCGGCAACAAGTTCACGTCCTCGCGCCCCTTGCCGATCGGCACGCCCATTCCGCCGGGGCAGTTGTTCAAGGTGGAGCGCTCGGCCGATCCGCGGGTCACGTTTCGGCTCGGCATGGGCCCGCCGACGGCGCTGAATGCGCTCATCGCCGGCATGTCGGGCGTCATCAGCGGGCTCGGACAGATCCCGTTTCCTCCGGCGTTCGACGCCTTCAAATGCCCGATTCCGACCCTCAGCTGCACGGACCAGTTCAAGGTCCTCGGCTCGCTTCTCACGCCCGACGCCGAATGGGACTCGTACGCGGCGACGCCCGGCGGGCACGTGAACCAGCGCTCGCTCACGCCGCTCGGCGAGGTGGCGATCCGAGAGATGATGCGCCTCGGGATGCTCATCGACATCGATCACTCGTCGGAGAAGACCGCCAACCGCATCCTGCAGATCGCCACCGGGCTCGGCTATCCAATCAACGGCGGGCACAACGGGTTCCGAAGCCACGGCCAACCAAACGAGAACGCGCGCACCGACGCGCAGCTCGAACAGATGCGCCAGCTCGGCGGGATGATGGGCGTCGGCTGTGCGAAGAACAACGCCGCCGGATTCCTCGACAACTACCGGTACGGGCTCGGCAAGATGGGCGGTCGCCAGACGAGCATCGGCTCGGACATCAACGGCTTCGTCACGATGCCAGAGCCGCGCTACGGACGTGCGGTCACGTATCCCCCGGGCATCACCCCGGCTCAGCAGCGCACGCGCGTCGCGTACGCTCCCGGCGGCGACAACGAGCCCATGGTGGCGTACCGATTTGCCGACAAGACATGGGACTACAACACCGAGGGCGTCGCCCACGTCGGGCTCTTCCCCGACTACTACCAGGACCTCAAGAACCTGGGCATGACGGCGATGGAACGTGGCGCCTTCTTCTCCGCACCGGAAGACTTCGCGCGCATGTGGGAGAGGGCTGAAGACGCCCGCGCTCGCGTCCGCTAGCCCGGTCGCGTGACGAGCCTTGCACGACGTACCGCGGAGACAGGAGCGGCGGGGCCGGTGCACTCGCTGGGTCATCCTCCGACCTTCGGTCTTTCTGATCGAGCCCGAAGAGGCGTGACCCGCTTGACGAGTCGATCGTCGAGACGTATGTCGCATGTATGGCAGCGAAGCATTCGACGACCGTCCGCCTCGATCCCGAAGACGTCGCGGCGCTCGAGCGCGCGCGCAAGGACGGGCTCTCGTCGTCCGACTTGATCCGCAAGGGCCTTCGCGTGGTCGCGGCGCGCTACTACCGTGGCCGCCGTCCTCCGTCGACGGGCCTCTTCGTGTCGGGCGATCCGAAGCTCGGTGACGAATCGAAGCTGTTCGCGGATCTCGACGAGTGAGAGGCGCGCTCGTCGCTGATACCGGGGGCCTGCTCCGAGCCCTTGCTGCGAACGCCAAAGGCAAGCCTGCGTGGCCGGAGTTCGCCGACGCGCTACGCCTCGCGCGCGCCGTCATCGTTCCCTCGCTCGTCCTCGCGGAGGTCGACTATTTTCTCTCCCGCGAACGGGCCGCGATGCGAAAGCTTCTGTCCGAAATCTTCGACCCCGCCACGACCTACGAGTACGAGCCTGCGTACCCGGCGGATCTCGCGCGCGGCCTCGCGATCGACGCGAAGTTTCGCGAGCTCGAGCTCGGCCTCGTCGACGGAACGGTCGCCGCGGTGGCAGAGCGTCGTGGCGTCGATCGAGTCTTGACCACAGACCGGCGCGACTTCGCTGCGCTGCGCGTCGGCGCGCGCTTCGATCGGGCGCTCGTGCTCGTTCCGTGACGTGAGTCCTCGCACGACACCGAAGGCCAGGAGCGCTGACTCCTGGCCTTCGAGCAGGCCCCGCAACCGCATGCCTGCGGTCTCTACATTCGGGCGTCATGAAGTGCGGGTGACCTTCGAGCGACTTGGTGAGCGCTTCGTGCGACTCCGCTTGGAGGATCGAAAATCCACCGAGGCCGTTGGACACCGGCGCCGCCGCGCCGCTCTTCGAAACGTGCACGCTCTTTCCGAGCGGCCCACCCATGTCGGCGATCGTCGACGCGGATTTCTTGCTCCAAGCCATCCACGCGTCCATTCCGGCCTTCCGCTGCTCCGGCGTCGCATTCTTCATCTGCTCGAACGACGAAGACGGTGCTTTGTAGAGAACGAGAAACTTCTTCATGGGCCAACCCCTTTTCGGAGAGCGCTTGAGCGCGCGATCGGGCTTACGCGTATCGACGTCGGCTTCGCGTCGCACGAGATTTTCTTCCATGCCAATCCTGATCGTCAACTGAGACGCATCAGGATCTCTTCCACGCCGTCGTCACCGATCACCGGCTCGCCGACGCGCCGAAACCCGCATTTCTCCAGTACGCGCATCGACGCCGAGTTCCCCGTTGCGACGAAGGCGTGGAGCGGCCGCGACCTCTCGTGCTCCGTGATGAGCTCCGCGAGCGCGGCCGTGGCGACGCCGCGTCCCCAATGCGCGCTGCCGAGCCAGTACGCGACGAGGCGCTTGTCGTCGCGGGTGAAGCTCGCGACGTACCCGGCGACCTCGCGTTCGACGACGATCGTCTTGACGACGACCGCCGGATTGCCGCGCACGTTCTCGCGCCAGTGGCGCGCGAACGAGTCCGCGTCGCGCGGCGGGAAGGCGGCCATGCGATTCGCGCTCGGCTCGCGCTGATGCTCGAAGAGAATCGGGAGGTCGTCGTCGACCACATCGCGGAGCGACATGCGCGCGATGCTACCGCCGGCGGGCACGAAGAGCTCGGCGCCACCGTCGTCGTCCACCCCGGAGCACGTCAGACCCGCGCGAGCGCGGTCTTGGTCCAAACGTCATCACGTCACTTCTTCGCGCATACTGTCCGGCTCCGTCTTGGAGCACGTCACTTACGCGCGCGCTCCGTCCGGGAACGAATGGCATCGCGTCACATATGCGCGCGTACCGACGTGATCCGAGCAGGAGCGCGCCAGTTTCCCGAAGAAGACGTCCTGCTCCGCCTTGTACCGCGACGCAGTCCCCAAAATAACTGTCGCGCTCCAATCGGATCGAGGACACTCCGCGCCAAGATGCCCCGCAAGACGCAGATGTATTTGGGCCACGCGGCGCGGCAGCGGCCGAACGCGCCGCCGCTCGCGATGCTCCTCCGGCGCGCGCGCCTCCAGGTTGGATTGAACCAGCGGAGCCTCCTGAAGCACCTGGAGGTATCGGAACGAACGCTGACGCGATGGGAAGCGGGCGAGACGCGGCCGACGAAGGAGTGGCGCGAGCGCGTCGCGTTCGTCTACGGCAACGTCGACGGCGAGACCTGGCGCGGGATCGTCGCGGAGCTGAAGCTGCCGCTCGAGGAGATGCTGACGAAGGTCCCGCAGCAGCGCGCGAAGCTGGCGCCGCCGCCGCCGCCGCCGCCGGAGCCGGAGCCGACCCCGAAGACGGAGCCCGAGCCACCGCCGCCCGCGCCTCCCGCGCCGACGCCGAAGGAGATCCGCGCGCGCGTCGACGATCTCGTGCGCGCGGCCGCCGAGGATCTCGACGTGACCGCGCGACGCTTGCGCGCGGCGCTCGGCAACGTGCTCGCCGATCTCGACGCGATGGGGCTATCGCCGAAGGAGGCGCGCGCTCACATCCTGCAGCGCGGCGCGCCGATCCCATCCCGAACGTGAGCTCGACGGGCTCTCCGCGCGAGGCCGGGACCGCGTCGCCGTCGAACGTCAGGGTGACGGGACCGCGGGGCGGGTGGAGGCGCATCGAGGTCGAACGTCTACCGCGAGCGCCCGCGCGCACGGCAGGACCACGTGCTCGACCGCCGCGCGCCGCAGCTCCATGCGCGCCGATTTCGAGAGCACGCCGTGCTCGCGGAGATCGACATCGCTCGCGGCGAGCGGCGCGTCGTCGATCGCGCGCGCCGAGCGCCCAGCGTCCGCGAACGCGGCGCGCACGGCGTCGCGCACGTCGTCACCGCCGACGCCGACCGCCCAGGCGACCGTGCGCCACGCGAGCTCGGCGTGCCGCGCCTCGTCCTGCGCGATCGTCGCGAGGACCTCGCGTACGACGGGATCGCGCGCGACGTCGAGCGCCTCGCGCGCTTCGATCGCGGCGACCGTCTCGCCCACGCACCCTTCGTGGACGACCGTCGCGATCATCGATGCGAGCTCACAGTCGTCGAGGCAGGCGTCGATGGCGAGCCGCCCGGGCCCGATCGCTTCGCCGGCGTACGCGCCCGCGAGCCCGAACGCGAGGCGCGCGTGCCTCGTCTCGTCCGCCATCGCCGCGTGCGTCGCGTCGACGAGCTCCGCCGGCGCGCCGACCGCGAGGAGCTGCAGCGCGAAGCGCGCGAACGCGGCGATCGACGCGTGCTCCATCCGCGCGACACAGGTCCACTCCGTCGCGAGGCGCGCGCGCGTGCCCGCGTCGATCCCGTCGAGCGTCGGCGCGACGCGCGCTCGCCAGTCGGCGCGCCCGAGCGTCGGCGCGAGGCGCGCTTCGTTGCGTACGAGGAAGGGGCGCCCTACGGCGCAGCTCCTCGGCTCACACGTGCGTCGTCCCGGCGGCTTGTCGCGCGCGGTGCACGTTCCGGCCGTGCAGTCGGCATCGACGAAGCACTCGTCGGCGGGCGTCTGGCAGGTGAACGCTCTGCCCGGACATCCGGGATCGTGCGTGTAGTCGGCGCACTCGAGGCCCTCGCCGCAGGTCGCGCTCGTCGTGCACGTCGAGCGGACGCAGGCCCCTACCAGATCGCCGCACACACAGATCGATCCGGGTTCCTCGCAGTCGCTATCGTGCACGCAGCCGTACCCACAGACGCAAGCGGTGTCGAGCCGATCGCACGTGCCGTTTGCCTTCTTGGTGCAGTCGGCGTCCGAGTTGCAGAAGCCAGGGCGCTGCGCACCGAGCGGGCACGCGCCGCCTCCCGCGCGCGGCAAGAAGCTCGGGCACGCCACCACGGCGCGGCGCCGCGTCGTGCCCCCCTTGCAGCGATCGTATCCGGTGTCGACGCCGCCGATCACGACCGGGGTCGGGTCCTCGCACGTGAAGTGCCGGCTCGCGTCCGCGAGCGGCGTTGCGTCGATGCCGCCGTCTCCCGCGCCACCGTCTCCGGCGTCGCCATTCGCCGAGACTTCGAGCGAGCCGCCGCACCCGAATGGCGCGAGACCGAGAGCGGCGAAGAGCGCGGCGCGAAGCGTGTCGATCGAGCGTAGGTTTCGCATGGGTGGTCGCCTCAGCGACTAGCACACCGGCTAGCAGCGTCAGGTCACCCACGTGGGCTACGCATCGTGGCCGCGACCTTCGACAACGCCCCCCGACCGCACGCCGCTCCGACGGCCGCGCACGGGACGCAGGTGTGCAACCTCCCGTCTTCCCGCCTTCCTGTGAATCTCGAAAAAGCGCTAACGTGCCCGTCGCGATGGCGCTTCGATTCGACATAAGCGAGACGATGGCCGGGACGCATCACTTCGTCGATCCCGAGCGCGACCCTGGGAAAGATCGCGAGATCTATTTTCGCATCCGGTGGGGCGCGCCGATCGGTGGCTTCGTCGCGAGCCGCGTGAAGGAGAGCGACTGCGAAGGCTTCGTCTCCGTCGCAGGCCTCACGGACGGCGAGGTCCCGTGCAGCGGCAAGCTGTCGCTCGACTACTTCGGCGAGCACAAGCTCGTCTACGAGCTCGACTTCGAGGTCGCGGGCGCGCGTCATCATCTGCACGCCGAGAAGGTCGGCGTCGAGCTGCGTCGCCCGTTCGAGCTCGCGAAGACGCACACGACGGCGTACGGCACCCTCACCGACGCCCAGGGCAACGTCGTGTCGCGCTCGGTGCTTCATTTCTCGCCGCAGGATCTCGGGCGCTTCGCGATGAGCCTCCGCCTCCGTCGGGGATGACGGTCACGCCAGGGCCGGCTCGACCCACTCCGTCGTGAGCCAATCGAGCGCGCTCTTCGCCTTGCGGAGCGCGCGATCGACCGCGCGCACGCGCGCGTCGCGAGCGCACGTCGACGCATACGCGCGCGCATACAGCACCCAATTCGAAAGCTCGTAGCGATGAAGCAACGGCGCGAAACGATGCCCTTCGATGCGTGAGAGCACACCGAGCGCGTCGTCGGCGTCCTTGCATTCGACCAGCGCCGTCGACGCGTCGAACAGCATCTCCCTCAGATCCTCGAACGCCCGCTCCGGATCGCGCGCGATCCCGCGCAAGAGCGCATCGAACGCCGTCGCCGACACCCCCGCCTCGCTCGCCGCGTCGGCCATCGCGGGCACCTGCGTCGCGAGGAACGACGACCGCGGCGCGTGCCCGAGCAGCCTCCCCACCAAGTAGACGTCGAACGCGCTCGCGATCGCTTCGCCGAGAAACAGCGCCTCTGCAGACGGCGCGCCCTTGCCCTTCGGAGCGAGCGCCCGCGACGCGAGGTGATGCCAGGCGACGTGCGCGACGACATCCGCCGCGAGGCGATCGTCGACGAGGACGTCGCCTCCACCCTGCGCGCCCCAGAACGTCAGGTTCAAGAGGAGCGCGCGATCCCACCTTGCCCCACGCGCCTTCGGCAAGACGCGAAACACGTACCCGTCGCGCTGCACGATCGCCTTCAGATCCGCGTAGAGCGCGACATGCCGAAACGAGCGCTCGTCGTCGATCGCGAGCGCGTCGATCGTCCGGTCGCGAAAGCGCGGCGGCGTCATCGGCCGCCCGCGAAGCGATGGAGAAAGCGAATCTCCTGCGGATACGGAAAGAGATCTTCCTGAAAGCCTTTGCGCGTCTCTTCTTCCTTGGCGATCCAAAAACCGGGATCCGCGAGATCGCCGTGGAGCTCGAGGAACAGATCGCGCGACTTCGCGTCGGCAAAGAGAAACGTCGGCAGCTCTTCCGGGAAGACATCGTTCGGCCCGACCGAGAACCACGGCTCGCCAGCGGTCTCGTCGTCGTACGAGCTGGGGCGCGAGAGGCGCCGGAAGTTGCACTCGGAGAGGCGGCAGATCTCGTCGTAGTCGTAGAAGACGACGCGCCCGTAGCGCGTCACACCGAAGTTCTTCAACAAGAGATCGCCCGGAAAGATGTCGGCGCCCGCCAGCTCGCGGACGGCGTCGCCGTACTCGCGAATGCCGTGCCGTCGCCGCGCGTCGTCCGCGCCTTGCAAATACAGATCGAGCGGCACCATCCGTCGCTCGATGTACATGTGCTCGATGACGATCTGATCGCCGTCCGTGACGACGCTCGAAGGGGCCAGTCGCTTGAGCTCTTCGAGCAGCTCGGGATCGAACCGCGCGACCGGAAACGCGACGTGCGAATACTCGAGCGTGTCCGCCATCCGCCCGACGCGATCGTGGTGCTTAACGAGCAGGTACTTTTGCTTCACCTTTTCGCGCGTCGTGTCTTTGGGAGGTGCGAACCAATCACGAATCACTTTGAAGACGTAAGGGAACGACGGCAGCGTGAACACGACCATCACCATTCCTTTGGTGCCGGGCGCGACGACGAAGCGGTCGGTCGAGTGTTTGAGGTGCTCCTTCAGATCGCGGAAAAAGAGCGTCTTGCCCTGCTTCTGAAGGCCGATCAGCGTGTAGAGCTCCGCCTTCGGTTTGTTCGGCAAGAGCGCCTGGAGGAACGTCACGTACGCAGACGGCACTTCCATGTCGACCATGAAGTACGTGCGCGCGAGGCTGAAGAGACGGCCGATGTTCTCGGCTTTGAGCAGCAGTGTGTCGAGATAGAGCGCGCCGTTCTCGTTCTGCCGAATCGGAATCACGAACGGATATTCGGCATTCCCATTTTGCGCGCGACCCACGATGTACGCCGCCTTGTTTCGATAGAAGAGTGACGACAAGAGCTGGAATTGGAAGTTGGGATGAAGCTCCCACTTGCCAGGGAACACCTCGCGCACCGCGTGAACGAGGCGCCGGAGATCGCGGCGTAGATTTTGAAATGGGTTCTTCAGCCCGAAGCTCGTGACGATCTCGTGCACCGTGCGACGGAGACCGTGCGACGCGGGGTAGTAGCAGCGGTACGTGGGCTCCTCGCCGTCGAGGTGCTCGGTGGAGATCGCCGAGCGGAGGAAGATGAACTCGTTTCGGTAGTAGCGGCGGCTGAGCACGCGGCAGGCCACCGAGTTGTAGAACGTCTCGGCGCACTCGGGCTGGCGATGGTTGAGGAGGCGCGCGATGTACGAGAGCTTGATCCCTTGCCACAGCGATTCGTCGCTCTCGGCAACGGGGAAGCGCTCGCGGATCGTCGCGACCGCTTCGGCGACGCGGCGATCGTACATCTCGATGCGGTCGTTCGCGGCCGCGCGCGCCGCGGTCCAATCGGCGCGCTCGAAGCGGTCCTTTGCGGCGGCGCTCGTCTCGCGAAAGAGGCGGTAGTGCTTGTCGAAGCCGTCGAGGATCGTCTGTGCGATGTCGGCGGTGAGCGTCGTCATCGTCGGTCCGAATTGGATTTAGCACGGCGAGAGTTTTCGCGGTTCGCTACGTTGTCCGCATGCCGGTGGAGTTCATGAAGGGCGACATCTTCGCGACCGAGGGGCTCAAGGCCTACGGGCACGGCTGCAACTGCGCCGGCGGGATGGGCGCGGGGATCGCGATCGAGTTCAAGAAGCGTTGGCCGCGCATGTTCGACGAGTACGCGGCGCGCTGCGCCGACGGCCGCTTCGGGCTCGGCGAGGTCTTCCCATGGACCGAGGGCGAGTACACGATCTACAACCTCGGGACGCAGGAGCACTGGCGGAAGAAGGCGCAGCTCCCCGCGCTCGCGGCGTCGCTCCGAAAGATGGTCGAGCTCGCCGCCAACGCGAACATCGAACGCGTCGGCTTGCCACGCATCGGCGCGGGGCTCGGCGGGCTCGATTGGATGCGCGTGAAACGCGTGATGACCGACGTCGGTAAGGAGACGAAGGTGAAGCTGATCGTCTTCGAGCAGTTCGTTCGCACGAAGACGGCGGCGGACGACGACGCGGGGCCGACCGACGAGGAGTGACACGGAGTGCGCGCCGCCGCTCTGCCGGTGCTCTTCGCGCTCGGCACGCTCGTCTACGTCCTCGCGTACCACGAGCCGTGGCGCGACGAAGCGCACACGCTCGTCTTCGCGCGCGAGGTGCCGCTCACGCAGTTGCTCGCGGCCGCGCACGTCGAAGGGGCGCCGCCGCTCTTTCATCTGCTGCTGAAGATCCTCGCCGTCGTCTTCTCCGGTCCTGTCGCTCTCGCGCTAGGCAACGCGATCGGCTTCGCGGCGCTTCTCTACGGGACGCAGCAGGTGATGCGCGCGATGGACGTGCCGCGCGCGGTCGCCGCCGTCGCGCTCGGTCTCCTCGTCTGCACGGACGCCGTCACGTACGAGCTCGGCGTCATCGCGCGTCCGTACGGATTGGCGCTCGGCTTCGCGTTCACGGCGATCGCGTCGCTCCTCGCAGCGCTCGACGCGCCGCGACCGCGGCGGCTCCTCGTTCGCGCAGGTCTTCTCGCCGGAGCGGCGACCCTCACGACGACGCACGGCGGCTGCGTCGCGGCGGCGGCGCTCGTCGCGTACTTCATCGCCGCGATCGTGCGAGGCGAACGTCGCCACGCGCTGATCCCGATCGCGGTGTTCCTACCGTCCTTCCTCCTCGATGCGTGGATCATCAGCGACGCGAACCGCGTCGCGCTCGCGAGAGAGATCGCGCAGCCGACGTGGCCGGGGACGGCGACCCTGGCGAAGTCGTTCTTCGACCGAGGCCTCGGGCCGACGCGCTGGTGGTTCTATCCCGAGGACTACGCCGCGTACGACGCGCGTGCCGTCGAGAAGCCGCTCGTGCTCGGGCTCGTCATCGCCGCCGTGCGGGGCGCGTTCGTGTCGCGTGCGAGCGCGCGTCGCGTCGGCGTCGCGACGTTGCTCGTGCTCGCGAGCTGGGTCCC
>JAYVXB010000739.1:0-10861 GCA_043785585.1 Deltaproteobacteria bacterium | reverse complement strand
CCCCCGAGCCGGCGTTCAAGGACGTATCTGCGCTCGTCGAGCAGCGCACGGGGCAGCGCGTTCGCTGGAATCAGGCCGGCTCGGAGGACGCCGCGGTCGAGCGCGCGGTGAAGGACCTGCTGACGCGCGAGCTGACGACCGACGCCGCCGTGCAGGTCGCGCTCCTCAACAATCCGCGGCTCCTCGCGACCTACGAAGAGCTGAGCATCGGGCAAGCCGACGTGGTGCAGGCGGGGCTCTTGAAGAACCCCGTCTTCGGTGCGCGTATCACCGCCGCAGAGCGCGACGCGCTCGATCCGAATCTCCTCTTCGACGTGAGCCAGGATTTCTTGGGAGTCCTGCTGTTGCCTGCGCGAAAGAAAGTCGCCGAGACACAGCTCGAAGAGGTCAAGCTGCGCGTCGCCGACCAGGTCCTCGACCTCGCGTCGGAGGTGCGGAGCGCGCTCTACACGACGGTGGGGGCGATGCAGGTGCTCGCCATGCGGCGGCTCGTGCGCGATGCGGCGCTGGCGGCGTCGGAGCTCGCGAAGAGGCAGGCGGAGGCCGGCAACCGGAGCGAGCTCTCGCAAGTGACCGAGCAAGGGCTCTTCGAGCAGGTGGACCTCGACGCCGGCCGCAGCGAAGGGGACGTCGTCGTCGCCCGCGAGCGATTGACCCGCCTCATGGGCGTGTGGGGCCAGGCCGCGACCTTTCGCGTTCCCGATCGCCTCGCCGGTCTTCCGAAGGAGGAGGTCTCGCTCGAGCACCTCGAGTCTACCGCCGTCGCGCAGCGGCTCGACTTGCAGGCGGCGCGCAAAGAGGTGGAGGCGACCGGCTACGCGCTCTCCCTCGTTCGATCGAGCCGTTGGGTCGGCGCGCTCGACGTGGGCGTCGAAGGCGGCCGCCTCAAGAGCGGCAACGTCGCCGTGGGCCCATCGGCGTCGGTCGAGCTGCCGATCTTCGACCAACGCCAAGCCGCGGTCGCGCGTCTCGAGGCCCAGCTTCGGGCGAGTGAGCACCGCTACGCGGCCCGCGCCATCGACATCCGCTCCGAGGTGCGCGCCGCGCGTGAGCGCGTCCTTCTCGCGCGACGTGTCGTCGATCGCTACAAGACCACGCTCGTCCCGCTGCGCGAGCGCATCGTCGCCCTCGCGCAGCAGGAGTACGACGCGATGCTCCTCGGCGTGTACGAGCTGCTCCTCGCCAAGCAGAACGAGGTCAACGCCTACCGCGAATACATCGAGGCGACGCGCGACTACTGGATCGCGCGCTCCGATCTCGAGCGCGCCGTGGGAGGGCGACTCGCCAAGCCGGGCAGCGCGGCCTCCGAGGCGGGCACGCCCGCAGGCGCGGGCCCTGTCCCCGCAGCGCCCCAGCCTGCAACCGCCCCCATGCATCACCACTGAGGTTCACGATGAGCAAGATCGATCGACGCAAGGCCATCGCGACGAGCGCGGCGCTCCTTGGGAGCAGCATGCTGCTGGGAAAAACGGCGGAGGCCCAGGCTCCCGCGTCGCCCACTCCCCTGCCCGCGCCGAAGGCGACGGGTCCCTACAAACCGGTGGTGATGCCCAACGGGACGACGCTCCCTTGGACGATGGAGAACGGCGTGAAGGTATTTCGGCTCAGCGCCGAGCCGGTAAAACGCGAGTTCGCGCCCGGAATGACCGTCGACTGCTGGGGCTACAATGGCCAAACGCCCGGTCCGATGATCGAGGCGGTCGAAGGCGATCGGGTACGCATCCTGCTCACGAACAGGCTGCCGGAGCGCACGAGCCTGCACCTGCACGGACTTCTTCTCCCGAACGGGATGGACGGCGTCGCCGGCCTCAATCAGCCGCACATCGAGCCGGGCGAGACCTACGCGTACGAGGTCACGCTCCGCCAGCACGGCACGCAGATGTATCACCCGCACTCCGACGAGATGGTCCAGATGGCGCTCGGGATGATGGGCTTCTTCGTCATCCATCCGCGCGTCGCTGCGCCGCGCATCGATCGCGACTTCGCCATCATGCTGCACGAGTGGTTCGTCGCGCCGGGGACCTCACGACCCAATCCCGCGGTCATGACCGACTTCAACCTCTTCACGTTCAACAGCCGCGTCTGGCCAGGGACGGCGCCGCTCGTCGTGAAGAAAGGCGACCGCGTTCGCGTTCGCTTCGGCAACCTGAGCATGGACAGCCACCCGATCCACTTGCACGGGTACCGATTCGAGCAGACCGCGACCGACGGCGGGCCCACTCCGCCGAGCGCGCGCCTTCCCGAGACGACCATCAACGTGCCGGTCGGCGCGACGCGCGACATCGAGTTCGTCGCAGACGCTCCGGGCGATTGGGCATTTCACTGCCACAAGTCGCACCACACGATGAACGCGATGAGCCACGAGCTGCCCAACATGCTCGGCGTAAAGCAGGGCGAGACCGAGGACAAGGTCCGCGCGATCCTGCCCGGCTACATGGGAATGGGAGAGAAAGGCATGGGCGCGATGATGGGCATGGGGCGCCCGAAGAACACACTCCCGATGATGAGCGGCAACGGGCCCTTCGGGCCGGTGGAAATGGGAGGGATGTTCACCGTCGTCAAGGTGCGGGACGGCATCACGAGCTACGACGACCCGGGTTGGTACAAGCACCCCGAAGGCACGGTGGCGCGCAAGGTCACGCCGTGATCGCCGCGGGCCACGACGCGGCATCGGCGCGGAGCGAGATAACTGTTCCGGCGTGACGAGGCTCGATGTCATGGGTCTTCGGGTTCTTGCCCGTTCGTCCGTTTGTTTCGACGCGCCAACCCTTCAGCAACAGCCGTGCCCCGGTGCGCAGGCTGGAATGCAGCGGGTCAGGGTCCAGGTCCCGGCAGGGATGGCGCGTGGCGTTCGTGCGCGAGAGAACCGCCCGACGGCCGCAGCTACTTCGCGGCAGCGTTTCGACCCGCCGGCCCAATCCTTGCTCACGGGCCTTCTCATCATGAGCGAACTCCTGCAGGCAGTCATACCTAACGACGATCTCAAACGTCTCGTGCAAGAGCACCAGGTCTATTGGGCGGTGTATCCCGAATATGGCCCGGATAAAAATTGGGTGCAGGAGAAGGTCGGCTTTGCCCTCGAGCTTATCGGAACCTACTTCCACGCGCAGCATGAGCCCCAGCCCGGCTGCGAGGAATGCCGTCGCGTCTATGACGATCTCTACAAGGTCGCGGTCTTTATTCTTCCGAAAGAGCACCGCAAGAGTCGTTACGAGATCGCGCCCTTCGACGGGAAACTTACGTTCGCGCCACGTCACGGGCTCCGCAAGGAGGTCGTGCTGACCATTCGGATTGTGCACGGGGACGACTACCGGCAGCCCATCGACGAATGCGAGAACCTTTGCTTAGCTGAAATGGAGCGCAAGCTGAAAGAGCTCGGCGCAAAGAGGTGATCGCCTCAACGACATCGCGAGCGCGCGGCGGAGCACTTGAGGCGCACGTCTTGCCTTCTTCACGCAGGGTTTGCGGGAAAAGTCGCCGAAATTGCGCTCACGATGGGGCCAGACCCCTGGAACACTCTTGCGAAGCACGGCCAAAGGAAGGAACTACCCCGATGCGGCCGATGACCGTCAGATTCACCCCGCTGCTCAGTACCTTGGCCCTGCGGGGTCTTATGGGCAGGATCCTGCACGCTGAGCGTCGCTCTTCCGCGCACCCTTCGCCCCAGTGACGAGGAAGGGCGATCGCCCCTTCGTGGAGCGGTAGATCGACCAACGGCGGGTACGGCGTCACCAGCACCGGCAGCGCGGCCGCGGCGCCGACCGCGAGGGGCACCGCCCGCTCGAGCCTCGCCGTGGGATCCCGCATGACAGGCGCGCCTACGGCATCGTGCCGGACGTCCCCGCGGTCTCTCGCCGGAGCTTCGCCCACGCCGCGCTCAGCCGGGCGCGCGCCACGAGCTCCTGCATTCGGATTTCGCGGAGATCGCGCGTCGCGTCGAGCACGGCGAGCATCTGCCCTTGCCCGGCGCCAAAGCTCCCGGTGGCACTCGCAACGACCAGGCGCGCGCGCGGTAGGATGTCTTGCTGGATCGACAGGAGGCGGGTCCGCTCCGCAAAGACCCGTTCCCGGGCGACTGCAATGTTGCCGACGACCATGCGCTCCATCGCTGAGATGTCGGCGCTCGCCATCGCGACCATCGACTGCGCCTCGGACACGCCAGCCCCCAGACGGTCCCGCCAGATCGGGACGCTGATCCCGACCATCGCCATGACTCCGACCCCCTCGCCCATGAAGTACGAGGGCCCCGCCCGCACGAGCGCCATGGGCTTGTACATCGACTGCCTCACGTCGACCTCCGCGAGGGCGCGTCGCCGATCGGCGCGCGCGGAGGCGAGCTCCGGCCTCTCCCGAAGCGCGTTGCTCAGAAGCGCTTCGAGCGCGGGCGGATCGCCCGCTTCGTCGGTCCACGCGAGGGGCGGGATCGGAGCCGTCGGATAGCGCGCGAGCGTGGTGTCGAGCATCGCTTCGGCACCCCGAATCTCCGCGTCGAGAGCGCGGCGCTCGGCCCGGAAGCGCGCCGTTTCGTTGTCGAGGCGAAGTACGTCGGCCTGCATCCCTTGCCCAGACGCCAAGTGCGCGCGCGCGATGACCGCGAGCTCTTCGGTGATCGCGACCTGCTCGTCCAAGATGACGGCGGTATCGCGCCGCTCGGCGAGCATGAAGAACGCTTGCAGCGCCTCGAACTCAACGTCGAGGCCAACCCTTTGCGTGTCTGCGCGCCAATGTTCCGCGTCGGCTTCGGCGACGCGCTGACGGTTGCCGCGCACGTGGGAAAGCGGGAACTCTTGCTGCACCGTGAAGTTCCCGTTGACGCCAGGAAGGTGCTCGGCGGTGATCGCCACCATGGGATCGGGCAGCGCCGACACAATCTTCGGTCGTTCCGACGCCGCTGCGGCCCTGGCACGCGCAGCCGCCAACTCCGGTCGTCGCTGCCGCGCGAGACGGACCACCGCGGCTGAATCCAGCGGCGACGGGAGCGGCGGATCCTCTGCGTGTGCGGCGGAGGCAAACACGAGGCACACGCCAGCAACGGCCATCGCGACCGCGCATCGCGGGCACGACGTGTGAGCCCCGGGGGTGGGGCGCCCGGTCATGACGCTTGCGCGGCCGAGCATGTGATCCCCTCTCTAAAAGACCACATCATCGTTTCCCCGATTCCTTGTGCTGGTTACCCGCATTTTCCTCCTCCACGACTCCACGACCGTCACGCCACGCTCTCTACTTCGCGCCAGCCCTTCCACACCGTGAAAATGACCGGGTAGATGAGGAGCTCGAGGACAAACGAAGAGATCACACCGCCAACCATCGGCGCCGCGATTCGCTTCATCACATCCGCGCCCGCACCGTGGCTCCACATGATCGGCAGGAGGCCAAGGAGGATCGCCATGACCGTCATCATCTTGGGGCGGATGCGCTTGACGGCGCCGTCCTTGACCGCTTCCTGCAGGTCCCCCGTGCTCCGCATGCGCCCCTCCTTCTTGAATCGGTCGTAGGACTGATCGAGGTAGAGGAGCATCACCACGCCGGTCTCCGCATCGACTCCCGCAAGCGCGATAATCCCGACCCAAACGGCGACGCTCAGGTTGTAGTGCAACATCCAGAGGAGCCAGAACGCGCCGATGAGCGAGAAGGGCACAGCGAGCAGGACGATGCCGACCTTCACGGCGTTTCTCGTGTTGAGGTAAAGAAGGACGATCACCAGCGCGAGGGTGACGGGGATCACGATCTTGAGGCGCTCCGTCGAGCGCTGCATGTATTCGTATTGCCCGCTCCACTCGAGCGTGTAGCCCGCCGGGAGCTTTACCGACTTCGCCACTGCGCTCTTGGCATCGGCGACGTATCCGCCGAGGTCGCGATCGCCGACGTCCACGTAGACGTACCCGAGGAGCTGCGCCTGCTCGGTGCGCAGTACGGTCGGCCCCGTCGTCGCCTGGATATCTGCGACCTGCTGGAGCGGGATCTGTGCGCCGCCGGGCGTTGCGATCAGTGTGCGCTTTATCGCTTCGATGTCCGTTCGGTACGCGCGCTGGTAGCGGACATTGACGGGGTAGCGCTCACGGCCCTCGTACGTCGTCGTGACGTTCGCGCCGCCGATGGCCGATTCGATGGCCATCTCCACGTCGGCGACGTTGAGGCCATAGCGCGCGATCTGATCGCGCTTGACCGTGAAATCCAGGTAATAGCCGCCGGTGACGCGTTCTGCGAAGACGTTTCGGCTCCCTGGAACGCCTTGAAGGGCGGCTTCGACCTGGGCACCGATGGCGTTGATGGTTTCGAGCTCGGGGCCGAAGATCTTGATGCCCACAGGCGTGCGAATACCAGTTGAGAGCATGTCGACACGCCCCTTGATGGGCATCGTCCAGGCATTGACCACGCCCGGCACGCGCACGAGCCGATCGAGCTCCGCTTCCAGCTTTTCGAGCGTCATCCCCGGACGCCATTGCGACTCGGGCTTGAGGTTGATGACGGTCTCGAACATCTCGGGCGGCGCCGGATCGGTCGCGGTAATGGCCCGACCCGCCTTTCCCGAGACCGATTGGACCTCGGGGATCGACTTGATCAGCTTGTCTTGCGTCTGAAGGATCTGACGCGCGGTCTCGATCGACGCGCCGGGCAACGTAATCGGCATGTAGAGGACCGTCCCCTCGTTGAGGGGCGGCATGAACTCGGAGCCGAGCCTGAGGAAGATCGGGACGGTGCCAAGCATGAGCGCCGCTGCGGCGATCAGCGTCGCGGCCCGGTGGCGCAGGACGAAGCGCACGAACGGGTCGTAGGCCCACATCAGAAAGCGGTTGATGGGGTTCTTCTCCTCCTTGGGAATGTTCCCGCGGATGAACGCCACCATCAGGAAAGGCACGATGAGGACCGAGGTCAGCGCGGCAAAGCCCATCGCGAAAGATTTGGTGAAGGCGAGCGGATGAAAGAGGCGCCCCTCTTGCGCTTCGAGGGAGAAAATAGGGAGAAACGAAACAGTAATGATGAGCAGCGAGAAGAAGAGCGGGCGGCCGACCTGCTGCGCGGCCTCGATCACGATCTCGCGGCGCGGACGGCCCGTCGTGTCGTGCTCGATGTGCTTGTGGGCATTCTCAATCATGATAATCGACGCATCGATCATGGCACCGACCGCAATCGCGATACCGCCGAGGCTCATGATGTTTGCCCCCAAGCCGAGCGCGTGCATCGCGATGAACGCCAGCAGGATCGACAGAGGCAAGGTCAGGATGGCGACGAAGGCGCTCCGCAGATGCCAGAGAAAGATGATGCAGACGAGCGACACGATGATGATCTCTTCGACGAGCTTCTCTTTGAGCGTGTCGATGGATCGCTCGATGAGTCCGGAGCGATCGTAGGTCGCGACGATCTCGACGCCGTCGGGCAGCGCGGGCTGCACCTTCTCTTTGATGGCCTTCTTGAGGTTCTGAATGACGCCGTAGGTGTCGACGCCTTGACGGATGACGACGATTCCGGCAGCCACGTCGCCTTCACCATTGAGGTCCGCCACACCCCGCCGGATCTCGGGGCCGATCTGAACGCGTGCCACGTCGCTCACGAGGATGGGCGTTCCATCGGATCGCGCGCCGAGGGCGACCTGTTCGATGTCGGAGACTTGTTTGATGTAGCCGCGCCCGCGGACCATGTACTCGCGGCCGGTCCACTCGACGACGCGTCCGCCGACGTCGTTGTTACTCTTGCGCACGGCGGTGACCACCGTGTCGATTGGGATCTTGTAGGCGCTGAGGGCGTTTGGATCGATCTCGATCTGGTACTGCTTGACGAAGCCGCCGTACGGCGCGACCTCGGCGACGCCGGGCACACTGCGAAGCCAGTACTGGACGTGCCAGTCGTTGAGCGAGCGGAGCTGGGCGAGGTCGCGCTTTCCCGTCTTGTCGACGAGCGCGTACTCGAAACCCCATCCCACGCCGGTTGCGTCGGGTCCGAGCTGTGGTCGAACGCCTTCGGGAAGACGGCCTTGAAGGGAGCTCAGGTACTCGAGGACGCGGGTGCGTGCCCAGTACGGATCGGTGCCGTCCTCGAAGATGACGTAAACGAACGAGACGTCGAAGTACGAAAATCCGCGAACGACCTTCACGCTCGGCGCGGAGATGAGTGCCGTGACGATCGGATAAGTGACTTGGTCTTCGACCAAGGTCGGGCTCCGCCCCTCCCAGTCGGTCATGATGATGACTTGCACGTCGGAGAGGTCGGGAATCGCGTCGATCGGCGTGCGCTTGAGCGCCCACACACCGCCGCCCACGATGGCGACGATGAGCATCACGACCAGGAACGCGCTACGCGCGCTGAATGCGATGAGCTTTTCGATCACGGAGTCACGGCTCCTACTCGTGCCCGCCGGACGACGGCTTCCTGCCGGGCATCCCCGGCATTCCTGGCATGTCAGGCATGCGTGAGGGCATGGGCTCGGCCTTCCGAGGCGGCGCGGGAGCACGAGGAGGCTGACTTGGCGCGGGCATCGGCCCTCCACGCATGCCCGGTAGTGCGAACGACGAGGGCAACGAGCTTGCGGACGAAGCGGGCTTCTTTTCGCCCACGTCCATCCCGGGCATGCTCAACGCCATGTTCTGCATGGCCGCCATCAGGTTCGTCTCCGAGTCGATGAGGAACTGAGCCGACGTAACGACGCGGTCGCCCTCAGCGACGCCCGCGACGACCGGATAGAACTCACCCGCAGGGGGACCGAGATGGACGTCACGCGGCTCGAAGTAGCCGTCCCCGATCGAGAGCAGGACGTACTTGCGCTCGCCCGTGTCGATCACGGCCTCTTTCGGAACGACGACGCGGTCGACGGCTTCGCCGTGCCAGACGAGCGTCACGTAGGTGTCGGGCTTGAGCTTGTGGTCGGCGTTCTTGAGGAGCGCGCGAAAGCGGACGCGGCGCGTCTGAGGATCGACTTCGGGATACACGAAGTCGACGCGTGCCTCGAGCTTGCCAGCCTGGTCGTACGGGAACTCCACGTCGATCACGTCGCCGGAGTGAACGCGGGTGGCTTCGTACTCGAACATCTGACCGATGACCCAGATCGTCGAGAGGTCCGCGACTTTGAATGACGCCATGTCGGGAGTGACGTACTGGCCGGCGAATGCGGTTTTCTCGAGCACCACGCCGTCGAACGGAGAAGACAGCGTCACAGTTCGACTCGCGTGCCCGGTGCGTTCGAGGTCCGCGATCTGAGCGTCCGAGACCTCCCAACGTTTCAATCGTTCTCGCGACGCCCCAATGAGCGCATCGGCCGCAGCCTTCGCGTCGGGAAGAGGGCCACCTGCGACTTGCTGCCGCGCGCGCATGGCGATGAGGTAGTCCGCTTGCGCTGTTACGAGATCGGGGCTGTAGACGGCGAACAGGGCTTGTCCGCGGTGGACCGACTTTCCGACGTAATCCACGAAGAGTTGCTCCACCCAGCCTGCCACTCTCGTGTGAATCTGGGCGGTGCGTGTCTCGTCGTAGGCGAGCATCCCGACGGTGCGAACGGTTCCCTCAACGCGTTGGCGGACAACTGGGCCGGTACGAACGCCAACGAGCTGTTGGCGCGCCGAGGAGACGTAGACCGCTTTTGGCCCGGCTACCGGTGGCGGCGCAGGCGCTTCGTTCGTCAGTCCCGGCATTCCGGCCATGCCGCTGCTCTCTACGGGTGCGAGCGGCGGCGCGACCGCCGCGCGATGCAACCGCGTACCGAGGAGCGTGCCTCCCCCTGCCGTCGCAAGTGCGATTAGCAAGACGACGCCCCAGCTCGGCCCACGGCGTCGCACCGGCGCGGCGCGCGAGACCTGTTCCGGTGTGACGAGGATCGAGGTCATGGTTCCTCAGCGCTCTTGCACGTCGTCGTTTGTTTCGACGCACCACACCAAGCCAACGCAACACCCGTGCCTCGGTGCGCCGGCTAAAAAAAAGCGGCGGGTACGGCCCAGGGGCCCCGCAGAGAGGCGCACGCGTGAAGTTCCTGTGTGGCTTTCCTGAGCGGCCCCTTGCCAGCGGATCGCGCGGCGAAACTTTTGCTTGATGGAGATGGATCGCGAGCTGAAAGAGCTCGGCGCAAAGCGATGAGCGCTCTGCGACATCGCGAGCCCGCGGCGGAACACCGAACGCGCGCGGATTGCGCTTTCACGCACGGTTTGCGCGCTTGCGCGAAAGTCCGCCGGCCGGATGAAGTAGGCGATCGAGGATGGCCGCAGCGAGGACGTCATCGCCGAAGACGGCGCCCCACTGCGTGACGACCTGGTTGGGCGAGGCCCAGCCCAGAGCCGCGGTTCGACCCGGCCACACCCTTCCAGAACCGCTCGAAGACATGCGGGAGATGCTCCGGTGGGATCCCGATGCCGGTGTCGGCGATGGTCACGGCGGTCTCACGCGGCGTCACGTCGGCGCGGGCAACGACGCGGCCCCCGGGGCGCGAGAACTTGATGCCGTTGCAGACCAGATTGGTGATCACCTGCGTGATGCGGTGGCAGTCTGCCCAGGCGTCCGGAAGCCCCGCCGGCATCTCGCAGATGAGGTCCCCCCGCAGCCGCGGCGTACGGCGCCAGATCGGCGAGCACATCGAGGACGACCGGCTGGAAGAGCACCTGCCAAAGGGCACGCGCGTCAACGCACTGCGGCGCGCGATCGATTTGCAAATTGCAAAACCCGGGAGTTTTGCAGATTGCGAATTACGATATCCAAGGTTCTTCGCGGGATTGCCATTCCTGCGGGCTGCCGACCTCGCCCGCAAGCATGGCCGACGGCATGCGACGATTACGGCGACTCCGCCCATTTCTGCTGCCATCGATAGAGCGTGGAGAGATCGATCCCGAGGATCTTCGCGGCCTGGTTCTTGTTGCCGCTCGTATGCGCGAGCACCGCCTCG
>JAYVXB010000738.1:0-10870 GCA_043785585.1 Deltaproteobacteria bacterium | reverse complement strand
TCCGGACACGACGTCGACGCCGTTCAGCTTCGTCCCGTTCATCGATGCGAGATCCTGGAGCGACACGGAGCCGTCGGCGTTGCGCAAGAACTTCGCGTGACGGCGCGACGCGCCTGGATCGTTCAGCGGCACCGCCGGGCGAATGTTCTGCTTGTCGTCGCGCCGACCGACGAGCATCTCGGCGACTTCGACAGGAAAGATCCGCTCCGGATCGCTCGGCGGCGGCGCGGACGGATCGGGCTCGTCGTCGAGCGACGGATCGATCGTGAGGACGATCTCCCATTGGGCGATCGGCGCGGCGAGTACAGGAGCCGGCGATGGCGATGGAGACGGCGATGGCGCCGACGCGCGCGACGCGACGGGCGCGGGGCCCGGTGCGCGCTTGATGAAATCGAAGCGACACACCTCGCAGAAGCGCGCGTCGATGTCGGCGCGCGGCTCGCCGCATGCGGGGCACGCCGGCCCCGATGCCTTCGCGCCCGGACCGGCCGCGAGCGGATCGGACGCACGCGACGCGGCCGCCGTCGGCATCGCCACGCCGCACACCGAGCAGTAGTCGAGCTCATCGGAGGCGTGGCCTGCGGAGCAGGTCAGACCTGGACGAGCGCCAGGACCCGCGCTCATGTCGTCGCGCCCCCTTCGGGCTTGGCTTTTTTCGCAACGCGCTTGGTCGTTCGCGACTCGAGCTCGAGATCCATCGCCGCGGCTTTGTCGACCTTCTTCTTCAGGCGAATCGTCCCTTGCGATGCGTCGACGACCTCCACCACCTTCGCAAGGCGCTGGGTCATCTCGGAATTCCCCGACGAGTGCGCGATCTTCACCGCGCGTCCGAGCAGCTGTGTCGCGGCGGCCTCGTTCCCCTGCTCGCGCTGCTCCATACCTTGCTGGATCGCCTGCGCGAGATCGTCCTGGCCCGTGTAGTGAGCGACGTGGCGATCGATTCGCGACGACAGAGACTCGTCGGCGGTCCACGTCGCGAAGAGGCGCGCCTCTGCAGGCTTCACCTCTTTCTCGACCCATCCCATGCCGTGATCGACTCCCGACTCGAGGTAGACGACGCTCGGTCGCGCCGCGAGCATCTCGTCGTTCACGCCGCCTGGCTTCACGTCGATCGCGACGTGAAAATCGCGCGTCTCGCCCGCGCCCCACGCGCCCGTCATGTATTCGCGCACCTGCGGCGAGACCACCTTCGCCTTCTGCGTCATGTCCTCGATCGTCGGGTTGACCGACTTGACGAACGACATCTGTGCGCCTTGCGGTGTCCAGAGACGCAGCCGCACGTCCTTCATCGTCTTCGCGCTCGCCTTCTCGATCGCGGTTCGAAACGCCGCTTCGATCCCGGCAGGGTCGGGGACGAGCGCAGCTTTACCGAGGAGCTCGCGTGCGATCTCCTGCACTTCGCCGACGCGCCAGTCGGTGCCGACGCCCCAGCAGTCGCACTGAAAGAGCCCTTCGCTCGCGCGGAGCTGCGCGGTGACGTTGCCCGCCGATTCGGATTCGTTCTTTCCGTCGGTGAGGAAGATCGCTTGGTGAATTGCGCTCGGCGCGCGTTGGAAGAGGCCGCGCGCCGCCGCGATCCCCGTCGACATCGCGGTGCCGCCGCCCGCCGTGAGCTGCGAGAGCGAGCGCGAGGCGATCTGCTTGTTCGTCTCCGTGGCCTGAAGCTCGTGGACCAGCACTTGCGACGTCGCGTCGAAGACGACGACGAAGAACCACGCCGACTCCGGGAGCATCGCGATCGCTTGCGACACGGCGCGCTTCACCGATTCGATCCGCTCGCCGGCCATCGAGCCCGACTTGTCGATGATGAACCCGATGACGAGCGGCCCGCCGCCGCCCGCACCGACGTCGGCCCCGGCGGTGACCGTCAGGATCGCGTCGACGCGCGTCTGGCCCGGCGAGAGAAATCGGTTTTGGAATGCTTCGATCTTGAAGGCCATGGCGTTGGCTCGAGATTATCAGGCCTGCGCGACCTTCGGGAGCGCGTGTCTCGTGATTCAGGAGAGCTCGTGCGCGAATACGGCGACCGTCACGTTGTCGCCGCCGCCGCGCGCGAGGGCGTGGTTCACGAGCTGTCGCGCGATGGACTCGGCGTGCGCGTCGCGGCCGGCCGCGCGAACGAGCTCGGCGACCATGACGGCGCTGGGAAAGTAGTTCCAGAGGCCGTCGCTGCAGAGGACGATGTGGCCCGGCCCGGGGAGGTCGCGCGCGCGCACCTCGGGCTCGATCTCGTGCGGGATGTCGCCGACCTCGAGCGGGCCGAGGCACTTGGTCAGCGCGTGCGCGAGCGGCGCGCGCATCGCCTCGGCCTCGGTCATCTCGCCTCGCGCGACCGCCTCGTTCGCCCACGAGTGATCGCGCGTGAGAAGCTCCGCGCCGGTCGTCGAGACCCAGTACGCGCGGCTGTCGCCGACCCAGCCGACGGTGAGGCGACGTCGGTAGACGAAGCCCGCGACGATCGTCGTGCCCGGTGGCTCGGCGCCCGCGTGATCGATCTTCGTCGCGCACACCGCGAGGTGCGCGGCGCGGATCGCTTGGCTCATCGCCGCGGTCGCGGCCTCGAACGCGAGATCGCCCGAGCGCGCGAAATGCGCGAGCGCGTCGCACGCCGTCTTCGACGCGATCGCCGAGGCTTCCTCCGCGCGTGTCGACGACGAGACGCCGTCGCACACGACGAGGACCGTCCAGCGATCGCCGTTCGTCTCGCCCGTCGCGACCGCGCACGCGTCCTCGTTGTGATCGCGCTTGAGGCCACCGTCGCAGAGCGCGCCGAGCGCTCGATCGTGCGGGGGAGGCGTGGCGGCGGCGCGTGCGGCGGCGGCGATGATCTCGGCGCGCAAATCGTCGACGGTGCGGTTCGCGTCCGGATCGACGAGGCGGTGCGCGACGAGCGCACGAAGGAGGCGCGGCGTCGTCCGGATCAGCGGCTCCGGCAAGAACGCGACGCCGATCGCTTCGCACAACGCACGCGCATCGAGGTGCGATCCCTTCGAGAGCAGGAGTGCTCCGCGCAACCGCGATGACGTGAGCGTGCCGTCTTCGAGCACCCAGAGATCGCCGTGCTCCGGCAGCCAGTCGAAGCCCGCGCGCTCGACTGCCTCCGCCGCGTCGAGCACGCGCTGCAACAGCGTCAGCGCGGCGTCGAGCGACAACGTCGGCGCGACGTCAGCGAGACGCCGAGCGCTCGCGGGTGGCGATGCCATCGCGACGAAGCTGCCGTGCCGCGGATCGTCACCGTGCTCGACGAGCTTCGGAAAGGGCGCCACGCCACCGAGCGCCGCGAGCGCTGCCGCTTCCGCCGCGACCGCTGATACCGAGCCGATCGCGACGGTGAGCTCGCCGTGTGGCCCGCGCACGACGAAGTCGTCCGCGGCGCGCGCGGCGATCACTTCGCTGCCTGCGATCTTCGCGCCGATCGGGATGAGCGGCGGCGTCGCTCGATTCCCCGCGAGGCGATGGCCGCACGACGAGCAGTAACCGTCGCCTTCGTCCGGCTCGGCGGCGCCGCACGCGGGGCACTTCGCGTAGAGCGTCGGCGCGATTTCGCGCTGAGACGCCACGGCGACGATCGCAGGGTCCGACATGCGCGGCGCTTCGATTGTCACCGCCGGATGCTCGGCCGGATCGATGAGCCTGGCGCCGTCCGTCTCGCAGAAGACGTCGTCCGTCTCCGTCGTCGCGTCGCACTTCGGACACCGCCTCACGAGCGCCAGTCTAGCGCGCTCACGTCCACGTCACGGGCCTTATGCGGTTCGCTTCGTCGACGAATCGAATGCGCTCGTCGTCGTTCCCGACGATGCGCGCGCACGTCCGCAGCTCTGCCTCCGCGGCGCGTCGCAGATCGCGACCCACCAGCGGCATCCCGAGGACGCGCGCGTCGCTGCCGCCGCGCTTCGTCTTCTCGACGTGCGTCGCGGCCGCAATGAGGACGTCGGCGCGGAGGCGATGCACCTCGAGCCCCTCCATGATCCCCGCGAGCGCTTCGACCGCGTCGCTCGCCCCCGTCAGCTCGTCGTTCGTGAGCGGCCCGAGCTGCGCGGACACGAGCAGCCGCGCGAGCGCCATCTGCGCGGCGCCGAACCGACTCGACGTCGACGGCACGCGCCGATACGCCTCGGCCGCGCCCGCTTTGTCTCTCTTCTTCTCGAGGCAGCGCGCGAGCCCGAAGGCCGCGCTCGTGAACGTCGGATCGGCCTTCGAGACCGCGTCGTAGTAACCGATCGCGCGATCGAGCTCGCCGTGCGCTTCGTACGCGCGGCCGAGCGCTTGCTTTGGCGCGAGCTCGCCGGGGAGCTCGTCCAAGATCGCGTGGAACGTCTGCAGCGTCTCGACGGTCTTGCCTTGCGCGAGAAGCGATCGCCCGCGGTACCACGCGAGCCGCCAATCGTTCGGCGCCTCGGCCTGAACCGACGCGAGCCCGAGCTCCGCCTCGGCCCACTGCCCGAGCGAGACCAGCTCGTCGAGACGACGCAGCTTCAGCTCGAGCGATCCCGGATACGTCGTCAGCGCGCGCTCGAACATCTTGAGGCGCTTCTCGGGATCGCCGACCGCACCCGCCGCGAGGATCACGTTCGCGGCCATGTCTTCGCGGTCGACTTTGAGGCGCGGGATGCCGTCGTGCGCGCGGTGCGAGAGCTCGGCGTCGACGCCGGCGTCGATCCCGCGATCGCTGTCGGGATCGAAGAGCGCGCTCTCGATCGGCCCGATGTCCCCTGCGCCGACCGTGTGCCGGAGAACGCCGACCAGCTGCTCGGCCATCTCCGCCGCGCTCTGAAATCGCTCCTCGGGCTTCGTCCGCGTGGCCTTGAGCAAGAAGCGATAGAGCGCTTCGTTCTTCGCGAAGACCTCGCACTCCTCCGGTGGCGGCAGCGACGTCTCGTACTTCCCTTGGAAGTCGAAGCTCGCGACGAGCATCGCGAGCGCGCGCGCGAGGCTGTAGAGGTCCGACAGCGGCGACGGTTTGTCGTGCGCCTCGGGCGCCGTGTACCCCTTCGATCCGTAGATGTCGCCGCCGACGTCGGTCGCTTGTCGCACCGCGCCGAGATCGATCAGCTTGACCGTCTCTTCCTCGACCATCGCGTTCTCGGGCTTGAAGTCGCAGTAGACGAGATCGCAATCGTCCAGGTACCCGAACGCCGGCAGGATCTCGAGGATGTACGAGATCGCTTCCGCGGGCGGGAGCGGCCCGCCCTTCTCCTTGCGGAGAGTCATCAGCGTCTTGCCGTTGACGTACTCCATCACGATGAAGCCTTCGCTCCCTTGCGTGATGAAGTCGTAGATGCCGACGATGTTCGGGTGCTTCACCGAGGCGAGGTACTCGCGCTCTTTGACCGCGACCTCGACCATGTGCGGATCTTTGGAGTTCAATAACCCCTTCATGATGACCCAGCGCGAGAGCACCGTGTCGAGCCCGAGGTAGATCCATCCGAGGCCGCCGAACGCGATCGTCCCTTTGATCTCGTATTTGCCCGCGACCATGTCGCCCGGGTTGAGCGTCGGGATGAACGAGTACTCTTGGCCGCACTTGGGGCAGAAGCCGTTCTCGCGCGTGAGCTTCGCTTCGCAGTTCGAGCAGAATCGCTTTCGCTCGGGGACGGTGCCGGGGACGATCGCGGCGAGCGGATCCTGCGGAGGGAGCGGCGGGCGCGCGAGCGGGACGCTTCCGAGCGCGCGAGCGGTGCGACCCGTGCGGCCCGAGCCGGTGCGCGTCGAGCGCGAGCTTCGTGACGAACGCGAGCTGCGCGCGCTTCGCGTCGACGGCGTGCGACCCGACCGCGCGGAGCCAGTCCGCGACGATCCGGTCGAAGCGGTCGCGCCGATCGGCGACGTTCCGCCGCCGGCTCCCGCTGCGCCGGCCATTCCGCAAACATTGCAGTAGCCGTCCTCGAGCGCGCCCGAGCAACCCGGCTTGGAGCATGACGCCATGGTCACGGTTGTAGCCGATCCACGTACGTTGCGTCGCCCCACGGAGTGCGTGCACAATTCAAGTATGCGTAGCTTCGTCTTGCCGTGGCTCTTCTTGATTCCTGCGGCGGTCTTCGTCGCGTGTGGCGGCGACTCATTCACCTCGGTGCCCGGCGCGCTCGACTCGGGCGCGAGCGACGGCAGCGTCGTCGCGGACACCGGCGGGGACGCCGCGGGCTGCGTGCCGAAGACGTGCGCGAGCCAGCGCTTCGCGTGCGGCAAGGCCGACGACGGATGCGGCAAGGCGCTCGACTGCGGCGCGTGCCACGTCGCGAACTTCGATTGCCAGACCGACCACGCGTGTCGCTGCACGCCGAAGACGTGCTTCGGTCTCGGCTTCACGTGCGGTGACACCGTCGATGGGTGCGGCAAGCCGCTCAACTGCGGCACCTGCACGAACGGATTCACGTGCGGCGGCGCGGCGCTCGACGGCGGCGCGGGGATGGACCATCGCTGCGGTCCCGGCACGTGCACGAAGAAGACGTGCGCGCAGATCGGCGCGCAGTGCGGCATGCCTTCGGACGGCTGCGGGGGGATCCTCGATTGCGGGAGGTGCGCCGGCACCAACGACAAGTGCGACGCGACCAACAAATGCGTCTGCGTTCCGTCGACGTGCGGTCAGCTCGGCTGGGTGTGCGGCAGCGGGCCGGACGGTTGCGGGGGCACGCTCGACTGCGGGAGCACGTGCAGCAGCATGCAGCAAGTGTGCAGCGGGCACAGCTGCGTCAACATGAACTGCACGCCGACGACGAGCTGCGCGATGAAAGGATACTCGTGCGGCGTCATCTTCAACGGCTGCGCGAACGAGACGTGCGGATCCGGACCGCCTTCGCGCGACACCAGCGGCGACGTGCTCTGCGCCGGTCACGCGGGCAAGCCGAACTTCTACGGATGCATGTGCATCTCGGGGACGAGCCTCTTCAGTGGCGACGGTGGCACCGTGGTGGACAGCAGCGCGCCCGACAGCGCCGGGCCCCCCGACAGCGGCGGGCCCCTCGACAGCGGCACCATCACGTGCGGCAACGGCGCGCCGAACCCGCCGATCCCTGGCTACAACTGCGACGTCGTCACCCCGTCACCGCTCGGCGGGACCGGCTTCTGCTGCACGCAGTAAGTGAGCTTCGCCAGAGCTCCATCGCTCGAGCGCGCCGGCGTCGGTGCGCACCGAGAGACGGCCTTCGACGTCGATGCCCTCCGCCGTCCCTTCGGAGGTCTCGCTGCGGACGCGTTCGCCGCGCAGCGCATCGACAGCGGAGAGTCGTGCGTGCACGGCGACGAGCCCGCGCGCGGCAGCGATCGGCACGTCGCGATCGAGTGACGCGAGGATGTCGGCGAGGATCTCCGCGCGGTCGGCGCCGTCATTGCCCGCGAGCGCGACCGACGTCGCGAGCGCGGCGATCTCGTCGGGAAACGCACGCGTGTGCACGTTGACGCCGACGCCGACGACGATCGCGTCGACGTTCGCGCCCGAGAGCGTCGCTTCGACGAGCACGCCCGCGATCTTGCGACGGCCATCACCGACGACGACGTCGTTCGGCCACTTGATCCGGACGGCCGCATCCGGGACGACGCGCGCGATCGCGTCGCGCACCGCGAGCCCGACGACGAGCGAGAGCGGCGGAAGACGCGCCGGCGCGCAGGGGACGCGCACGATGACCGAAAAGAGGAGCGACTCGCCGCGCGCCGCGATCCATGAGCGCCCTTGCCTGCCGCGACCAGCGCTCTGCGACTCCGCGACCCACGTCGAACCGTGAGGCGCGCCTTCCTTCGCGGCGCGCTTCGCCTCGTCGTTCGTCGACGTCGTCCCGTCGAGTAGATGAAGCGGCGCGCCGAGCGCGATGCGTCGAAGCGCGATCGCCTCCGCCGCGCGCTCGAGATCCTTCGCGACGCTCACGACTCGAAGTCGAGGCCGATGTCGCAAGCCTGCGTGGAGTGCGTGAGCGCGCCGACGGAAATCGCGTCGACGCCGGCGGTGGCGAGCTCGGTAACTCGCAGGGGCGTGATGTTGCCCGACGCTTCGAGGAGCGCGCGTGGGGCCGGCCGAGCGCGCGTGCGACGCACGGCTTCGGCGACGGTCGGCGTGTCCATGTTGTCGAGGAGGACGATGTCCGCGCCGGCAGCGAGCGCCTCGTCGAGCTGCGCGAGCGTGTCGACCTCGCACTCGATCTTGCACGTGTGCGTCGCGTACGCGCGCGCGCGCTCGATCGCGCGAGCAACGCCGCCGCACGCCACGACGTGGTTGTCCTTGATGAGGACAGCGGCACCGAGGTGGTCGCGATGGTTGTGACCGCCGCCGACGCGAACGGCGTAGCGCTCGAGGACGCGCAGGCCGGGCGTCGTCTTCCGCGTGTCGGTGATCCGCGTCGTCGAGCCGGCGGGGAGCGCGTCGACGTACGTACGCGTCGCCGTCGCGACGCCGCTCATCCGCTGCACGAGGTTGAGCGCGACGCGCTCGGCCATCAAGAGCGAGCGCGCACGTCCCCTCGCCGTCCAGAGCCGCGCGCCGCGGGTGACGCGTGCGCCTTCGGCTTCGCGAAGCTCGACCTTCGTCGACGGATCCACGCGCTCGAAGACGCGCGCGAAGACCGGCCCTCCGCAGACGATCATCTCTTTTCGTGCGACGGCGTGCGCGACCGCGACCGTCTCGGCGTCGATGCACGCCTCGGTCGTCACGTCGCCGGCGCTGAGATCCTCGGCGAGCGCGAGATCCACGATCCTGTCTACGAGCACCGTCGAGAGCAAAGGCATGGCGATCACGGTAGGACCTTGTACTCCAAAGTGAAGGGGCCTTCGTCGCCCGCAGAGTGGCCGTCGACGACGACGAAGTACACGCCGGCATCGATCGTCATGTCGATTTTCGAGTGGTGCGCATCGCCCACGTCGTTGTTGCAGCGGAGCTCGGACGACCGCGGCGACGCCGCGACGTCGACGCAGCTCCGACGGAGCGCGACCACGCCGTCCCAGGTCGGCGTCGCCAGAAGGATCTGCACGTGCGATTTCTGCGCGAGCGACATCCGGTAGACGCGGTCACCCGTGCCGGGCGCGTCCTCGCGACCACCGCACGTCGTCGTGAACTTGTCGCCCGCGCCGGAGGTAGAGGCGGTCAGCGGCTTGCCGGCGACGAGCAATGGCGGACTCTTGCACGCGGTCTCTTGCGCGCCGATGTCGCGCGCGCGGACGTCGAGCGTGAACCGGCCGAACGAGCTCGGCGTCGCGCCGTCGACGGCGAGGAAGTAGACGCCGGGCGCGAGGGCTTCGTCGATCCGCGCCGCGCACGCGATCTCCGCCGACCGATCGCCGCACGCGCGCGACAGGACCAGGATGTGTCGCCCCTCCTCGCTCTCGACTTGCGCGGCGAAGCGCGTGCGGCGCGCGATGTCGACGCGGTAGACGACGTCGGGGGCGCCGCCGCCGCCGCAGCTCCCCGCGACGTCGTCGCGCGCGAGAAAGGTGTCGCCGGTGGGTTTGTCGGGTGCAGAGAGCGGCGCGGCGTCCGAGCAACCGTCGCCCGCGACACCGCTTCCCTGCTCCAGCGCCATCTCCGCGCGGAGCGTGTAGCGGCCGGCGACGTCGCGCGCCGTCGCGTCCGCGAACACGGCGTACGCGCCCGGATCGAGCACGCCGACGAACGCCGCCTCCTCGGGAGACGCGCCATGCGCGCTGCACGCGACCTCGCTCGCGTCGTCCGCGCAGACACGCCGAACGTGCACGACCGGACGCACGTCGTCGGATCGCTCGACGACGCGAACGCGCGCGCGCCGCGGAACATCGAGCTTGAACGGCACGTCGAGCCCGGGCGCCCCCTCCCCGCACGTCGCGCTCGCGTTGTCGAAGGCGCCCACGGTCGTCCCACCGACCGGCGATCCGAACGACAGCGTCCGCGCGTGTCTGCAAATCTCGGCGACGGGCGGCACCTCCTTCAGCTCGACGGCGAGACGATACGGGCCTTCGTCCTTGCCGAGCGCGTCGACGAACAGAAAATACGCGCCCGGATCGAGGAACGCGTCGATGGCCGATCCGCCGCCGCCTGGCGCGTCGTCGTTGCACGCGATCTCGCCGGCGACGTCGTCGCAGCTCCCTTTTCGGAGGTAGAGGATCGTGTCGAACTGCGCGTGCACCGTCGCGCGAACGTGCGTTCGGGTCGCGATGCGCACTTGGTAGATGATCTCTTTCGCGCTGTTGCGTCCGCACGATCCGTGGTGCTCGCTCGATCCGCGCGACGTGTTGCCCGAGACGCTACCGGCGGCGAGCGGGAACGGTGCGTCGCACGTTCCGGTCGCGTGGACGTCCGGGACGCTCGACGCGACGGCGGAGGGCGCGACCACGACGGCGCCCGTGCCGCCGGACCACGCCGCCGCGACGTACGCGCCCGCGCCATCGACCATCCGCACGACGACCGTGTACGCACCCGCGATGTCGACGCACGCGCGTAGCGTCGCTTGCGGCTCGTGCGTCGCTGCGCGCCCGATCGATCGCCCGCTCGGATCGAGCAGCGAGAGCTCGACGTCGCGCACCCCTTCGCCTCCGACGGCCACGATCGTCGCGCACGCCGCGTCGAGCGCGAGCGGCACGCGCGCGATCGCTCCGCGAGCGAGCACCCCGCGATGCGCGTCGCCGATCGGCGCCATCCCCATCGCGACGAAGGTGCTCCGCACCGCGGCATACCGAGGCTCGATGTCCGCACCGCTCGCGCCGACGCACGCCGCGAGCGCAACGACGAGGAGCGCGAGTGTCCGCATCGAAGAGAGCTTCAGCGATACGGGTTGCGTGACATGTCGTCGGCAGGCGCCGACGTCGGTGGCGTGTCGGGCTTTACTACGGGACGCGCGGGCGCGGCCTGCGTCGGCGGCTTCGCGCGCGCGGACGGCACGGACGGTGCCGACGAGGCGGACGCGCTGACGGCCGG